>CAMBWO010000427.1 GCA_945871285.1 Pseudorhodobacter antarcticus | reverse complement strand
CGCGGCGGTTTCCTCTTTCACGGCAAGATCAAGGCTTTGGCCGATGCTGCCCGTGAAGGCGGCTTGAAGTTCTGAGGAGAGAAAAATGGCAGAACGTGAAAACCGCCGGGACAATCGTGGGGGCAATGACCGCCGCGACAACCGTCCCGAGGAAACCCCGGAGTTCGCCGACCGTCTGGTCGCGATCAACCGTGTGTCCAAGACCGTAAAAGGCGGCAAGCGCTTTGGTTTCGCAGCCCTGGTGGTTGTGGGCGATCAGCGCGGGCGTGTCGGTTTCGGCAAGGGCAAGGCCAAGGAAGTCCCGGAAGCGATCCGCAAGGCAACCGAGCAGGCCAAGCGCCAGATGATCCGCGTCGCCCTGCGGGACGGCCGGACGCTGCACCACGACATGGAAGGGCGCCATGGCGCCGGCAAGGTCGTGATGCGCTCGGCAGTGGCAGGTACCGGCATCATCGCCGGTGGCCCGATGCGCGCCGTGTTCGAAATGCTGGGTCTGCAGGACGTTGTGGCCAAGTCGATCGGCACCTCGAACCCCTACAACATGGTTCGCGCCACGATTGACGGGCTGAAGCAGGAAACCTCGCCCCGCCAGGTGGCGGCGCGTCGCGGCAAGAAGGTTGCGGAAATCCTCCGTCGCCCCGAAGCTGAAACCGTGGAGGCTTGATCATGGCTGATGGCAAAAAGACGATCGTCGTGATGCAGACCAAATCCGCTGCCCGCCGCCCGGCTGTGCAGACCGCGACCCTCAAGGGTCTGGGCCTGAACAAGATCCGCCGCACGCGCGAGCTGGAAGACACGCCGTCGATCCGTGGCATGGTGCACGCCGTGCGCCACATGGTCGTCATCGTGGAAGAGCGCGGTTAAACGCAAGGTGCGCTGAAGCACACCCTACAAGCACACCCTACAAGCACGCCCCGCCGAAAGGTGGGGCGTTTTGCATTTGGCGGCCCTGGTCCTGACCGACAGCAGCCGTGGCGCATGACTTGTAGGATGGGCAATTTGCCCATCTTCCTTGTGTCCCTCTCCCCCTAAAACGAATCTTCCAGCCTACAAAACCCGTGCTACCATCAGCCCAGCCCCGGGAAGGGGCGTTAGAGGGAGAGAGCCATGGCCGGAAATTATGCCGGGGGCTGCGCGCATGTTCATGTGACAGCCGCCGCTGACCCGATCGACAACCACGAATGCCACTGCAATGTCTGCAAATCCGTCACCGGACAGCAGCACACCCATGTCGCCTTTTTCAACTATGGCGATGTGACGGTGGACCATCCCGAAAGGATCAAGCGCGTGCCCTTCAACGCCCAGAACCCGAACGGACCGCTGGAAATTTGCCTGTGCACCGATTGCGGCGCGGCGCTGATGCTGGACGACAAGGAGAAGCGCATCCGCGTTGCCGTGCCCAACATCATGGGCTATGACGATGCCAGCTTCCCCAAGGCCAACTACCATGCCTTCTGGGATGAGACGAAAGGCTATCCCGCACCCACGGATGGCCGCCCGGTTTTCGCCGGCCTGCGCCCCGAATTTCAATGGCCAGCGGGGGCCTGATCCCATCGCCAGGAGCACCGCATGATCGTTCGAACCCTCGCCTCAATCCTCAACACGGCTGCCCATGTGAAAGGCGCCTCGTTCGAAAGCCGTCGTATCCTGTTGGCGGCGGATGGCTTGGGTTATTCCCTGCACGACACCCTGTGCAACGCGGGCACCGAACAGCTTTTGGAATACAAGAACCACGTCGAGACGAACTATGTCATCGAAGGCGAGGGCGAGGTGGTGAATGTTGTCACCGGCCAGACCTGGCCCCTGGGGCCCGGCACGGTCTATGTGCTGGACCACAACGAGGCGCACCTTTTGCGCGCCAGAACCGATCTGCGGATCATCTGCGTTTTCACCCCCGCCCTGACCGGGCAGGAAAAACACGACGCCTCGGGCAGCTATCCGGCGCCGGGGGCGACTGTGACGGGGTAAAGCCGGACCGTTGCCCTTGCACGGCAGGGCAACGGTCGCTATACGCCCCCGGTGGCCGCCTATCGCCACAGAATCAATCATCAGCCGCGTTGCCCCTGCCCGTCGCAGGCGGGGGCTTTCCGGCATAGGAGTTTGCGACATGAAACTGCATGAGTTGCACGACAATCCGGGTGCTACACCCAAGCAAAAGCGCGTCGCCCGTGGTCCCGGTTCGGGCAAGGGCAAGACGGCTGGCCGTGGTATCAAGGGTCAGAAATCGCGTTCGGGTGTCGCCATCGGCGGCTACGAAGGCGGTCAGATGCCGCTGTATCGGCGTTTGCCCAAGCGCGGCTTTTCCAAGCCGAACCAGTTGCGCTTTGCTGTCATCAACCTGGGTCTGATCGAAAAGTTCATCGGTCTGGGCAAGTTGGACATCACCGCCGAGATCACCGAGGACATCCTGATCGCTGCCGGCCTGACCGGGCACAAGCGTGACGGCATCCGCATCCTGGGCAAGGGCACCATCACCTCCAAGGTCATGCTGAACGTCACCGGCGCCTCGGCTTCGGCGATCGAGGCTGTGGCCGCAGCGGGCGGCACCTTGACGGTGGCACCGGTTCTGGCGCCGCATGGCAAGTCTGTGCGCAAAACAGCATAAGGGATTGTAGCTGTCCTCAGGACGGCTTACATCACTTGCAGTTTCCCGCGCCGCCGACCGGAAACCGGATCGGCGGCGTTTTCAATCGTGACAACGGAGCTTGTCTCATGGCATCAGCCGCCGAACAAATGGCCGCAAACCTTTCGTGGGGGGCGCTTGGCAAGGCGACCGACCTGCGCAAGCGGATCGTTTACACCATTCTTTTGCTGATGGTTTACCGGCTGGGCACCTATATTCCTGTCCCCGGCATTGACGGCACGGCGCTGCGCAACTTCATGGACAATGCGGGTTCGGGCCTCAGCGGCATGCTCAGCATGTTCACCGGCGGCGCGATCAGCCGGATGGGTATCTTTGCGCTTGGCGTGATGCCCTATATCTCGGCCTCGATCATCATTCAGCT
>CAMBWO010000426.1 GCA_945871285.1 Pseudorhodobacter antarcticus | reverse complement strand
GAATTCCTTGTATTCATTGCGCTTGACCGAATCGTAGACGCGGCAGAAATCGCGGCCCAGAACGTCCATCAAGGCCTCGTCCGCCTCCAAGAGGTCCAGCGCGTCGCCCAGGTTGGTGGGGATGTCGTCGCTGTCGATGTAGGCGTTGGATTTGAATTCAGGGCGCGGATCGCGCTTTTCCATCAGGCCCAGATAGCCGCAGGCGAGCGTGGCCGCGATGCCGAGATAGGGGTTGCAATCCATCCCCGGCAGGCGGTTTTCGACGCGGCGGCCGGCGGGGTTGCTGATCGGGATGCGCAGGCCGGTGGTGCGGTTGTCGCGGCCCCATTCCAGATTGATCGGGGCGGCAAAGTCCGGCACATAGCGGCGATAGCTGTTCACATAGGGCGCGATCACGGCAATTGCGCCGGTCAGATGGTTCTGCATTCCGGCGATGAAGTGGTAAAACGCTGCCGTCTCCTCGCCCTTTTTCTCGGCAAAGATGTTCTTGCCAGACCTGCTGTCGGTGACAGAGGTGTGGATGTGCATCGCCGACCCCGGTTCGCCCGCAATCGGTTTGGCCATGAAGGTGGCAAAGCAGTCGTGGCGCAGCGCCGCCTCGCGGATCAGGCGTTTGAAAAAGAACACGTCATCGGCCAGACGGACCGGGTCGCCATGGGCCAGGTTCAATTCGATCTGACCGGCGCCGCCCTCTTGCAGGATGCCGTCAATCTCCAGCCCCTGCGCCTCGGCATAGTCATAGATGTCGTCGATGACCTTGCCATATTCGTCGATGGCGGACAGCGAATAGGCCTGTTTGCCCGCGGCGCGGCGGCCGGACCGGCCCATCGGCGCCTCGATCGGCATGTTGGGGTCGATGTTGCGGGCGGTCAGGAAGAACTCCATTTCCGGGGCGACAACGGGGGTCCAGCCTTGGGCGGCGTACAGGCCGACGATCTTTTTCAGCACATTGCGCGGGGAATAGGGGATCGGCTGGCCGTGCTGGTCCATCGCGTCATGGATGACCTGCAAGGTCACATCGGCGGTCCAGGGTGCTGCGGTGGCGGTGCTGAAATCGGGGACCATATACATGTCGGGTTCGGTGAAGGCGTCAAACGGGTTGTCGGCCCATTCGCCGGTGATGGTTTGCAGGAAGATGGAATTTGGCAGGAAGTAGTTGGTTTGCTTGCCAAATTTGGATGCGGGCATCGCTTTGCCGCGCGCCACGCCGGCGATGTCGCCGATGACGCATTCCACTTCGTCAACCCGGCGGTCGCCGATGTATTCGCGGGCGGCTTCGGGCAGTTGGTCGGTCCATTTCGACATGGGGTCACACGGGGTTGGGGCGCGGGGCCCGGTGTTGCTTGAAAAAAGTGGCGATCTGGGTGGCAATGGTCTGGTCGGCCAGGGGGGCGGTCAGGCGGGCGGTGGCGGCGGCCATCACCTCATCGGGGACAAGCCCCTTGCCACGGGTCCGCATCAGGCCTGCAATGAATTCGGGGCGAAACTCGGGATGGGCCTGCACGGTGAAGGCGTGGTCATAGAGCAGCGCGGCATTGGTGCAAAAGGCGTTGCTGGCCACGACGCGGGCACCGGGCGGCGTTTGGGTGACCTGATCGCGGTGCCAGGCGTTCAGCGTCAGCGTATCGCCGCCAAAGTCATAATCGGTGGCGCCGACAGCCCAGCCGCCGTCGTAACGCTCGACCCGGCCGCCCATCGCCTGGGCGATGATCTGATGGCCAAAGCAGATGCCGACCATGGGCACATGGGCGGCAAAGCTGTCGCGGATGAACTGTTCCAAGGGGGGGATCCAGGGGTGATCCTCATACGCGCCATGACGCGACCCGGTGATCAGCCAGCCGTCACACTCGGTGACCGAGGCGGGGAATTGCCCGTCGACCACGCGAAAGGTGCGGAAGGTAAAGCCGTGGCCTGCCAGCAGGCGGGCGAACATGTCGGGATAGTCGCCCTGATCGCTGAGGGCGTCAGGGGCGAGGCCGGTTTGCAGAATGCCAATCAGCATGGGGGTTCCGTGGTTGTCTTGGGGTCAATCGTGCGCCGCGCCCCCCCGGTCGGTCAAGGGGGGCGGGCAGGGGTCAGACGGTGTCGAGGTAAAGCTCGATCTTTTCGGCGTCCGAGAGTTCGTCAAGATAGTGCAGTTCCTGACGCTTGGTTGACACAAGGTTCTTGATCAACTCGGGGTGCAAAAAGCGCGGCACGATGCTGGACTGTTCCAGGGCGTCAATCGCCGCCTCCCAATCGGGGGCGATCTGGGGCAGACCCTCGACGGCATAGGCGTTGCCGACAATGGGGTTGGCGGGCTCCATCTCGCGCTCGATGCCGTCGAGGGCGGCGCCAAGGATCGCGGCCAGCATCAGGTAAGGGTTCACGTCGCCGCCCGCGACCCGGTGTTCGATGCGCCGGGCGGTCGGGTTGCCGGCGGGGATACGAATGGCCGAAGTGCGGTTTTCATAGCCCCAGGAGACGGCGGTGGGGGCATGTTTGCCGGGCACCAGACGTTCATAGCTGTTTTGGTGCGGGGCAAAGATCAGCGTGCTGTCATGCATCGCGTTCAGGCAACCGGCCACGGCGTTCTTCATGATCATCGTGCCCTTGGGACCGCCCGAATCAAAGATGTTGTCGCCGTTGATGTCGATGACGCTGAAATGGGTGTGCAGGCCCGACCCCGAGTATTCGGGGTAGGGTTTGGCCATGAAACTGGCGGCAAAGCCGTGGCGCCGCGCCAGACCCTTGACCAGCATCTTGAAGAGCCAGGCATCATCGGCGGCGCGCAGGGCGTCGTCACAATGCATCAGGTTCACCTCGAACTGGCCCAGACCGGTTTCCGAAGTGGTGGTGTCGGCGGGAATGTCCATCGCCTCGCAGGCGTCGTACAGGTCGGTGAAAAACGTGTCAAAGGCGTCAAGGGCGCGGATCGACAGGGTTTCGGCGGCCTTGCGGCGCTTGCCCGAACGGGGGCTGGCGGGGACCTGCATGGTCTTGCCCGAATCGTCGATCAGGAAGAACTC
>CAMBWO010000425.1 GCA_945871285.1 Pseudorhodobacter antarcticus | reverse complement strand
ATGGTCGGTTCGAGGCGGAGCCCTTTGCCCCCTCAACCGCCGTTCATTGCGGGTTGGCGGTGGCGATGCGGGGGGGCGGGTTGATCGCACCTGCGATTCTGGATGCGCAGGGCATGGACCTTGACGCGATCATGCAGGCGATGCGCGATATGATCGCCCGCACCCGTACCGGACGGCTGCGCAACAGCGAGATCACCCAAGGCACGATCACCATATCTTCGCTGGGGGAGTCCGGCGTGGATGCGCTGTTTGGCGTGATCTACCCGCCACAGGTGGCGCTGGTAGGCTTTGGCACGCCGCGCCTGCGGCCCATAGTGCGCGAGGGTCGCGTCGAGCCGCGCCTTGCCGTGACCGCCACCCTTGCTGCCGATCACCGGGTCAGCGACGGTCGCCGTGGCGCGCTATTTCTGGCCCAGATAGATCGACTTTTGCAGGAGCCTGAGAGCCTATGACCCTTGATGAGATACGCGCCGCATTCATCGCTGATCTGACCGCCGTCGCCCCCGATATCGACGCCGAAAGCCTGCGTGACAACGACCATCTGCAGGATGATCTGGGACTGGACTCCATGGACTTCCTGAACCTTGTCAGTGCATTGCACAAACGCCTTGGTTTGCCGATCCCTGAGGCCGATTACCCCAGGCTGGCCACCACAGCACTGGCCGTGGCCTATCTGGATCAGGCGCTCGCGGGGTAAGTCGCAGGGCAAGCTAGCAGACGCTGCGTCAGCGTTTCAGCGGATCACATGGACCGAGCATTGCGCGTGGCGCACGACCCTTCCGGCGGTGCTGCCAAGGAAATAGTCCTGCAATCCGGGCCGGTGCGACATGATCACGATGCAATCCACCTGATTGGCCTCGGCCCATTCCAAGATCGTTTGGCCCGAATGCCCTTCGATCAAAACGCCCGCGCCGTTTTCAAGTTGCGCGGCCAGCCCCTCCAGTTGGTCACGAATGGCCACCTTGAGATTGGCCTCATAATCCGGAGGGATGTATGAGATCGCATAGCTCGGGATCTTCTCCTTCACATGCAGAACCGTCACCTTTCCGCCGGGCGACGACAGGACCTTTGCGGCTTGCAACGACCGCTCCGGCGCATCGTCCGCGTCAAAAGCTACGGCAACAAGGATATTGTGGTACATTTCACCCTCCCAAGTTTGCACTCGCCCACGCTACAGGATCGAACCCAGCCACGTATTGACAAGGGTCAGATTGTTGCCGTCGCGCCTCAACCATCAACTCTGGTGCTCTGCATCGTTCAGCGCGCGTTGCAACCGGCGGATCAGTGCGGCCCGGGTCTTTTCGTCCGGGCTGGCCCGAAGGCCTTCGTTGATTTCCAAAAGCAGACGCGACACGTCGTTGTGCCAATCAAGGTGCGCAACCTTTTCAGGCGAAAGACGCGGTGGCGTCGTCGGGGCAAGGCTTTGTGTGCCGTCCGGTGTCAGCACAAAGCCCTCATCCAGCTTCGGCAGCAACACGTCGTCCTGTGCCACGATACCGTCCAGTCGCGCCGCAAGCCCTGCCATCGCGGGCTCCTCGCCATGCACCAGGAACAGCTGATGACGGATCGGCAGCCTTGCCTTGATCCAGTCGCGCAATTCGGTGCCGTCGGCGTGGCCGGAGTAAAGGTCAAGCGACCGGATCCGGGCGCGCACCGCGAACTCCTCGCCCTGGATGCGCACCGACTTCGCGCCGTCCTGCAAGATGCGCCCGAGCGTACCCGCCGCCTGAAAGCCGGTGAACAGAACGGTGGCCTCGTCGCGCCAAAGCCAGTTTCTCAATCGGTGCCGGATGCGCCCTGCGTCGCACATGCCCGAGGCGGCTATGACAATGTGAAACCCCTGTACCCGGTCAAGTGCGATGCTTTGTTCGCGCGTCTCGGTGAAATGCAGATGCCGTGATTTCAAGCCCTGCATCAGCACCGCACCTTCCTCCAACTCTTTATGATGCTTGGCGAAGACACGGGTTGCCTTGGTGGCAAGCGGGCTGTCCACGTAAATCGGGATCTGCGGCTAGTCCCCTTCGGCGATCAGGCGGCCGAGATCGCTGATCAGGTCCTGCGCGCGCTCGACCGCGAAAGACGGAATAAGCAACGTGCCATGGGGATGCATGGCCGCGCGCACCTCGTCGCAAAGCAGTTCGCGGCGGCGGTCGGCGGTGGCATCAATGCGGTCGCGGTCGCCGTAGGTGGCCTCGCAGATCAGATAGTCCACACCGCTTGGGCCTTCGGGGTCGGGGTGCATCAGCTTGTAGTCCGGTCCGATGTCCGCCGAGAACAAGATGCGCAGCGGGTCACCCTCGGCCTGCGCCAGTTCGACCTCGACCGAGGCGGAGCCCAGAAGGTGCCCCGCGTTCCAGAACCGCGCCCGAAGGCCGGGCAGAACGTCACACCAGCTGTCATAGGGTTGCGACCGGAAAAGATCTAGGCAGGCCGCCGCATCCGCGCTGGTGTAAATCGGAGTGACCGAACCGCGGTCACGGCGGGCGGCGCGGCGGTTGAACTGCTCGACCTCGATCTCCTGAATATGCGCGCTGTCCGGCAACATCACCCCGGCCAGATCGGTCGTGGCATGGGTCGCGTGGATTGGCCCGGAGAACCCATGTTTCACCAGTTTGGGCAGCAGGCCCGCATGGTCGATATGCGCATGGCTAAGGATCACCGCCGCAATCTTCTCGGGCGCGAAGGGGAAGGGGCGGTAGTTCAGTTCCTTTTCGGTCTTCGACCCCTGAAACAATCCGCAGTCGATCAGGATTTCTCCGTGATCGGTTTCCAGCCGGAAACAGGACCCTGTCACCGAACGGGCGGCACCGTGAAACGTCAGGCGGGGGTGGGTCACGGTGTCATCCTGTCGTTGGTTCCAAGTTCAGGGCTGCATCACATAGCTGCCGGGGGCGAGGCAAAGCGGCGCAAGGCCCCGCTCCGGTGCCCCCATGGCAGGCGCATTCACCAGACCCCCGCCCTGCGCGGTCAGCCAGTCCGCCCAATCCGGCCACCACGATCCGGGTTTTGGCGCAGTCT
>CAMBWO010000424.1 GCA_945871285.1 Pseudorhodobacter antarcticus | reverse complement strand
GCCACCGGCAACCTCGCGGCTTTGGCTGGTTCAACGCAGGTTATCGGCTCGCCGACGCGCGGCGCGACACCAGCCGCAAGCACCTCTGCAGTCGCGCCTGCCAGGACATCTGCCATGGGAGGCAGGGCATGATCGATCCGACCCCCAATGAGGCCGAGGCCATGACTGTGGGCGGCCAACAAGGCGGCGAATACCTCGAGAGCATCGACAAATCCGATCTCGCCACCCTCACCGAGACCGAGTGGGACCGCTTCATCGACGCGGTTGTCACCGGATATTGCGACCACCTGCGCGCGCTTGCGTCCAAGGACCGTGCCCGGCTCGACGCCATGACCCCCGAGGTGCCTTTCTGATGGCCGACACATCCTTCATGGCGCGCTTCGGCGCGAGGCTCGTCACCAATGGCTATGCCATCCTCCCCATCGGCCCGGCCACGAAAAAGCCCGGCCGCTTCCAGCGCGGAACATGGACGGATTATCCGGAGTGGAACCGCCATGCCGAGCGCGGCACCACCGAGGTCGAGGTGGCCACATGGGCCAGCTGGCCGGATTGCGGCATCGGCATTGTCGGCGGCGCAGTTGCTGCGGTCGATATCGATATCAAGGACGATGCCGACTTGGCGCTGCAAATCGAGCGGCTCGCCAGGGAACGTCTCGGCGATACACCCGCATTGCGGATTGGCCGGGCCCCGAAACGCATGTTGGTCTATCGCACGGCAGCGCCTTTCCGGGGCATCAAGCGCCATCCGCTGGAGGTGCTCTGCCTCGGGCAGCAGTTCCTGGCCTATGCCATCCACCCCGACACCGGCGCGCCCTATGCCTGGCCCGAGGAGGGGTTGGCGGACATCGACATCACCGACTTGCCGGAAATCTCGGCCGAAGCTGCCACCGCTTTCCTCGACGAGGCCTATGCGTTGCTGCCAGAAAACCTGCGGCAGCGCGGGCTGGCTTCCAATACACCAGCCAGTGATATCGCGCGCAGCCACAGTCAGATCGGCACTTTGCCCGCCATCAGCGCGGCGCTGGGCTGGTTGCCCAATACAGAACTTGACTACGACAGCTGGATGCGGATCGGCATGTCGCTGAAAGGCGCGCTCGGTGACGCTGGCGCAGATCTCTTTGGCGAGTGGTCCGCGCAGGCTGCCAAGGACATGCCCGCGACCACGGCCAAAGCCTGGTCAAGCTTCAAGCCCGACCGGATCGGCGCGGGCACGATCTACCATCTCGCCATGGAGCGCGGCTGGCAGCCGGATCCTGCGCTGCACCTCGATGGCAGCATGCTGGGCGCAGCCGATCACCCTGCGGCGGGGCTCCTCTCCCGGCTGGACGTCGCGACCAGTAGCCCTGCGCTGCCCACACCTGCGCCAGCCTATGCGCTGGTCATCCCAGACGGTCTGGTGGGCGATCTGACTGATTACATGCTGGCCACCGCCCGGCGCCCGCAGCCGCTGCTGTCGCTCGGGGCAAGCCTCTGCGCCATCGGCGCGCTGATGGGGCGGCAATACCGCACCACAAGCAACCTGCGCTCGAACCTCTATGTCGTGGGGATCGCCGACAGCGGATCGGGGAAGAACCACGCCCGCGAGATCATCAACGAGACCTTCTTCGAGGCCGGTCTGGCCCATCACCTCGGGGGCAACAAGATCGCCTCCGGTGCAGGGCTTTTGACCGCGCTGCACCGCCAGCCCGCGATCCTCTTCCAGATCGACGAGTTCGGCATGTTCCTGTCAGCTGCGGCGGACCGCAAGCGCAGCCCGCGCCATATCACCGAGATCCTCGACAACATGACCGAGCTTTACACCTCGGCCGGCGGGATCTTCCTTGGCGCGGAATACGCAAACCGGGACGGATCAAACGCGCGGCGCGATATCGTCCAGCCCTGCCTCTGCGTTTATGGCACGACGACGCCGCTACATTTTTGGGGCGCATTGCAGGGGGCAAACGTGGTCGACGGCTCGCTCGCCCGCTTCCTGATCCTGCCCAGCGACGAGGATTACCCGGACGAGAACATCGCCGTGGGCATCCGGCAGGCACCGCCTGCGCTGATCCAGGGGCTGCAACTGATAGCGGCGGGCGGTGGGAGCAAGAAGGGCAATCTGACCGGCAAAACCGCTGATCAGAACACTGCCGTCAACCCGATGGTCGTGCCCATGACTGAGGAGGCACGGGCCCGGTTCCGCCAGCTCAGCATCGAGTTGACGGAGGAATTGCGGGCCGCCGCTGGCACGGCCTTCACGGCCATCCTCGCCCGCATCGGGGAAAACGCCCTGAAGCTTGCCCTCATCGTGGCGGTCGGGCGTGATCCGACGCGGCCCCAGATCGAAATCACAGCGGCGGACTGGGCCATCAGTTTCGTGCGGCACTATGCGCAGCGGACCATGGAGGCAGTCGAGCGACATGTCGCAGACACCGAGACCGAGGCCCACCTTAAACGACTGAAGGAGATCATCCGGGCGTCAGGGGCCAAGGGGATCACCAAATCCGAGATTACCCGAGCCTCGCAGTGGCTGAAGTCTCGCGACCGCGATGAGATCCTGCTCACCCTGATCGAGGGCGGGGACATCACCACCGGCATGCGCGGGTCGTCGACCAGGCAGGCCATGGTCTACAGGATGGCCCGCTGGGTCGGCCCCTGGCGCGATGCTTCAGGGCGCAGGATTTCTCAAAAGGAAGTCAAATGACCTGTAACCATCAGAACCGTATAGGAAAAGTGGGGAAAAGCCCTTGTTTCAATCTTTCAAGAGGACACCCTTTCCCTACGCGTGTCCGTGCGCGCGGTATAAGTAAAGAGTGACCTACCCCCTATAACTATATAATAATATGAATTATATATATTATACAGGGCTGCCAATGGGTTAGGCGACGAAATGCTTCACCCTGACCCTTCATGGGTCTAGAAAGAACCGCCGGGCGGCCCGCTCGCCCCGCGCCTGACATAACCAGACCACCCTTCGGGGCCTGGCGAGACCGCAGCCTTCATCGGCCAGCCCTCCCGCCACGCTCGTCCAAGCGAAGAGGAGGTCT
>CAMBWO010000423.1 GCA_945871285.1 Pseudorhodobacter antarcticus | reverse complement strand
GTGTCCTGGATTCGCCGTCAGGCACGGGAGGGGGTGCGGATTTGTTCGGTGGAACTGGGCTGCTATCTGGTCGCCAAGGCGGGGCTGTTGTCGGGGCGCAAGACGGCGACGCATTGGTCCTGGGCGCCGGGGTTTCAGGAACAGTTCGCGGGCGTGCCGGTGGTGGAACAGTTGTTCACGCTGGAGGATCCGGTGATGACCTGCGCCGGGGGGCTGGCCGGGGTGGACCTGATGCTGCGGCTGATTGCGGATGGTCATGGCGAGGGGATGGCGGGCGAGGTGGCCGATCAGATGCTGCACAGCCCGATCCGCCCCGCCACGGCGCCCCAAAGGCGGACCTTGGGGCAGGGCATCGACACGCTGGCCCCGGTGGTGCGGCAGGCGATCACGCTGATCGAACAGAACATCTCGGAACCGCTGACCGTGCCGCAGATCGCTGCGGCGCTGGGGGCGTCACAGCGCCAGTTGGAACGGCAGTTCCGCCACAACATCGGCTGCACCATCGTGCAGTTCGGCGCGCTGTGCCGGTTGCAACACGCGCGGGTGTTGCTGATTTCCACCAAGCTGTCGGTGCGCGACATCGCCGCCGCGTCAGGCTTCAACACCCTGTCCCATTTCGCCCACGCCTTTGGCAAATGCTTTGGCCGCCGTCCCAGCGACTACCGCCAGGCCTGGCCGAGCGAGGACAGCACGCCCAGCTGGCCCGGCACTCTGGCGGCGTTTCTGGAGACGTTGCAGCACCGGCACAAGGCCAAATCAGGCTGACCGCGCATCCCGCAAGGCCCGGGTCACGGCGACGATCTCGCGGTCACGCTTGGCCGCCAATTCCTCGAAATGCCGACCCGCAGCGATTTCGTTGCAGCCGTCCACCATCCGGTCGCGCAAGTCCTGCGTCAGTTCAGGCGCCTCGAGCCTTGTCCAGGGCCATTTCAGCGCGGGGCCGAACTGGTCCAGATTGGTCGCCATGCCGCCCTCGCCGCAGGCGACGTGAAAGGCCATGCACTGACCCTGGACCATCAGGCGGGCGGCGGGGCCGTTCATCAGGGCGTTGTCGATGTCGTCGGGCGTCGCCTCGCCATTCGCCACCATATGCAGCGCCTCGCGCCACAAAGCCTCTTGCAGGCGTGTCGCGACAAAGCCGGGGATTTCCTTTTTCATCGCAAGGGGGGCCTTGCCTGCAACGGTGTAGAACGCCACCGCCCAATCGACCGCCGCCTGTTCGGTCGTCTTGCCGCCCACAACCTCGACCAGTGGCAGCAGATAGGGCGGGTTGAACGGGTGGCCGATGACGGTGCGCTGCGGCGTCGGGCACAGCGCCTGAATCTGGGTCATCATCAGCCCCGAGGTGGAGGAGGCGATCACCACATCGGGCGACACCAACTCGCCCAATTGCCGATACAGCGCCTGCTTGATATCCAAACGTTCGGGCGCGCTTTCCTGAATGAACTGGGCGTCCTTGACCGCGTCGGCCAGATCGGTCGTGATCCGCAACCGGTCGCGCGCGGCACCGGGGGCCAGACCCAGCGCCGTCAGGCTGATCCACGCCGTGTCGATCACCGACATCAGGGCGGGCACCTCGGCCAGGGAATGGATATAGGCCGTCACATCATAGCCGCGTGCCAGAAAATGCGCGGTCCAGCCGCCGCCGATCGGCCCCGCGCCGATGGAGCAGACGCGGGTGACGGTTGTGGGATCAGGATACATTTCAGCGCCCCTTGAACTGCGGTTCACGTTTTTCGCCAAAGGCGGCGATGCCCTCTTTGGCATCATCCGAGGCCAGCATGGCGCGGTAGGTCGGCAGATCGCCCTTGCGCATATGGGCAAAGGCGTCCTGCAGGGGGCGGCCCTGAATGGCGCGTTCCACCTCTTTGACCGTCTGCATCGCAAGGGGGGCCGAGGCGGCAATCTGATCCGCCCACTCCCGCGCCGCCGCCATCTCGGTCCCTTTTGGCACCACCTTGTTCACCAGCCCGTAATGCGCGGCCTCTGCCGCCGTCATGCGGCGACCCAACAGGAACATCTCATTGGCAATGTTGCGCGGGATCAGCCGTGGCAGGCGTTGCAGGGCCCCGGCATCGGGCACGATTCCCAAGGGCATTTCGGGCAGGCCAAAGGTTACTTGGTCGCCCGCAATGATCAGATCGCAGGACATCGCAATTTCGAACCCCCCACCAATCGCCATGCCGTTCAGGGCGCAGATGACCGGCTTGTTCAGGGTCCAGTTTTCGGTCAGCCCGGCAAAGCCGCCGTCGCCGTAATCCTCGTCCCACCAGTTGTTCAGCGCCATGTCGCCCTGGTTCAGCGCCTTGAGGTCCCAGCCCGCCGAAAAGATCCGGTCGCCCTGGGCCGTCAGGATGGCGCACCACAGGTCGGGGTCGTCGCGCAGCAGGGCAAAGGCGGCGCCCATCTCCTGGCTCATCGCCCGGTCAATCGCGTTGACCTTTGGCTTGTTCAGCGTGATTTCCAACACCCGGCCGCGCCGGACAAGATCGACATGGGTCATCAGGCAAAGGCCGGAATGACGTCACGCACAAACAGTTCCAGCGAGCGTTTCTGTTCGGCCATGCCCAGGCCCAGGCTGGCGTAATAGATGAACTCGTCCACGCCCAGCGCCTCATACAGTTTCAGCTTGGCAATCACCTCATCGGGGGTGCCGAACATCAGGTTGGTGGTCAGCATATGCGGATCATATTCGGCGCGGTTGCCGAGCTGATCGAACGGGATCGCCTTGGGGAAGCCGTTTTCGACATCGCCCATATTCTTGAACAGGTTCTCGAACTGGCTGAGCTGGCGCTGTGCTGCGCGAACCGGGGTCATCCAGTCCTCCTTGCGGTCATAAACGGCGGTGTGGCGCATCATGGCCATGGTCGGGCGCTTCATGCCGGGGTTGTTCGCCATCGCCTCGTCCATCCGGGCCATATAGGTGGCGGCCTCGTCCATGCCCCGCGTCAGGGGCCAGGACATGATGTTGCAGCCATGCTTGACGGCGTAATCATAGGTGATGGGGGCGCGGGCCGCGATCCA
>CAMBWO010000422.1 GCA_945871285.1 Pseudorhodobacter antarcticus | reverse complement strand
GACGCCGTTGATGTGAACGCCAGAGCCCACCATGTTGTCGGTCAGGATGGTGGCGTAATTCTTGTCGGCGGTGACGGTGGTGATGATCTGGGCGCCCAGGATCGCCGCCTCGGGGGTACGGCAGGGGATGACGGTCAGGCCGCTGGCCGCAAGGTTGCGGGCGCATTTGGTGGTGGCGGCGGGGTCGATGTCATAAAGGCGAACCTCGGTCACGCCGCAGAGGGCCTTGAAGGCGAGGGCCTGGAATTCGGCCTGGGCGCCGTTGCCGATCAGGGCCATGGTTGTGGCGTTCGGCGGGGCGAGGAGTTTGGCGGCCATGGCCGAGGTGGCGGCGGTGCGCAACGCCGTGAGGATGGTCATTTCGGACAGAAGGACGGGGTAGCCGGTGGCGACATCGGCCAATAAACCAAAGGCTGTCACGGTTTGCAAGCCGCGCTTCATGTTGGAAGGGTGGCCGTTCACGTATTTGAAGCCGTAGGTTTCGCCGTCGGAGGTGGGCATCAACTCGATCACGCCGACATCGGAATGCGAGGCGACACGGGGGGTCTTGTCGAACTGGGGCCAGCGGCGGAAATCGGCCTCGATCTCGGACGCGATGGCGATCAGCATGGGTTCGATGCCGATATGGTGGACCAGTTTCATCATCTGATCGACCGAGACGAAGGGAACGAGGTTCAGCATCAAAAGCTCCGGGTTGGGCGGTCGAACACTTTGCGGCCCATGAGGGAGCCGACGAGGTCCACCATCAGTTTGGCGGTGCGGCCGCGTTCGTCGAGGAAGGGGTTGAGTTCCACGAGGTCCAGCGAGGAGACGAGGCCAGATTCGTGGAGGAGTTCCATGACCAGATGCGCCTCGCGGAACGTCGTGCCGCCGGGAACGGTGGTGCCGACGGCGGGGGCGATGGCGGGGTCGAGGAAATCGACGTCGAGGGAGACGTGGAGCATGCCTTGGGCGGCGTGAACTTGCTCCAGAAACTCGCGCAGGGGGGCGACGATGCCACGTTCGTCGATCACGCGCATGTCGTTGATGGCGATGTCATGGCGCAGGAGGGCGGCGTGTTCGGCGGGGTCGACCGAGCGGATGCCGTAGAGGCAAATGCGTTCGGCGGGGATCGCGCCGGGGAAGGGGGGGAAGGCGTCAAAGCCCGCGCGCCCGGCGATATAGGCGACGGGGGTGCCATGCAGGTTGCCCGAGGTCGTGGTCATGGGCGTGTGGAAATCGGAATGGGCGTCGAGCCAGAGCAGGAACAGGGGGCGGCCCTGGCGGTTGGCGTGCGCGGCGGCGCCGGAGACGGTGCCCAAGGCCAGCGAGTGGTCACCGCCCAGGATGATCGGCAGGCCGCCTTGGGACAGGGCATCGTCCACCTTGTCGGCAAGGGTCTGGGTCCAGCCCAGGATTTCGGGCAGGTGGTGGACGGCGGGGTTGGGGCAGGTGGCTTCGGTCAGGTCAGGCAGGGACACATCACCCCAATCGTCCACCGTGTGGCCGAGTTCGCTGATGGCGGCATGGATGCCCGCCACGCGGTAGGCGGCGGGGCCCATGACGCAGCCCTGACGGCGTTGGCCGTCGTCGATGGGGGCGCCGATCAGGATGGTGTTGGACATGGGGTTTCTCCTTTGGCGGAACTGTGTTTCCGGCTTGCGGGAAACTCTAGGGCGATTATGGTCATTTGGGACAGGTTATTGTGCAAAGTGGCGGGGGATCTGGTCAGGATGGACGATCACGACCAGCGCCTTTTGGCCGAGTTGCGGCGGGATGGGCGGGCGTCGCTGTCGGATCTGGCCGGGCGGCTGGGGGTGAGCCGGGCCACGGTGCGGGCACGGATGGAGCGGATGACGGCCTCGGGCGAGATTGTGGGCTATACCGTTCTGACGCGGTCGGATGTGACGGCGGCCCCGGTGCGGGGGTTGATGATGATCAGGGTCGAGGGCCGCAACAGCACCAAGGTGTTGGCGCGGCTGACCGGGATTGCGGCGGTGCAGGCCGTGCATTCGACCAATGGCACCTGGTCGGCGATAGCCGAGTTGGCGGCGCAGTCCTTGCTGGAGCTGGACGATGTGATCAACCGGATCAGGGATATCGAGGGTGTGATGCATTCTGAAACGAACCTTTTGCTGTCCACGCGCAAGACGGGCCGGCGATGATGCGTGAACCGCAAGAGGCGTTGCGCCTGCTGAAACAGGGTGGGTTGCGCCTGGGGCCGGACTGGCAAGCGGCGCATGAGATTTGCCAGAGGCGCGAAGGGACCCGCGACTACGATCTGGTCCATGCGCTGTGCCATTGGATCGAGGGTGATATCGCCAACCGCGATTACTGGTATCGCCGGGTTACCCCTTGGGTCAGGGCCGCCACGCTGGAGGATGAGTGGCAAGCTGTCACACTGTCGGTCAAGTGAGCGGCAGGGCATTGGAACGGCGGGGCTTTCGCCCTATGATCCCGGTCAACCCGGAGGCGATGTGATGATTGTTGAGCTTGGCCATTTTGCCCTGATACTGGCGCTGGTGGTGGCGGTGTTGCAGACGGTGCTGCCGATGTATGGGGCGGCGCGGCGGAATGGGGCGTTGATGGCCCTGGCGGGGCCCGCGTCGGTGGCGCAGTTCCTGCTGATCGCGCTGTCGTTCGGGGCGCTGACCTATGCCTTTGTCGTCAGCGATTTCAGTCTGAAACTGGTGGTGGAGAACTCGCATACCGCCAAACCGATGCTTTACAAGGTGGCCGGGGTCTGGGGCAACCATGAAGGGTCGCTGCTGCTGTGGGTGGCCAGTCTGGCGCTGTTTGGCGCCTGTGTGCATTGGTTTGGCGACAACCTGCCAAAGACGCTGAAGGCGCGGGTTTTGTCGGTGCAGGCGTCGATTGGGGTGGCGTTCCTGACCTTCATGCTGTGGACGTCGAACCCGTTTTTGCGGCTGGCCAGCCCGCCGATGAATGGCAATGACCTGAACCCGCTGTTGCAGGACCCCGGTTTGGCCTTTCATCCGCCGTTCCTGTATCTGGGCTATGTCGGCCTGAGCATGGCGTTTTCCTTTGC
>CAMBWO010000421.1 GCA_945871285.1 Pseudorhodobacter antarcticus | reverse complement strand
GGTGAATATCGCAAGCCGCTCCCGGAGGCGTTCGGCGCTGAAGCAGAACACGGCCTCTTCCGGCTGCAGGACGGCGGCAACCGCCTTGGCATCGGCATAGTAGGGGTCGGACACCACGTTCAGGGCAGTCAGGGCCATCGAAACCTCCGTCAGGACAGGGGAAAACACGAGAGCGGTAGATAACGTCCGGGGAAGTTGGTTTACACACGGCGTTATGCTGAATTATGACGGCTGAGTCGTCATTCCGACGGATACGGACCCCAATTCGCCGATGGTACAGATCACCCCCAAGGATGAGGAGCTGATTGCCCTGCTGAAGGTCGATTCGCGGGAGCCCGTCGCCTCACTCGCCCGCAAGCTGGGACTGTCGCGCACGACGGTGCAGGATCGGCTGAGGCGGCTGGAAGAGACCGGCGTCATCGCAGCATATTCCGTGCGGCTTTCGCGCGAAATCGACCAGGGCGGCATGAGGGCCTTTGTCACCTTCTCGGTGGAACCGCGCCGCCAGATCGAGGTGGGGCGGATGCTTGCCAAGTTCCCGCAGATCGAGACACTGAACACAGTGAGCGGAAAGTTCGACCTTATCGCGCAAGTCAAGACCGGGTCATCGGAGGCGATGGACAAGCTGATCGACGAGATCGGTCAGATCCCCGGCATCACACGAATTGAAACGTCGGTCATTTTGTCGACAAAGCTTGATCGCAGATAGGCGCGTTGCCGCGCCAAAGAGGAGTCCCATGCGTTTATTTCCCGCCCTTATGTCCGCCCTCGTGCTGTTCCTGGCGAGCCCGCTCGCCAAGGCTGACGAGAAGGCCGTGCCAGGCTCGGCTGCTGCCGTGCAGCTGTCCTTCGCGCCGCTGGTGAAGGCCACGGCGCCGGCCGTCGTCAACGTCTACTCGCAGCGCAAACTGGTGGAGAAGAAGGCCGACAGCTTTTCCCAGGATCCGTTCTTCCGGCGATTCTTTGGTGGAGACGGCAGTTTTGGCCGTCCGCGCGAGCGCGTTGCCAGTTCGCTCGGATCGGGCGTCATCGTCGATCCTAATGGACTGATCGTCACCAACAACCATGTCATTGCCAATGCCACGGACATCAAGGTGGCGCTCGCGGACAAGCGCGAGTTCGAGGCCAAGGTGCTGATCGCCGACGAGCGTACCGACCTCGCGGTGCTGAAGATCGAGGTTCCGGACGAGGAACTCCCGGCGCTTGCATTGGGTGATTCCGACGCGCTGGAAGTGGGTGATCTCGTCCTGGCGATCGGCAACCCCTTCGGCGTGGGCCAAACGGTAACCAGCGGCATCGTGTCCGCCCTTGCGCGCACCCGGGTTGGGGTCAGCGACTACCAGTTCTTCATTCAGACCGATGCAGCCATCAACCCCGGCAATTCAGGTGGTGCGTTGGTGAACATGAACGGGCAGTTGATCGGCATCAACACGGCCATCTTCTCGCGGTCGGGCGGATCCATCGGCATCGGGTTCGCCATTCCGACCAACATGGTGAAGACCGTCGTTGCCACGGCGGAAACGGGCGGGGCCGCAATCCGCCGGCCATGGCTTGGCGCGGAACTGCAGGATGTGACGCCCGACATCGCGACCTCCATTGGCATGTCGCGTCCGGAGGGGGCCCTCATCATCAGCCTGCATCCCGAGAGCCCGCTCGCAAAGGCCGGTCTGAAGCGCGGCGATATCGTGCTCGCTTTGGAGGGCAAGCCGGTGGAGACCGCGCAGGAGCTGGGTTACCGCGCTGCAACCACGGCGCTGGGAGCCACCATCATCATCGAGTACCAGCGCAAGGGCGACCGCAAGGAGACGCAAGTCACCATGCTGGCTGCACCCGAGACGGTGCAGCGTGACGCGACCGTGATCGAGGGGGCGAATCCGCTGGCGGGTGCCACCGCTGCCAATCTCTCTCCAGCCGTGGCGGACGAACTGGGGCTTCCCTCCGACATCGAGGGCGTGGTGATTTCGAAGCTGGAGAAGGGGCCCGCACAACGCTTTTTCAAGCGCGGCGACATCGTGCTCGAAGTCAACGGCACGAAGATCGACAGTGTGGATGCCTTGAGTGCAGCTCTTGAGGAGGGCGGCAGGACCTGGCGGATTGCCGTCAGCCGTGGTGGCCGTGTTGTGAAGCTGGCGATCGGCGGCTGATGCCGAACCTCTTCGACTCCGCCGGCTTCGGAAAGGACGCGCCGCGCCCGCTGGCGGACAGGCTGCGTCCGCAGAAGCTTGCGGACGTCGTGGGGCAGGATCACCTCGTTGGATCCGATGGGGTGATCACGCGGATGCTGGCCGCGGGGCGCATCCCCTCGATCATCCTGTGGGGGCCGCCGGGCACCGGCAAGACCACCATCGCCCGGCTCCTCGCCGGCGAGACGGGCCTGGCCTTCGAACAGATCTCTGCCATCTTCTCGGGCGTGGCTGACCTGAAAAAGGTTTTCGAGCAGGCACGCATCAGGCGGGAGCAGGGACGGGGCACGTTGCTGTTAGTCGACGAGATCCACCGTTTCAACAAGTCACAGCAGGATTCCTTTCTGCCCTATGTCGAGGACGGCACGATCATCCTCGTCGGGGCGACCACGGAGAACCCGAGCTTCGAGCTGAACGGCGCTTTGCTCTCGCGCGCGCAGGTGCTGGTGCTGAACCGTCTCGACATTGATGCGATGCAGGCGCTGATCCGCCGTGCCGAAATGTTCGAGCGCCGTCCTCTTCCCGCCGATCCGACGGCGCGTGAGGCGATGACGGGGATGGCGGACGGCGACGGGCGATACTTTCTGAACATGCTGGAAGAAGTGTACGCCGCAGTTCCCGAGGGCGGTGCACCGCTCGACAACGAGGCGCTCGCGCGCACCGTGCAGCAGCGGATGCCGCTCTACGACAAGGCATCGGACGGGCACTACAACCTTGTCTCGGCGCTGCACAAGTCGGTGCGCGGTTCAGACCCCGATGCGGCACTTTACTATCTCGCCCGCATGCTGGTGGCGGGGGAGGATCCGCTGTTCATCGTGCGCCGCGTGGTGCGCATGGCGGTCGAGGA
>CAMBWO010000420.1 GCA_945871285.1 Pseudorhodobacter antarcticus | reverse complement strand
TCAACTGTCCAAGGCCCGGGTAGACGAAGACTACCTCGACCACCACCACGCCGGTGATCAGGTAGGCAAGGTTCAGTGCCACCACGTTGATGATTGGCGCCAGTGCATTCGGCACCGCATGGCGAAGCACGACGCGCATCGGCGACATGCCCTTCAGCCGCGACATCTCGATGTATGGCGAGGCCAGCAGGTTGATGATCGCCGCCCGAGTCATGCGCATCATGTGGGCGGTGACGACAAGGGTCAGCGTCAATGCGGGCAGAAATGCCATGTACAAAAGATCGCCCGTCGTCGTCGTGCCCGTGATGCGCACCATCGACGGAAACAGGCCAGTCTGCGCCAGCCAAAGGACAAGGATGTAGGCCACGAAGAATTCAGGGAAGGAAATCGCCGTCAGGGCTAGGGCGTTCGAGGCCCGATCGAAAATCGAATTGCGCCAAAGCGCTGCCAGAACTCCCAGAAGCAGCGACAGGGGAACAGACAGGGCGGCAGCATAAAGTGCCAAGAACAGCGTGTTGCCAAGCCGCACGCCCACCAGTTCCGAGATCGGCTTTTTCGTCGCCATCGACACACCGAAGTCACCCTGCAGAACACCGGTCAACCAGTTCCAATAGCGAAGCGGCGCGGGATCATTCAAGCCAAGCTGTTCGCGCAACGCGGCCAAGGTTTCCTCTGTTGCCGACTGGCCCAAAAGCTCGCGTGCGAGGTCGCCCGGCAGAAGCTCGGTCGCCCCGAAGATCACAACGGAAATGATGAAGAGGGTCAGCATGCCCAAGAGCAGCCGCTGCCCGATCATCCGCCAGATATCGTTCATCTTTTCCCCCTGTTTCGACCTGAGCCCTGCGGTCTTGGCGCCGCAATGACCGAAAGGCCCCGACAGGCAATACCCGTCGGGGCCATGTTTTCAATCGCCTAGGATTAGGCGAACCACCAGCGCTCCACGCAACGGAAGCCGTCGAGGTTCCAGTTGTTGGAAACCTTCTCGGGGGTCGCTACAGCGTTCGACAAGGCCATTACATAGTTGTTGTACATCGGGATGATCGTCGATCCTTCGAAAGAAACGATCGTCTGCATCTCTTGGTACATTTCCCGGCGTTTGGCCTCGTCCAGTTCCGAGCGAGCCGCGACCAACAAGGCGTCGAACTTCTCGTTCGACCAGAAGCTCTCGTTCCACTCAGCGCCTGCTTTGTAGGCTGTCGTGAACATCTGGTCTTCGACCGGACGGCCGCCCCAATAGGACGCGCAGAATGGCTTTTTCATCCAGACGTTGTCCCAATAGCCATCATCCGGCACCCGGTCGACGGTGATCGTGATGCCCGCGGCAGCGGCCTTCTCGCTCATCAGAACGGCCGCATCGACCGCACCGTTGAAGGCAGCATTGGCGGCCGAAAGAGTGACCTCCAGCTTATCCATTCCAGCCTCTTTGAGGTGGAACTTCGCCTTGTCCGGATCATAAGTCTTTGCTTCCATTTCGGCATGGAAATAGCGGTTTGCCGGACCAATCGGGTTGTCGTTTGCCACCGAGCCATGGCCAGCAAGAATCTTGTCCACCAGTTCCTGCCGGTCGAAAGCGTACTTCAGCGCCAGACGCACGTTGTTGTCCATGAAGGGAGCCACACGGGCGTCCATCGGGAAGACATAGTGCGCGTTACCAGAGATCGACAGGATCTTGGCCGCGCCCCGGCTTTCCAGAAGCGCGATCGAGGCCGGATCGACCTGATCGATGGTATCAACCTCGCCGGTCATCAGCGCGTTCAGGCGAGCAGCAGGGTCAAGGATCGACAAAAGGACGATCTGGTCGAAGTGTGCCTTGTCCGATTTCCAGTAGTTCGGGTTGCGGTTCAACGTGGCTTGAACGCCCGGCTCATAGCTTTCGACAATGTAGCCGCCGCAGCCATCGGTCGAAGTCGGGTCAATCTTGCCGTCTGCGCTGGCCATAACGGGTAGGTGGTAGTCGGACATCAGATAGGGGAAGTCCGCATTGGCGGCGTTCAGCGTAACAACCAGATTCGTGCCGTCGACCTTGATATCGGTCACAGCGTCGAAGAACGGCTTCGCAGCCGAGGTCGAAGCTTCGCCGCGATGGTGGTTCAACGATGCCAAAGCATCCTCTGCCGTCACCGGCTTACCGGAATGGAAGCTGACGCCCTGACGGATATTGAAGACCCAAGTCATGCCATCTGCGGATTCCCAGCTTTCCGCGATTTCCGGCACAAGATTGCCATCCGGCGCAATTTCAATCAGATAGTTGTGGCGGGCTGCCGCGAAGGTCTGGACGTAAAGCTGGTCCCACAGGCCGGGATCATAGCCGTCGGTCGACGAACCGTGGCCAATGCCAATACGGAACACGCCCCCCTTCTTTGGTTCCGCCTGGGCCATTGCCATGCCTGCAGGCAGGATCAGCCCCGCCGCAGTCATGGCCATCCCGCTCTTCAGCAGGCCGCGACGGGTCATTCCGCGCGGAAACATTGAGTTTGTCATGCTTTTCCTCCCTTGTGATAAAGTGCGCCAAAGGCGCTTGGCCTGAAGCTCTCGACTGCGGCTTCGGTATAGGTCGCCCGGTCAAGCCAGGCCGGACTGATCTCCACCCCCCAACCCGGGGCGTCAGACACGGTGACGTGGCCATCCGTCACGGCGAAGGGCTGACCCAGAAACAGGTCGCGCTGCCATGGGTAGTAGTCATCGCCCTCGATCGACAGTTCGAGGTATTTCCCGGCATTGGGGATCGCCGCCAGCAGGTGCATCGAACACATCGTCACCAAAGACAGGTTTGCCGAATGCGGCGTGCAGGACAGGCCCGCTGCCTGGGCCATCTGCGCCACCTGCAAAGTCCGGGCCATGCCGCCCATGTACATCACATCCGGCTGCACGACATCGACGGCCTTAATGGCAATCATCCGGGACCATGTGCCCATGTCCCAGTCCTGTTCACCCCCCGTCACGTCGATCTCCAGCGCCTCGGCTACGGCACGGGTCGCTTCCAGATCCCAATAGGGCACGGGTTCTTCGTAGTGCCCGATGCCGTGATCGGTCAGCATCCGTCCCACCTCGATGGCGC
>CAMBWO010000419.1 GCA_945871285.1 Pseudorhodobacter antarcticus | reverse complement strand
TTCTTCTTCGCCGCCGACCGCGAAAATGAACGGGTGCGCAAACGCTATGACACGCTGAACCTGTCCTTCCTGGGCTTTCTGGAACACGTGGTCGGCCGCTGCACCCCGTTTGACACCAAACTGTCCTTCTGCGGCGAAGACGCCGGCCGCCCGGTCGAGGCGCTTGCCTTCGCCGCCATCGGCCTGCGCCGGCTGTCGATGCGCCCCGCCTCCATCGGCCCGGTCAAGGCGCTGCTGCGGTCCGTCGACCTCTCCGCCGCCCGCGCCGTGATCGACCAGGCCCGCACCGACGGGGCCGAAAGTGCCAGGCCCGCACTGATGGAGTGGCTCTCGCGGCAAGCGGTGTGACCAAGATGGGCAAACCTCGGCTTTTCCAAAGGAAAACCCGAGAACTGCCCATCCTACAAGGGGCCCTGCGCCGGAAGTTCCGCTTGCAGGATGGGCGATAAGCCCATCTTCCCCACCGGACCAACAGGTTAACACCGGGTTAATTTAGAACGGCAAGCCATTGAGATAAATACATAATGTCAAATGTCCACGCGTGGACACTTCAGCGCACCGTCAGCACCGGCTTGTCTTGCGCCCCGGCAAAGGCGGTCAGCACCACTTCCGCCCCGTGCACCTCAGCCAGCCGCATCAGACGAAACCGGATGCGGGCAAGTTCGCGGTAATAGTTCAAAAATGCCGCGTTCAACGCAGCCCCCGTCAGCGCCCCCATCACCGGCACCGCCTGCGCCGCCAGTTTCTGGCCGAACACCACCGCCAACCGTGGTACCACCACCGCCAACACCTTTTGCAGCGTCCCCCCCGTCACCGCCAACCGCGCCGACAAAAAGGCCGTGTTGACCCCGTCATCCCCCCGCAAGGGGGAGCCCGCCGAAAACACCTCGATACAAGCCAGGCGCACCTGCGGATCGTTCGGATCATAGCCCGCCGCCGCCGCCTCGGACCGGATCGCGTGCAACATCACCGTGATCGTGACCGGCAATTCCACCAGCGACCCCGCCAACCCCGCAGCACCCCCAATCGCCCCGCTCGCCATCGCCGCATAGGTCGCCCCGCGCGGCCCCAGATCCGGCGCCCGCCGCCCCACTGCCGCCAGCCCATGCGCCTTTTGCAGGGCCTGCGACACAGCCCGCTCCAACTCGGCCCGCACCGAGGCGGGAAGGCGTTGCATCTGGCTTTCCACCCCGCCGCCCAACCGGTTCACCAGCTTGACGAAGGGCCCATTCGCCCGGCCATAGGCATAGGCCAAAGCCGTGATTTCCATGTCAAGATCGGGGCCCGGCAGGGCAGGCAATTGTGTCATGCGCCGAATATGGTCATGCCCGGCAAATAAGCAAGGATCAAACCCCGCTCGCCTTCGTCACCGCCCCCGTCACCTTGTCCCAGGCGCCCGATTTCAACGCCAAACCCAACACGCGGTCCGGGTTTGTCGGCGGCGGCATCTCGACATCGTCCAGCCTCACAAAGCCAAACCGCCGGTAATAGGGCGCATCCCCCACCAGCAAAACCCGCTCCCACCCCAACCGCCGGGCCTCGGCCAAGCTCTCGTTGATCAAAAGCGCCCCCAACCCCTCGCCCTGCCGCGTCGGATGCACGGCAATCGGCCCCAGCAGCAGGGCATCCTCCCCCCCCACCTCGATCGGCCAGTAGCGGATCACGGCCGCCAGCGTGTTGTCCTCATCGCGCAGCGTCAGGCACAGCGCCGCCACCGTCGCCACCCCATCGCGCAGCCGGTAGGACGACAAGGCCGTGCGACCCGGCGAAAAGCACAGGTCATACAGCGCCTCGACCTCCCACCAGTCGTCCTCGGTTTCCTCTTCCAGCTTGTACACGCGCGGGGCACCCCATGGAATCACCTGGCGATGCGGGTAACATGTCAACATGTCAGGATCAAATTGCTTGGGGCCCACGCTGGCCAAACCCCTGCAACCTGATATGAACGGGCAGCGGCCACGCGGTCGCCACCAACAGGACGGGACCTCATCATGGATTTTTCGGGCAAGGTGGCTTTGGTAACGGGCGGCTCACGGGGCATCGGGGCGGCCACCGTGCGCGCCATGGTGGCGGCGGGCGGGTCGGTCGTGCTGCACTACGGCACCAGCGGCAGCGCGGCACAGGCCCTTGCGGCCGAGTTTGGCCCCGACCGCTGCCATCTGGTGCAGGCCGAGCTGGGCGATCCCGGTGCCACGGGGCCGCTCTGGGCCGCTGCCCTCGCCTGGAAGGGCCAGATCGACATTCTGGTCAACAATGCCGGCGTCTACCTTGAGGAAAACCGCCAGGGCCCCCATGCCGACTGGCAAGCCGTCTGGGCGCGCACCCTGCAAATCAACCTGATCGCCACCGCCGACCTGTGCCGCGCCGCCGTCAACCATTGGCTTGCCACCGACACCAAGGGCGCCATCGTCAGCGTCGCTAGCCGTGCCGCCTTTCGCGGCGATGACCAGGACCATTGGTCCTATGCCGCTTCCAAGGGCGCGATGATCTCGCTGACCAAGACCCTCGCCCGTGCCTATAGTGGCCAGGGCATCTATGCCTACGGCATCGCCCCCGGCTTCGTGCAGACCGACATGGCGCAGTCCGAGTTCGACCGCACCCCCGGCCTCGCCGAACGCATCCTGCGTGATGTGCCCTACGGCGCCTTTGCCCCGACGCATGAGGTTGCGAATGCGATCTGCTTCTTTGCCTCGGGCCTTGCCACCCATGCCACCGGCCAGACGCTGGACATCAACGGCGCCTCTTACGTCCGCTAGGGAACCCAGATGTTTTATGAACCCAAAAACGGCCACGGCCTGCCGCATTCGCCCTTCAACGCCATCGTCGCCCCTCGCCCCATCGGCTGGATCTCGACCCGTGGCCCCATGGGTGACAACCTTGCCCCCTATTCCTTTTTCAACGCCGTCGCCTACACCCCGCCGCAAGTGATCTTTGCGGGCGACCTCAAGGACAGCCTCCGCAACATTCAGGACACCGGCGTCTTTGCCACCAATGTCGTGTCCGAACCGCTCTGGCTGCAAATGAACGAAACCTCCGCCCACCTGCCCCGCGGCACCGATGAATTCGCCCAGGCGGGCGTTGCGAAATCCGAATGCACCACGATCGACTGCCCCCGCGTGACCCTGTCCCCCGCCACTTTGGAATGTCGGCTGGATCAGATCGTC
>CAMBWO010000418.1 GCA_945871285.1 Pseudorhodobacter antarcticus | reverse complement strand
GGGCGAACAAAAGATCGACCGCTTTGGCGATGCATTCCTGACGGTGCTGCGCGGCGACTGATCGTCAGGTCCCCGTCATCTTTTCCGGCTCAGTCTCCAACGGGCGGGCCTCTTTTGGGCAAAACTCGGCCAGAACGCCCGCGATGGCCCCCTTGCGCAGGGGTTTGGTCATGTAACGGTCAATGCCGGCGGCCAGAATCCCCTCCTCATCGCCATCCATCGCATGGGCGGTCAGGGCGACGATGGGCAGATGACTGCGCCCATCCTCCAGCTTGCGGATGGCGCGGGCGGCGTCGCGGCCATCCATTTCCGGCATCGAGATGTCCATGAAAATCAGGTCGGGTTTGAAGCTTTGGAACAGGTCGACCGCCTCGAGCCCGTTGTTCGCAAAGACCAGGTCGATGTCCAGGTCCTTGACCATCTTCTGAAACACCAGCTGGTTGGTGCGATTGTCCTCGGCGGTCAGCACGCGCATCTGCCGTGGTTGGGTCGTTGCAGGTTCGGCCACCACCTCGGCCTCGATCACTTCGCCGTTCAGGGCCTTGAGCTGGCGATACAGGTCCGACCGCAGGATGGGTTTCTGAATCACGGCGGCGAGGTCATCCGACCCTGGCGCGCCGCGCACCCCCGCCGGGTCCGACGTCAGCAGCACGATCGGCAGCGTCAGCCCCAACGCCCGCACCGCCAGCGTCAGCTCCAGCCCGTTCATGTCGGGCATGTTGTGGTCGGTCAGGATGGCGTCAAAATCCTGATCGGTCGCCAGAACATCCAGCGCGTCCTTGCCGCTGCGGCTGAGATGGCTGGTGATGCCGCAGGGTTCCAGCTGGCGTTCCAGAATGGTGCGATTGATGAACTGGTCGTCCACCACCAGAACCCGGCGCAGATCAATCGGCAGATGGGTGATCCCGGCATCCTCGGCAACGGGCAGGGTGACGCGAAAGCCAAAGCATGACCCCTTGCCCAACTCGCTGTCGACCCAGACCGCCCCGCCCATCCGTTCGATCAGCCGTTCGGTGATGGCCAGACCCAGACCAGTGCCCTCGAACTTGCGGTTCGACGCGCTTTCCACCTGGTTGAATTCGCCAAAGACATGGTCCAGGTTTTCGGGCGAGATGCCGATGCCGGTATCCTCGACCGTGACGTGCAGCTGGTGATGGCCCGGCGCTGCCTCGAGCCCCACGACGCGGATCAGGACATGGCCCTGCAAGGTGAACTTGACCGCATTGCCCAAAAGGTTGGTCAGCACCTGCCGCAGCCGCCCCGGATCGCCGACGAAACGGGTCGGCAGGAACATGTCGAAATCGATCATCAGGTCCAGCTCCTTGGCCCGCGCCTGAGGCTGCAACAGCATCGCGACCTCATGGATTGTGCGTTCCAGATCAAAGGGTTCGGGATAGAGCGTCAACCGCTCTGCCTCGATCTTGGAATAATCCAGGATGTCGTTGATGATGACCAGCAGCGCCTCGCCCGAGGAGCGGATGGTTTCGGCGAACAGCCGCTGTTCCTGATTCAGGGTCGAATCGCACAGCAGTTCCGCCATCCCCACGACGCCATTCATGGGCGTGCGGATTTCGTGGCTAATGTTGGCCAAAAAGGCGGATTTGGCGCGGTTCGCCGCCTCGGCCGCCTCGCGTGCGGCCAAAAGGGCGGCCTTTTGTTCCTTGGCCTCTGTGATGTCGACGCGCAGGCCGACGCGGCCACCGTCCGGCGTTGGATGGTCCTGCGACCGGATCCAGCGACCGTCGCCCAACAGTTGTTCATGCGCGCCGCCCGGATTGTGGAACTGGTCCAGACGATCGGCCAACCACGCCTCCTCGCGTCCCACGGCGTCGGGGTGTTGACCATGAGACAGGCCATAGCGCAGGATATCCTCAAACCGGACCCCGGACTGCATGGCGGGGGCCGAGGCCGCATAGATGTCACGGTAGCGTTGATTGCAGGTCAATAGCCGATCCTCCCTGTCGAAAAGCACAAAACCATCTGGAATAGCCTCGATCGCGGCCCAGATGCGCATCTGCTCGGTGATGTCGAGCACCAGCGACACCAGGTCGCCATCCTGCGAGCGGCGGTTGACCATGCGCAGCCAGGTGCCATTGGTCAGTTGCACGGTCAGGGGTTCGATGGGGTCGGCGTCCAGTCGGGCGACCAGATCAGCCGCAAACTCCGGGGGGCTGCGACCGCCCAGGTCGAACCGTCCCGTGGTGGCGGCGGCCAGGATCAGGTCGGCATAGGGCATCCCCGGCGCGACCTGCAACCCTTCGATGATCATGAGGTAAGCCCGGTTGGCCGCAACCAGCCGCAGGTCGGCGTCATAGACGGCAAAGCCGTCGTTGATGGTATTGATCGAATCCCACAGCCGCCGTTCGGCCATCACCGCCGTGGTATGGGCGCGGTCAAGGTCAACGACAAAGCGTGAATTCTGACCCTTGAGCACCTCGGCCTCGGACAGGGCAGAGCGCGTCACCTCGCGCTGGACCACGATCTGGTCGGACAGCGACCGGGCGTGCAGCCCCAGTTTTTCGTTGGCGGCGAACAGTTCGCGGCTTTTCTGCTCCAGCAACCGCTCTGCCGCCAGTCTGGCCCGGCGTTCCTTGGCCAGGCGTTCTGCCATTTCCATGCCCGTCTCGCGCCCTTCTGGACCACCCCGATGCCCGGACCATGCCGCACCAAAGTGAACGCCCGATTAACGACGAACCGCTTGCGTCCGATCAGAATCCTTGCGCCATCGCGCCGCCTCATGCGATGCTGACCCCAAGCATTTGCGGAGGAATTTCAATGCGTGGTCTTGCTTTGTGGTCATCGGCGGTTCTGGCGATCGGGCTAGTTTTCACCTCACCCGCATTGGCGCAAGACTTGATCCCGGCCAAACGGCTGGCCATCAGCGAAAACACCGACATGGCCGGCGGCGACATCGCGTCGATGTTCGACACCACGCTGGACGCCTGCGAAGCCGCCTGTCTGACCAACAAGCAATGCGACGCCTTCACCTTCAATACGCGCAACGGGTCGTGTTTTGTCAAGAACAGCGCCGGCGAGGGGACCTATTTCGACGGCGCCTATTCCGGCTATGTGATCATGGCCGAAAAAGGGGTCGAGGGACGTGCCAAGACGCGGCGGGCCGAGTTGGAATTCCTGCCCGACTGGGACATTTCGCCGGCAACCGCGCTGGCCGCGAACATGGCCAACCTGCATGTGACCAACGGCTATACCGCCGA
>CAMBWO010000417.1 GCA_945871285.1 Pseudorhodobacter antarcticus | reverse complement strand
CTGGTTGCGCCGGGCGCTGTGATGGCGATCAGGGCAGCCGTGGGGCAAAAGCCGATCATGGCGATCTTCAACGACCTTTCCGCAGCAAGCGCTGTCAGGTTGAGGGAGGCCGGTGTCGATCCCCGCGAAACTGCAGGGGTTTTCAAGCCAGGGTCAGATGGAGTTGATCGCCTCGTTCTTGATCCTTCATCTTCAGCGCCGCGCCTTGTCGTGACGCTTTCGGCGCAGTCGGTCACTCTTGACGGGCGTCGGCTCGACCTGACGACACAGATGTTCGCGTTGTTTCGTCTGCTGGTAGAGCAATCCGGCAAGCGTGATCCAGTTCTGAAAAATCAGGAAATCGAGACGCAGACCGGCCGGCCGCCCAACCAGATCATTCGAGACCTTCGGAAGGCGCTGGTTAGCTGTGGGCTGCGCAGCGACCAAGCAAAGGCGTTAGTCGCGACGGTGCACGCCCGAGGGTATCGGCTCAGCCTTGACCCTGCCGAAGTGGTGATCGAGCCCTGAGGCTGCCACACACAAGCCGCACATAACAAACACACGGCAATCACACCGTCAGCGGCGCGCTGAGTGGCACATTCGGAACAACAGCAACATGTTCCAAGGTGCTCCCGAATGTTTCCGCCGATCTCCCCCGATGACCTTGCCACACTGATCGACGAAGCGGCCATTGCCGCGCGCCGCCTGCATCGCAAGCTGGTGCTGCCCTCCGCCGATCTCGACGATCTCGGCCAGGACCTGCTGGTCGACCTGATCTGCCGGTTGCCGGGTTTCGACGCCCGCCGCGGCAGCATCGGCGCCTTCGCCAACATCGTCCTGCGCAACCAGTCCTCGCGCATCGCCATCCGCCATCACCGCCAGCGCCGCGCGCAGGGTGGCGCCGTGCTTTCGCTGGATGCTCCCATCTCCGGCGGCACCGAGCCGCTGGGTTGCATGCTGGCAGAGGCCGACGTTCAGGCCGCCTGGCATGGTCAGGACCGCTCTGCCGTGGATGATGCCGAGACCCATCACGATCTCGCCCGGGCGTTGGGCGATCTGCCTGACGACATGCGTGGCCTGTGCGCAGCACTTGGCACCTGTGCCGTTCCCGAGATCGTCAGCCGCACCGGCATCTCCCGTTCCGCCCTCTACCGCCACATCGCCCGCCTTCGGCTCGACCTCGCGATGCGCGGGTTCGGGGCGGAGTGGGACAGTTCCAAGGCGGCGTGAGTAGAGGACCGACATGGAGATGTTCGTCATGCACCCCACCGCTTTCATCCCGGCCAGACCTCGGCCGCTCACCGACATCGAGTTCTGTGCCTGGATCGGCCAGGCCATGCCGGGCGATCGCCTCGAGTATCATCGTGGGTTCCTCGGCATTGATGCCACGGCGGTGATCTCGACCCTGCCGGAATCAGATCGCCGCAGGCTCGGAGCGCTGGCCAGTGCGGCCCATCGCGCCTTCGAAGCCGCCTTGGTGCATCTGGTGCAGGTCCGGGTCGGCCCCGACCGTTTCGCCTATCTGGCCATCGCGCGGACCAAACCGCGCCATGCACCGATCCCGTTATCCCAACTCATCGCGACAGAGGAGGCCGCCTGATGCGCGCCACGCTTGCCTGGATTGGGGATCGGCTCCCGCCGTCCCTCCACTTCCTTCTGGCCGGAAGCACGGCCGCGTCCCTCAAAGGGGACCCCAACATGACTGAGCACAACGGCCCGCTTGCGCGCCTACGCAAGGCTTTTCGCAGCTTTGAAGACTTGCCGGAGGTGATCCCTGCGTCGTGGCGTCATGGCAATGCCACAGAACCGCTGTCCGTCGAGAACGCAAGTGTCGACGATCTCGCGATCGCGATCGTCGCCGCGAACGTCGAACTCTCCGCTGCCATCCAGCGATCCTCGGCGCTAGAAAAACTGCATCGTCTGGCCCGCGAAGCTGGGGCTGTCGGTACGGATCGCGCCGTGGATTTCGCTCTGGAACGGGAGGGGCACTGATGGCCACTCCGTTTCTCAGCATCGAGGTGCCGACCGAGGCACGCGTCGACAACGTTCCGAAGTTCGATGACCTCGACCGTCTGTCTATCGGCGAAATCGCCGACATGCCGCCGGACCTTCTCTTTGCGCTGCAGGAGGCGGCGGCCTCTGAGACAGCACGGATCAAGCGCCTGAAGGACCGTTTCGAGGCGGCATTGGCGCAGCGCTACGGCGCCGCGACCGAGGCCGAGCGGTCTGCACAGGGCAAGACCTCAGGCACCGTTCGGATCGAGGATGCGAGCGTGGTGGTGATCGCCGACCTGCCGAAGAAGGTCGCGTGGGATCAGGACCGGCTGGCCGCCATGGCCGCGCGCATCGCCGCGTCAGGCGACGATCCGGCCGAATATCTCGAGATAGCCTACCGCGTGTCAGAGCGCCGGTTCGGGGCTTGGCCTGAGGCGATGCGGGAAGGGTTCGCGGCCGCCCGCACCGAGACCACCGGCAAACCCGTGTTCCGGCTCGAGACCCGAGACCGGTAACGCGCGGCGGCGGGACGCCCGAACGGCAACGCCGGGCAGGTTCCCCTTCGGCACCCGGTCACCCCCGCCGCCGCGCCCCGTTTAATCCTCTGGAGAACTCCATGACTTTCCGCATCATCACCGCCGACGAACGCATCTCCTCGGCCGAGAACAAAACCTCCCTGGCGATCTTCGGTCCGCCCGGTGTGGGCAAGACCACGCTTCTGAAATCGCTGCCCGCCGAAGAAACCGTCTGCCTCGATCTCGAGGCCGGGATGAAATCGGTCCAGGACTGGCGCGGCGCCTCGATCCCGGTCCGGAGCTTCACCGATTTCCGCGATCTGGTGGTGTTGATCGGCGGGCCGGACCCCGCGCAACATCCGCAATCCTGGTACGGCACCGAACGCCATGCATGGTTGCAGGCCCAGCACCGTGACAGCGGCATCGAAGCCTTCCTTGCCCCGCGCCGCATCGTGTTCGTCGACTCGATCACCGACTTGACGCGGCAGGTCATGGCCTATGCCCGCCAGCAGCCCGAGGCCTTCTCGGACCGGACCGGCAAGCCGGATGTACGCGGGGCCTATGGGCTTCTCGGGCGTGAGGTCATTCAGGCGCTCAAGCACCTCCAGCATGCGCGCGGCAAGACCGTGATCTTCGTCGGCGTGCTGGAAAAGGTGACCGACGATTTCGGGACGGTCACCTGGCAGCCGCAGATGGAAGGCGCAAAGGCCGGGCGGGAGTTGCCCGGCATCGTGGACCAGGTGGTCTCGATGCAACTGTTCGCCCGCGATGCCGAGGGTGGC
>CAMBWO010000416.1 GCA_945871285.1 Pseudorhodobacter antarcticus | reverse complement strand
ATCCGGCCCTTGATGTCGCTGGCCCCGGTCATCCCCATCGCCTGCGCGACCTGATCAAAGTAGAGCAGCGGCAGCGCCTTGGAGGTGATCTGTTCCGTGCAGCCATAGGGATAGCCGTTCAGCGACGCCAACAGGCCCGGCGCATTCAGCCGGGCAATCGGGCCGATGGCCATGGTGGCGCGGCCGGTGCCGGGCATCAGCCCGTCAAACACCGCTTCGTCAAAGGTAAAGGTCTTGTCGCGGCCCAGATCCAGACGGCTGACGCGGGCCACCTCGGGGTCGTTCACCTGCACCGGAATTTTCAGATCCTTGGTCAGGACCTTTCCGTCCGGGGTGGTCAGGGTCACCGATATGGTTTGCAGGCCCACAGGGTCGGCCTTGACCGGAATCGCAAAGACCGTCTTGGCCAGATCGCCCAAGGCAAAGCTGGAGGGAACCCCGCCCAGCGTCAACCCGGTGGACTGAACCGACAGCTTCATGTCGCCCGAGGGGCCGGTGGCGTGGACGATTTCCAAGAGCAGCCGGCTTTCGTCGCCGGGGGCCATGAAGCGCGGCAGCGAGGCGGTCACGACGACCGGGTCGCGCACCAGCACATCGGCATTGGCCTGACCGACGCCGCGCTTGGACCAGGCCACGGCCATGACCTTGACCGTGCCATTGAAGGCGGGCAGGTCAAAGCTGACGCGGGCATAGCCATCGGCGCCAACCTCAACCGGGCCGGCAAAGTAGGACACCAGTTCTTCGGTGGGGGGTGGCGATTGCAGGCGGGCCTGGGCACCGGCGTCACCGCCCGAGCGGACCACGCCTTCGGCGCCGTTAAGACCGTCGATCAGGCGGCCATAGATATCCCGGATGCCGACGCCCAGCTTGCGCTGACCAAAATAATGGTCCTGCGGGTTGGGGGCGGTAAAGCCGGTCAGGTTCAGGATGCCGACATCGACGGCGGCGACGGTGACATAGGCCGTGTCGCCCTCGGCGATGCCATCGACCTTGACCGCCACGTCCAGCGGTCCGCGCGGGGCGGCTTCGGGGGCCGTTTCAATCGTGGCCGACAGCGCACGGGTGCCGGGGTCGATCTTGGCAAAGGACAGGCCCAGTGCACGGGCCGGGTTGCGGCCAGCGGCCACGTCCATCGGGCGCAGGACCGAGGCCGAGACATAGACGCCCGTCCCCCAATCATCCGTCACCTCGATCGGGATCAGGTTTTCGCCCTCGGTCACCTGAACCGCCTTCATCGCGATCAGGCGGTTGGACATCACCGTCACCAGCGCCGTCCCCGCCGCACGCGGCACGATGCGCAGCAAGGCGGTATCGCCCGCCTTGTAATCGGGCTTGTCCAGCGACAGTTCCAGCGTGTCGGGCGTGGCCGAGACATCGGCGGGCACATACCAGCCCGCATAGAATTTGGTCGAGGTTACAGCAACCTCGCCATCATCCCGGCTGACGGTCAGTTCATATTCGCCCCAGGTGACGGGGGCCGAGACCTCAACCGGGGCCTGCCCCAGATCGGCCTGACCCGTCGCGATACGGTCCCGCGAATTGACGGCCTGCCAGTTCCACGAGCCGTTTTCCTGATACCACTGGTAATGGGTTTCCAGCCGCGAAAGCTCCCATTTCACCTTCATCTCGGTGGGTTGGGTGTCTGCGCCAATCCCGATCAGTTGAAACCGCGCCTCGGTGCCTTCGGCCACGACCTCGTCAAACAGCGGTTTGACGCCGATCATCGGGGCGGACGGTGTCAGCAGGCGGGTGATGCGGCGTTCGACAGGACGGCCCGAGCCTTCGGCGACGCGGGCCACAAACAGCGCCTCGAGCGGGCGCTTGGGGTCGTCCACCTCGGGCAGCGCGGCCTCGACGATGGCTTGACCGGCCTCATCCGTGCGGAAATCGCTGAAGGACGCAACGGCCGTGCTGAAGGGTTCGTCGTACTTGCCAAAGACATAGCCCGGCCAGCTGTCCAGCTCCTTGGCGGCGCGCAGCAGCACCTCGCCTTCGATGGCCAGATCGGCACCGGGGGCGCCGAACAGGTATTTGGCGTCAACATTCAGCGCGGGCGCGTCGCCCAGACGGATCGGGTCATCGGACAGGGCCAGCGCAAAATCGATGCGTTCCGGCAGAAAATCCTCGACCAGAAAGGTCTTGGCGGTCAGGGCGGGGGCGTCCAGATCGCCAAACACCTCCATCCGCCACATGCCGCGCGGGGCCGAACCTGCAATGGGGAAGTCGAACACATGGCCGCCTGCGCCCACATCGTCGGCCAGTGCCCGGACATATTCCACACCGTCGGGCCGCAGCAGAATGGCGGTCAAGGGCAGGCCGGTCAGGGCAGCCGTCTCGCCATCACGGGCCAAAGCGGTGGCGTGGACGGTTTCGCCAGCGCGGTAGGCACCACGGTCGGTGGTCAGGAACACGTCGACAGGCGGCGCCGCCTCTTTGCCCTCGACCCCACGGTCGGACAGGTCAAACTCGGGGTCGGTCAGCGACAAAAAGGCGGTGTCGCCGGTCGCATCGCGGGCCACGACCATGGCAGGCGCGGCACCTGCAATGCCCAGCACGAGACCACGGTCAAACCTTGCATAGCCCTCGGCATCCGTCGTGGCCGTGCCCAAAACCTCATTCGCGACCGACAGCAGTTCCACGGTCGTGTCCGTCTTGGCATCCGCCGTGCCCAAAGACCGCACGAACACATGCAACCCGTCCGTGCCGGAAAGCGTGGTTAACCCAAGGTCGGACACCACAAACCATTGCCAGGTCGCCGGGGTTTCATAAAGGTCCACCCCCGGAATCACGGCGCGCAGGGCATAGATGCCAGCAGGCTGGTCGGCAATCGCCTCCTCCATCGGCAGGCGGGTGGTGACGTCCTTGTTGATGTCGATGCCAACGGTCGCATTGCCCGACCAGATCTTGGTCCCCATCGTCGACTGGAATTCGTATTCCTGATAATCATACATCGGAGAGTCGAAATAGCCGTTCTGCATGATGCGGATCAGGTTGCGGTCGGTGACGCGATAAACCTCGAGGTCCAGCTTGTCGGTGTTGACGGTCACGACGGGAATGGCCATGCTGCCCGTGCGGGGCAGGACATAGCCGCGCCCGGTAAAGCGCACGGCGGCCGAGCGGTCCTTGATATAGGCGGTGATCGGCACCGATTTGGCCATGGTCTGGCCATCGGCGGCCGGTAACCCCTCGCGGAAGGTCACGGTATAGCGGCCACCGGGCTGAACCCCCTCGACGCAGATCTTGCGATAGCCGTCGGACGTGACCGACATCCCGGCCTCGGGCAGTTGCAC
>CAMBWO010000415.1 GCA_945871285.1 Pseudorhodobacter antarcticus | reverse complement strand
TGTTGTTTCTGTTTGGGATCGGTGTAAAGGGGTCGGCATAATCCTCGAAGCTGATGGCTGGTAAGGTCTTCTCGTTCACATCGAAACGAGGAGATATCATGTTGATCGATCAGAAGAAGAGACGAGGTAAGAACCCTGTCACGGTCCTTTCGAAGGGACTCGAGGAGGATTTGCGTCGGCAGGGGTACAGGCCCGGCACGATCTGGAAGCAACGCAAGCTGCTCAACGACCTGACCGGCTGGTTGCAGGCCCAGCAGCTCGCGTTGGACGACTTGTCCATGGCTCAGGTTGATCGGTTCATGGCAGACCGTCGTGCCGCTGGCGTACGCAAGCTGAAGACGCGCAAGGCACTTAGCCCCATTCTTGACCATTTGCGCGGGCTGGGGCTGGTGCCAGTTGCCGAAGCCCCGGTGGTGGACGGCCCTGTCGCGGAAGCCCTTGACCGGTATCAGCAGTTTCTGACCGCGGAACGTGGGCTGGTCCCGGTGACGACCCTTCGGTACTTCGATTGCCTGCGCCCGTTTCTGGACCGCAGGCTGTCAGCCAATGGTCTTGACCTCGGGAGCCTGACCCCAGCTGACGTCACCTCCTTCGTGGTGGAGTTTTGCCCGCGTCTGAATGGCGGGGTGGCGAAGCTGACGATCACGGCGCTGCGGTCGTTCCTCGGCTTTCTGCATGTGCAGGGCGTGACGGAACGCTCGCTCATCTCGGCCGTGCCGACGGTCTTGCGCCGCCGGCTGGCCGGGTTGCCCAAGGGGCTTGAACCCGATCAGGTGCGGCGCCTTCTTGCGGCCTGCGATGCCGGCACGGTTGTTGGCAGCCGCGATCTGGCCATTCTGACCCTGCTCGTCCGCCTCGGCCTGCGGCGTGACGAGGTAGCTAAGCTCGGGCTCGACGACATCGACTGGCGCGCGGGCACGATCCGCGTGCGCGGCAAGGGCAATTGTCATGAGCGGCTTCCTCTTCCGCCGGATGTTGGCCGCCGACTGGCAGAATATCTGCGCCACGCCCGGCCTGCGGACGCCTTGGGCCGGACCGTATTCGTCCGGCATTTTGCGCCCCATCATGCAGTTGGGGCCGCCCGTGTGAGCGGCATCGTAGCGGATGCAGCCCGGCGCGCGGGCTTGGGACGCGTCCACGCCCATCGCCTGCGTCACACCGCGGCAACGGAGTTGTTGCGGGCCGGTGCCTCCTTGCCGGAAATCGGTCAAATCTTGCGTCACCGCCGCACCGAGACCACGGCGATCTATGCCAAGGTCGACCGCGACACCCTGCGCCTGATCGCACGCCCCTGGCCGGAGGGCGTGCTATGAGCCACCTGCGCAATACCCTTGCCGACTATCTGACCATGCGCCGCGCCCTCGGCTACAAGATGGACAAGGCCGAGCGGCTTCTTGGCCAGTTCACCGCCTTTGCGGGCGAACGCGGCGAGACGCATATCCGGACCGAGACGGCGCTGACCTGGGCGACCCTCCCATCTGGTGCCGCCGCGATCTGGACTTCCAGACGTCTGGCCGAAGTTCGCCTCTTTGCCCGGCACCTGCAAACACTTGACCCAAGAACCGAGGTGCCGCCTGCCGATCTGCTGCCCGCACAAGCGCGACGCGCGACGCCGTATCTCTATACGCCGCAGGAGATTGCGGCGCTGATGCACGCCACCACGATCCTACGCGGATCGCATGTGCAGGCGACGTATCGGACCTTGATCGGTCTCTTGGCGGCGACCGGCATGCGGATCGGCGAGGCGATCAGTCTCGACCGCGACGACTTCGACGCGGGCATCGGCATGCTGACGATCCGGCACGGCAAGTTCGACAAGGCGCGTGTCTTGCCGCTGCATCCAAGTACCGTCGCAGCGCTGGACGACTACCTGTGCCGCGACGATGGACCCCGACCTGCGGGCATGCCGCCCCTTCTGATCAGTTCGCGGGGCAAACGGCTGCGATACGGAACCGTGCAGCCGATCTTCCACAAGCTCTTGCACCATTGCGGCATTGCACCACGCTCGGCGGCATGCCGACCCCGGATCCATGATCTGCGGCACAGCTTCGCCGTCAGCACCATCGTCGACGATTACCGGGCGGGCGACCCCGGCTCCCGGCTCGCGATCCTGTCGACCTACCTTGGTCATGCCGATCCCGGCTCCACATACTGGTACCTGTCGGCCGCGCCCGAATTGCTGGGCCTGGCGGGCGAAAGGCTCGAGCGCCACTTGGCGGGTGGCGCATGAGCACGCTCGCCACAACCCTGCAGGCGTTCTTCACCGACCGCCTCATCCGCCAGCGTCAGGTCAGCCCAAATACGGTTCAATCCTATCGCGACACCCTGCGGCTGCTCCTGGTCTTTGCTTCGGAGCGACATGGCAAGGCACCGGGCAAACTCGGTATCGACGATCTCGATGCGCCAATCATCGGGGCCTTCCTCGACCATCTGGAGGGCTACAGGAAAAACGGTGTGCGGACCCGCAATGTCCGACTTGCCGCGATCCGCTCCCTGTTCCGCTATGCCGCCCTGCGCCATCCTGAACATGCCGCCACCATCGAACGGGTTCTGGCGATCCCGCCGAAACGCTTTGATCGGCGGCTGGTGACCTGGCTGGCAGATGCGGAATTGGGGGCCCTTCTCGCCGCCCCGGATCGAATGACCTGGACCGGGCGGCGCGACACGGCGCTGTTCGCCCTTGCGGTACAGACGGGGCTTCGCGCCTCTGAACTGATCGGCCTGTGCTGTCGCGATGTCCATCTCGGCTCTGGAGCGCATGTAAGTTGCCACGGCAAGGGGCGAAAGCAGCGGATCACGCCACTGACCTCGGGCACCATCGCCCATCTGCGCGTCTGGATTGCCGAGCGCGCCGGCCAGCCCGCTGCCCCGCTGTTCACCACGCAGACCGGCCGCGCCCTCAGCCGCGATGCTCTCGAGCACAGACTTGCCAAGTATGTCCAGAAAGCCACCGACGCCTGTCCGTCGCTGGCGCAAAAGTCCGTGACCATGCATGTCCTGCGCCACTCGGCCGCGATGCGATTGCTGCAGGCCGGCATCGATACATCCGTGATCGCGCTCTGGCTCGGCCACGAACAGATCGAAACAACGCAAATCTACTTGCACGCGGATCTGCAAATCAAAGAACGCGCATTGGAGAGGACAGCCCCGATCGCGACAAAACCCGGCCGATTCAGGCCAACCGACAAACTCCTCGCCTTCCTCGAAGCCCTCTGATTATGCCGACACCACCACAGAGAGCCCCACCAGAAACAACAACTTATAGCCCTACATCGGCATAATCCGGACATCGGCATAATG
>CAMBWO010000414.1 GCA_945871285.1 Pseudorhodobacter antarcticus | reverse complement strand
CCCGCGATGCCGAGGGTGGCTGGGTGCTTGACGAGACCGCCACCGACCGCCGCCTCGTCTGCAAGTCCGGCAACCCCTGGGGCCTTCCCGCCAAGGACCGCTCCGGACGTCTGGACATGACAGAACCGCCCGACCTTGGCGCGCTGCTCGCCCGCATCGACGGCCGCACCAACGCCTATCCCTCCTTCTCCACCTGATCCTGAAAGGACACATGTCATGAGCTACGATCTGAATGACGCCCAGCCGCAGATGGCCACCATTGGCGAACTGATCCCGGACGGCACCTTCGCCAAGGTGCGGCTGGCCATCCGCCCCGGCGGGGTGAACGGCGCAAGCCCGATGGATGCGGGGCTGCTGAAGGCATCGCAATCCAGCGATGCGCGCATGCTTGACTGCGAATTCACCGTGGTCGATGGCCCCCATGCTCGCCGCAAGTTCTGGCAAAGCTTTACCGTGGCGGGTGGCAAGCTGGACGAGAAAGGCCAGTCCATCGGCTGGAAGATCTCGAAATCCACCTTTCGCGCCATTGTTGACAGCGCCCTTGGCCTTGATCCCAAGGACGAAAGCCCCGGCGCCAAGGCCAAGCGTGTTCTGCCTGGCTTGCGGCATCTCGAAGGCATCATCTTTGCCGCCCGCATCATGGTGGAGCCCGCCTCCAACCCGCAGTACCGCGACCAGAACCGCATCGCCCACGTCGTTCTGCCCGACGAGCAGCAACATGCTGCGATCATGCGCGGTGAAACCGTCGCGCCGGATCCGGTCAACGCCCCACCGCGCAAGGCCGCGAGCGTCGCGGCAACGGGCTGGCAGGCTCCGCCACCGGCATGGGGGGCGGCGCAACCGTCGCCCGCGGCTCCGAACTGGGGCGCGGCACCGCAGCCCGCCGCCTCACCCGCGCCCGCCTGGGGGACGCAGACTGCCCCCGCAGCCCCGCCCGCACCGCAGGCACCTGCTCCGGCCGCACCGGGGGCACCCGCAATGCCCGCCTGGCTCAATGGCTGAGGCGCTGCGGAAGCGGCAGTCGGGTGGTTCTGCGCGATCACCCACGGCCAAACCAGATGGGGCTGGGCCGGGCGACCGGCCCATGACCCCGGATGAATGGCAGGCGCATGTGACACGCGCCGCCGCGCTGGAGATCGGTAAATGGCTCGAGGCCCGAGGAAAACTGCACCTACCCATCGCAAGCCTCACCCTCGGCGACCTCGAGGCCATGGCGGTGAACGCCATCTCACGCTGGATCGTCCTGCAGTCGAAACGCCTTCAGCGGCAGGATTGGCCGCAAGAGGACCCGGTCGCGATGCTCTTGCTCGGGGAGCAATCTGCGCGGTCTGCGCGCGTGAAGCCCGCGGCTTCGGCTACGTCCACCGGCTTCAGCACGACCGTTACCCCTATCACCGCTTCTGCTCACTCCGCTGTCAGGATTTGGGCAGCGCAATCGCTCAAAGGAACAACGGCATGATCGACAAGACTGCCCGCGAGGCACAGGCCATCCGCGACGCCCGGGTTCTGTTCGCCGAAGCCCTGACTGACCTTGGGCTGATGGAGCCCTTTTTTCATCGCACCGCCGCCGACATCGATCGTCTGATCGAGGCAGCCGTGACCGGCTACGTCGACAGCATGCTGGCGCAGGGGGCGAACAAGGAACGCACCGGCACCACATACGACGACCCGATACCATTTTAGGGAGAGCCAGCATGATCGATCTCAACAAGGGCTCGGGCTGCCTCTACAGCGTCTCGGCACCGCGCCCGCCCATCGCAGACGCCCTAATGGCAGCCATCGACGCCGCCCTTTTGGCCCGCAACCGCAGCGAACGGCACCGCACCTATGTCAGTTCCTCTGGCCTTGGCCGCGATTGCCTGCGCCAGATCCAGTATGACTTTCTGGCCGTGCCAAAAGATGAGGGTCAGGAGTTTGCCGCGAAAACCCTGCGCATCTTCGAGGCGGGACACCGGGGCGAGGACATCGTCGCAGGCTGGTTGCGCATCGCGGGGTTCGATCTGCGCACGGCGCGCGCCGATGGGCGGCAGTTCGGGTTCGAGGCGCTTGGTGGCCGGTTCAAGGGCCACATTGATGGTTGCCTCGTCTCCGGCCCGGTTGCCATGGACTATCCCGCCCTTTGGGAAAACAAGGCGCTCGGGGCATCAAGCTGGAAGGACGTGGTCAAGCGGGGTGTCAGCATTGCCCGCCCGGTCTACGCCACTCAGCTGGCACTTTATCAGGCCTATCTTGATCTGCCGAAGCCCGCGCTGTTCACGGCGCTGAACCGCGACACGATGGAACTGCACGCCGAATTAGTGCCGTTCGATGCGCGGCTGGCGCAGGACATGTCGGACCGCGCCGTTGCGGTGGTGCGGGCGTCCGAGGCCGGCGAATGGCTGCCGCGCATGGCGGCTGACCCCACGGCGGTTCTGTGCCGGGGTGGTATGTCGGCGGGCAAATGGCATGCGCCCTGCGCGTGGGCGGGCAAATGCTGGGAGGGCCGGGCATGATCCCCGATGCTTACGCCCTGAAACGCATCGTTCGCGGCCATCGCGCCAAGTTCTGGGCAGCAGACCTGCTGGACGGATTCGAATTCGCTCCGGTGTGGCACTTCGAGGACCAGGCGAAGTTCGACGCCGACGAAGTCGATGCTCTGGGACGTCGCTTGGCAGCTGGTCCGCAGCGGCTTCCCCATCCGCAAACGATTTTCGAATTGCGTGATCGTGGTCCCGCTATCCGCAGCCAGATCGTCTACGCCCGCCAGCAGCCCGATGGCATTGAGGCAGTTTGGCTCGCCCTGTGGCGCAACCCGCGCCGCTGGACCGACGTTCATGTCCGCCTCCGCATCGCCGACGGAGGTGTCGCCGAGTTTGAACCCAACCCGGCTCTCGCTGACACGGCACTGGCCGAGCAATGTGGCAAGGCTGCTGCGGCCATCGTCTGGCGCGCGCTGGCGATCCTGTCCACCTCGGCGGACGTGAGCGAACGCCAGATCGCCCCGTCCCAGCGCAAACCCTTTGCCAGCGATGGTGTCCGCGGCTGGGTCTGGCGGCAGGTGGCCATCAACCCCGAACGGCTGCGGACCGCTTCCGCCGATCTGGTCGGCAGCCATTCCAGCCCGCGCTGGCATCTGCGTCGCGGGCATTGGCGTCAGTTGGCGAACGGGGGCCGCGTGTTCGTGCGGCAATGCGAAGTGGGCAGCCCCGAACGCGGCGGGGTGGTGAAGGATTACACTGTCGGAGGACATGCAGCATGACCACTTTCACCCCCTCGGCCGCGCAAGCCGCCGCCATCGCCGAAGTCCGTGACTGGTTCGAGA
>CAMBWO010000413.1 GCA_945871285.1 Pseudorhodobacter antarcticus | reverse complement strand
GGGAGATCATGCGCCAGGAGGCCCTGAAACCCTTTGTGCTGGCCGAGCGGTTGCCGGGGCCGGGGGTGCGGACCGAGCAGGAGTATTTCGACTATGCCTGCGCCCATGCCAAGACCGATCATCATCCGGTGGGCACCTGTCGCATGGGGGCGGACCCGGCGGCGGTGGTGGATACGCAGTTGCGGTTCAACGGGATTGCGGGGTTGCGGGTGGTGGATGCGTCGATCATGCCGACGCTGATTTCGTCGAACACCAATGCCGCGACGATCATGATTGCCGAAAAGGCGGCGGACATGATCCGGCGGGCGTCAGCCTAGGGAGGCGATGGCGCGGCGGGCGGCGAGGGTCATGGGGGCGATGGTGTCGGACAGGATCTGGTTGCGGTCAAACCGGGCGGGATCGGCCAGAGCCTGCCGCAAGGCGGCGCCGAAGGCCTGACGCAGTTCGGTGCCGATGTTGAACTTGCAGACCGTGGTTTCACGGGCGAGGCGGCGGCGCAGGGCGGGGTCGAGCCCGCTGCCGCCGTGCAGGACGAGGGGCAGGGTGGGGGCGGCGGCCTGAATGGCGCGCAAGCGGGGCCAGTCGATTTCGGCGCCCGGGGTGGTCATCAGGTGGCTGTTGCCGATGGAGACGGCCAGCGCATCGACGCAGGTTTCGGCCTGGAACTGCGCGATCTGCGCCGGGTCGGTGCCCAGGGAGGCCGCGCCGCCGTGATAGCCGACATAGCCCAATTCGCCCTCGACCGAGACGCCTTGGGCGTGGGCCATGGCGACGACCTCCGCCGTGCGGGCGATGTTTTCGAGGAAGGGCAGGGCGGAGCCGTCATACATGACGGAGGTGAAGCCGCAGTCGATGGCTTGGGCGCAGGCCGCCAGCCCCTCGCCATGATCAAGGTGGGCGACGACCGGGACCGATGCCCCTTCGGCCAGGGTGCGGAACATGGCGCCCAGAATGGGCAGGGGGGTGTGGGCGCGGCAGCCGGGGCCGGCTTGGAGGATGATGGGGCGGCCCTCGGCCTCGGCGGCCAGGACATAGGCGCGGGCGTCTTCCCAGCCCAGCACGACCAGACCGGCGACGGCGGTGCCACCCTTCAGGCAGGGGGTCAGGACCTGGGACAGGGTGGCGATCATTTGAACTTGGCGATCATGTCTTTGATGCCGGGGATCGTTTCGATCTGATCGGCGTGGGAGGGTTGGAAATATTGCACCAGCGGGCGCTGAGTCAGGCCGCCCAGGATGGTGAAGTAATACATCTGATAGCCGGGCAGGACGCAGCAGGGGTGATAGCCCTTGTCGATGGCGACGGTGGAGCCGTCGACAAGGTGATAGGCGTCGCCCGATTTCCCCTCTTCGCGTTGCAGCATCTGCAGGCCGGAGCCGTGGGGCGGGTTGAAGCGGAAGTTGTAGGCTTCGTCGTGGCGGGTTTCCAGGGGCAGGCGGTTGGTGTCGTGTTTGTGGCTGGGGAAGCCCGACCAGCCGCCGGTGCCGACGGTGTAAAGCTCGGACACCAGCAGGCGGCCGACGCGGCCGTGGTATTTCTGGCCAAGGATATGTTTGATCTTGCGGTGGGTTTTGGTGTCGTCCGAGCCGTATTGCACGGGGTCGATGTCGGCGGCGCGGACGGCGAAGGCGGGGAGGGGGTCGGCGAATTGGGCGCCGGCGATGAAGACCTCGGCCTGCGCCGTGCAGGTGATAGTGGCGGGGGCGCCGGAGGGGACATAGACGCCCTCGGGTTCGGCGTCCCAGACATTGGCGCGGCGCAGGCCGATGGCGGGGAAGGTCTGGCCGTCGGTTGCGACATTCACGGTCCCGGTGGCGGGGACGATGCAGGTTTCATAGCCGGGCACCTGGGAGACAAAGGTTTCGCCGGGGCGCAGTTTGACGATGTTGAAATAAACGAGCGGCACCAGCGGGTCGTGCGCGGCGATGATGGGGTGGTTTTGGTTGTCAAACGGGGCGATGTGCATGAGGGGCCTTTCAGTATTGGGCGATGAAGTGGTCAAGGGCGGCGGTGTCGGGGCTGGCTGGGGCGCAGCCGATGCCCGCCACAATCATCGCTGCCGTGGCGGACCCTCGCCGCACGGCGCTGGGCAGGTCGTGCCCGGCGGAAAGGGCGGCCAGCAGACCCCCCAGGAACCCATCGCCCGCGCCCATCGGTTTCAGCGCGGTGACGGGAAAGATCGGGGTTTCAAACCGTGTGCCAGCGGCAAAGGTGACGGACCCCGCAGCGCCCTGTTTGTAAACGACAAAGGCGGCCCCCATTGCCAACTCCTCGGCCATCGCCATGCCGCCTGCATATGACCCGGCCATCACGCCGAATTCGTCATCATTGCCGATCACGATGTCGGAGGCCCAGGCGGCATCCTCGCACACCAGCGCGGCCTCTTGTTCGGACGCCCAGGAATAGGCACGGTAGTCGACATCGAGCACGACCAGCGCCCCCGCCTCGCGCGCCAGGGTCATCGCGGCGCGGGTGGCGCTGCGCGAGGGTTCGGCGGCCAAGGCCGTACCCGTGACCACAAGAGCGGCGAAGGGGGTAAAGTCGATGGCGGCGATTTGCGGGAGCGACAGATCAAAATCGGCGGCCTGGTTGCGGTACAGGACGACCTGACAGCCGGTATCCCGCGTCTCGGTCACGGCCAGCGAATTGCGGGCAGCGCCGCCCACGGACAGGACGGCGTCGTGCGCCACACCGTAGCGGGCGAGTTCGGCGCGGCAGTAGCGCCCTACGGCATCATCCGACACCGCCGAAATCAGCGCGGCCCGTGCGCCCTGACGGGCGAGGGCCACCGCGATATTGCCCGCAGACCCGCCCAACGCGGTGGTAAAGCGTTGGGCCTCCTCGATCCAGGTGCCGGGGGGATCGGCATAAAGGTCCATGCCCACCCGGCCCAGAACGGCAAAGCGATTCAGGGCAAGTCGGTCAAGGGAGGGGGGCGAAACGGGCATCGGTGCGGATCGGCCTTGAGATGGGGGTTGACCTTGTCGTCGGCCCAATCTACCTGCTTTGCAACCGGTTGCAAACTGAATCAGGATGCAGAGTCGTTGGGGGGGCCACATGCGCCAGATTGGCATCGGCATCATCGGTGGCGGCTATATGGGCAAGGCCCATGCGGTCGCCATGTCGGCCGTCGGCGTCGTGTTTGGCACCGCGCTGCGGCCCCGGTTGGAGATGATTGCCGCGACGAGCGAGGCGAGTGCTGCGCGCTACCGCGACGCTTATGGCTTTGCCCGGTCCACTGCCGATTGGCGGGTGCTGGTGGCGGATCCGGATGTCGAGGCTGTCGTGATTGCTTCGCCGCAGGAAACCCACCGCGAGATTGCC
>CAMBWO010000412.1 GCA_945871285.1 Pseudorhodobacter antarcticus | reverse complement strand
TGAGGCAAGCGATAAAGGGTCGGATTGGCAGGCGCGAATTCCTGCAACTGGCTATGGCCTCGGGCGTAAGCCTGGCGGCGGCGGACAATCTCCTTGCCACCGCCCGCGCCGCAACGCCGAAGCGGGGGGGAAGGTTCAGGCTGGGCGTTTCTGACAGTGCCAGCACCGACACACTCGACCCCGCGACCTATCTCAATGCCTTCGCCGGAACGGCTTTCTGGGGAACGCTTTCCAACGGCTTGACCGAGATCGACGCCGATGGCGATGTGGTGGGCGACATTGCCGAAAGCTTCGAGCCGTCGGAAGGTGCCCGGAAGTGGATGTTCCGCATCCGCAAGGGCGTGACCTTCCACAATGGCCGTACGGTGACGGCCCAGGACGTGCTCACCTCTCTCCAGCACCACCGCGGCGAGGCATCCACATCCGGCGCCAAGGCGAGTCTCCAAGAGGCCATAACCATCAAGACGGATGGGCCGGACACCGTGATCTTCGAGCTTGCCAGCGGCAATGCCGATTTTCCCTATTTGATGACCGACTACCACCTGCCAATCATGCCCGCGCGGGAGGACGGAACAGCCGACTGGTCATCCGGGGTGCGCACCGGGGCCTACAAGCTCGAGAAGTTTCAGCCCGGTGTCCAGGCGACCTTCTCCCTCAATGCCGATTACCACAAGGAAGACCGCGGGTGGTTTGACAGTGTTCAGATTCTTGCCATCGGCGATGTGACTGCCCGCACCAATGCGCTTCTTGCGGGGGAAATTGACTACATGGACCGGTGCGACCTGAAAACCCTTCCCCTCCTGGAGGGCACCCCCGGCCTCGCCATTATGGAGACGACCGGATATGGCAGCTATGTCTTTGCAATGAATGTGACAACGAAGCCCTTCGACGATCCGAATGTTCGCATGGCCCTGAAATACTCGATGGACCGTGAGGAAATACTCAACGTAGCCTTCTCCGGGCATGGCACCATCGGAAACGACACGCCGATCGCCCCCCCGGTGAAATTTGCCTTCGATCCGTTGCCCCATCACACATACAACCCAGCCAAGGCCCGCGAGTATCTGAAGAAGGCTGGCCTCAATGGGCTTTCGGTCGACCTGTCGGTTTCCGACGTCGCCTTTGCGGGTGCCTTGGATACGGCCCTGATGTGGCGAGAGCATGCCAAGGCGTGCGGCATAAACCTGAACGTCATCCGCGAGCCCGCTGACGGTTATTTTACCAATGTCTGGCGCAAAAAGCCTTTCGTAGCCACGTACTGGTTTGGCCGCCCCACCGTCGACTGGATGATGGCACTGGCCTTTGCTAGCAAGGCCGTGTGGAACGATACCAGCTGGAGCGATACACGCTTCGACGAACTCCTGGCCGCTGCCCGCTCAGAGACTGATGAGAAGCAGCGTGCTGGAATGTACGCTGAAACCCAGCAAATCCTGCATGACGATGGTGGACTCATCACTGTTCTGTTCAATTCATATGTGGAAGCCCATGTCGACAACCTGGGGCACGGCAGAGTAGCCTCCAATGTGCAGCTTGATGGCATGCGGGTTGCGGAACGGTGGTGGTTCACCTGAACTGACGGACACCGCCCATGACTCGTCGTGGGCTGGGCTACGCACGGGCCGGGCTGCCGTTAGCCTCGTGTTCCTGCTCGCTTCACTGGCCGGCGTTGTGCTGCTGGCCAAGATGCTGGCCCCGGCGCTCGACGAAATGATCGAGTTGGCGGGCCTGCCGCAGGAATTCACCGGCGTGGTGATCGCCGCCCTCGTGCTCGCGCCGGAAAGCATCGCGGCGGTCCGGGCCTCGCTCTCCAACCGGCCGCAGACCTCAATCAACCTGGCGCTGGGTTCGGCACTGGCCTCGATCGCGCTGACCATCCCCGTCATCACGCTGATTGCCGCCTTCACCGAGGTGCAGCTGGTCCTCGGCGTGCCGCCCGCCAAGGTAGCGCTCCTTGTACTCGCCATGTTCGTGAGCGTCATCACCCTCCTGCCCGGCCGCACAACGGTGCTGCAAGGCTTCGTGCATCTCGGTCTGTTCATCATGTTCGTGGTGGTCGCCGCCGTTCCATGAATGGATTCGCGCTTCCTAATGTCAACCCGGCGACGCAGAAACTACGCATGTCGTTATGACGAATTCTCAAACACTCTAATTGGTTTCATCGCGCCCTTCGTACTCGACGGCCCCATCAATCGTGAGGCCTTCGAGGCCTATGTCGAGCAAGTCCTCTCCCCAGAGCTACGCCCCGGCGACATCGTCATCATGGATAATCTCTCGAGCCACAAATGGTCAAGGTTTCGCGGGCTCATCGAAGCGGCAGGAGCTGAGCTCCAATAGCGCCCGCCCTACAGTCCTGACTTCAACCCCATCGAGAACATTTTCGCAAAGCTCAAGGCACTCCTGCGCAAGGCGGCACAGCGCACCGTCGAAGGACTCTGGACCGTCATCGGTGCCCTGCTTTCAGCTTTCAAGCCGGATGAATGCCAGAACTACTTCGCCGCTGCGGGATACGATGCAGACTGATTGAATTCCGCTCTAGCCGTTCACTGGTTCATGAACATTGACGACGCAAGTCAAAAATGGAGAATTGGCGTAGGCAATACAACGAGGAAAGACCCCACAGCGGGATCAGACAGAGTGTCCATATTCAGCGGCACAACTCCGCTGGCGCATCCAGTCCGTCATTGGCGCAAGAGGTTGAAAACTCAAGCCTCAGGTGATCCAAGGTGGAGGTGGAGCACATGTGAATAAGACTTAGCGTACGACAAAATCAAAATAGGTGTCAGGGAATGGCTCGTGCCTCAGCGTAAAATGCCACCACTCTTTATCGTACCCATCGAAGCCATTACGCTGCATCAATTCTCCTAACAACTGCCGATTTTTCTGTGACGTAGCACTAACGCTACGATCTGACGGCCAAGACTGCGTACTGAAAAAATCATAAGAAGTGCCCATATCGATTTCCTGGCCGTCGGAGTTTTGAACTAATGTAACATCGATGGTTGACCCCCGCGAATGACCTGACCGAGCTGCAATATAACCGTCACGGAAAAGATACTTCTTTTCGACACTCGGATAGAACTCGGCCTTCATCGCGGTATCCTCGAGATTAAGTGCCCAGCGGACAAAATGATCCACTGCGCGTGCGGGTCTGTAGCAATCGAAAACTTTTAGGGAATAGCCTTGCAGGGCTGCTGCATTCACTGCTTTGGAGAGTGCTTGGCCAGCTTGCCTTGTCAGATAACAAACTGGTTTTTCGTAGCCATCAATTGGCTTTCCGACGAAATTACGTGCCGAGAAATAACGCATATCAATGATGAGACCAGGCAC
>CAMBWO010000411.1 GCA_945871285.1 Pseudorhodobacter antarcticus | reverse complement strand
TGCGGGACGAGGCGGCGCAGGTCGGCGCCGTTGCGGGCGGTGGTGACGGCATAGCCTTCGTCGGTCAGCAACTCCTCGAGCAGGTCGCGCATGGGTTCTTCGTCGTCGCAGACGATGATGCGGGCTTTTTCGGACATCATTGGCCTCCTGTGGGGGCAAGGAGCGTCAGGGCTGCGTGCCGGATCTGTTCGGGGTCAAAGGGTTTTTCCAGGATCGGGCGGTCCACGGTGGATTTGAACCCCTCCCAGTTGCGGTGCAGCACGTCGCCCGAGATGAAGACCAGATGGGCGGCCAGCAGGGGGTTGGTCTGTTTGAGGGTGTGATAAAAGGTGATGCCGTCCATGCCGGGCATCGAGACATCGCAGAACACGGCGTCAAACGGGGTTTCGGTGATGAGGCGCAGGGCGTCGTTGCCGTCGGTGGCGATGGCGCAGTCAAGGCCGAGGGGCGACAGGCAATCGGCCAGGATCGCGGCAATTTCGACCTCGTCATCGACGATGAGGATGCGGCCACGGGTGCGGGGGGTGGCGGTGGGGGTGCCCTGGGGGTCGTCAAGTGCTGCGCCGTGGGTGGTGGGCAGGGACAGCCGGAAGGTGGCACCGCCGCCGGGGGTGCGGTCCAGCGTCAGGCGGCCGCCATGCGCCTCGACCATGCTTTTGCAGACGGACAGGCCCAGGCCGGTGCCCTGACCGACGGCCTTGGTGGTGAAGAAGGGGTCAAAGATGCGGTGGGCGATGGCATCGGGCACGCCGGGGCCGTTGTCGGCGATGGCGATGGTCAGCCAGTCGCCATCGGGGTTGAGGTCGGTGCGGATGTCGAGGCTGCGGGGGCCGGGCTGGTCTTGCAAGGCGTGCTGGGCGTTGATGATCAGGTTGATCAGGACCTGCACGATCTGATCAGGATCCGCCTCGATCTGGAGGCGTTGGGACAGGGCGCGGGCGTTCCAGGTGATGTCGCAGGTGCGCAGGCCGTAGGTGGTCAGTTCCAGCGCGCTTTCGATCAGGTCGTTCACGTCGACCAATTGGCGGCGCGGGCCGGTCTGGCGGGCCATGGCAAGGAAGGTTTTCACGATGCGGGCGCAGCGGTTGGCGGCCTCGCGCAGCTTTTGCAGGGGGGTGGCGTGGGGGGTGCCGGTCAGTTTTTCCTGCAGGATGGCGGCGCGGCCAAGGACCACGGCGAGGGGGTTGTTCAGTTCATGCGCGATGCCGGCCAAGAGCTGGCCCAGGGCGGCCAGCTTTTCGGATTGGTGCAGGCTTTCCTGGGCCTGACGCAGCTGGGTGCGGGCGTGATGCAGTTCGGTGATGTCGGTCGAGACGCCGCCGATGCGGTCAATCTGGCCGTCCGCATTGCGCAGGGGGAAGATGGTGTTGAGGATCACCACGTCGCGGCCACGGGCCTGATGATGGTATTCGCGGGTCACGGGTCGGCCGGTGGCGAGCAGTTCGCGCTGGGCCTGACGGGAGACCGCGGTGCCGTCGCCGGTGTCAAAGGTTTCGGCGGTCAGGTGGGGCAGGTCGGCCTCGGTCATGCCGTAAAAGTCCAGCGCCCAGTGGTTGGCCATCAGATACTGGCCGTCCAGACGGCGCAGATAGAGTTCGGCGGGGACGTTGTCGAAGATGGTTTGCAGCAGGTTCTGCGCGTCCTGCAATTCGTTGCGGGCCTTGTAAAGTTCGGTCACGTCGCTGGCAAAACCGCCGATGCGCACGATCTGGCCGGTGGCGTCGCGGATGGGGAAGATGGTGTTCAGCACGGTCATGTCGCGGCCGCCCACGCGGCGGCGGTATTCCTGGGTCACCGGCTGGCCCGTCGCCAGAAGCTGGGCCTGGGCTGCGGCGGCCTCGCGGCGCTCGGCTTCGGAATCCAGGTCGGTGGCGTTCTGGCCGATCACCTCGGCGGGGTGGGTCTTGCCGAACATCGCGGCACCGTATTTGTTGATCATGCGGATCGTGCCGTCGAGGTCGCGCAGATACAGCACGGTCGGGATGTTGTCGAAAACCGAATCGACCAGCATCCGCACCTCGTCCAGTTGGGCCTTGGCGCGGACGGTGTCATCGACATCGACATGGGTGCCGCCGATATGGGTGATGGTGCCGTCAGGGGACAGGATGGGAAAGCGGGTATAGCGTTCGTGCCACTTGCTGTAGGGGTTCAGCATTTCCATCACGGCAGGCTTGCGGGTTTTCAGGATCTTGCGATCCATGTCCTTTTGCAGGCGCACCACCAGATCATTGCGGAAGACGGCATAGGGGTCGCGGCCAATCACCTTGTCCATGTGCAGGCCGTAGGGCTTGCAGATGCTGTCGTTCAGGAATTCGACGGTCTGGTCGGCAATTCCGCCGGGGCCCAGCCGGTTGATGTGGATGCCGACCGGCACCTGTTCGACAAAGGATTGCAGCGTGGCCTGGGCCTGCTGCATCTTGCGCCGCGCCGCGCCTCGTGCAGTTCCGTGACATCGGTGGTGAAGCCGCCGATGCGGGTGATGCGGCCTTCGGCATCGCGCACCGGAAAGATGGTGTTGGACACCACGACATCGCGGCCTGCGACGGTGTAATTAAATTCCTGCACCACGGGCATTCCGGTTTGCAGCAGCCGGTCCTGGGCGGCGCGGGCCAGTGCGATTTCGTCGCCGGTGTCAAATTCGCTGGCCGAGCGGCCCGTCATCCCCGCCTTGTCCGAGCCATAGAACTCGGCCCCCCATTTGTTCATCATGATGAAGGCGCCGTCCAACTCGCGCAGATACAATTCGGCCGGGATATGGTCGAACACGGTTTCCAAAAGAACGCGGTTGTCCTGAACCTCGACCCGGGCTTTGTGCAGTTCGGTCACATCCATCAACATGCCGCCGATCTGGGTCACCTCGCCCCGGCCATCGGTGACGGGAAAGAAGGTCATCAGGCCAACCCGGTCGCCACCGGGCAGGTGATAGGTGAATTCATGGGTTTCGGGCTGGCCGGTGCGGGCGATGCTGTCATCGGCGGCCTTGACGGCGGCGCTGTTTTGCGGCTCGCGAAAGCGGGACATCGGCTGGCCGATCATTTCGGCCGGGTCGCGGCCCAGAAAGCGCGCGCCCCAGGCGTTGATCATCACCAGGTTGTCCTGCCGGTCGCGCAGATACAGGGCGCGGGGATGTTGTCGAAGATGGCTTGCAGGCTGGCGCGGGTGCGCAGCAGGTCATCCTCGGCCGCCTTTTGCCGGGTGGTGTCGCGCAGGGTGGCGACAAAGAACCGGGCACCATCCATCACGGTTTCGGTGATCGACAGTTCGACGGGGAAGGTATGGCCCAGGGCGTGCAGCCCCTCGACCTCGACCCGGCGGCACAGAACGCGGGCGGTGCCCTCGGTCAGATAGCGGGCCATGC
>CAMBWO010000410.1 GCA_945871285.1 Pseudorhodobacter antarcticus | reverse complement strand
TGCACCTCGGCCAGCCGGTCAAACAGCTGACCCGCATCGCGCCCGGCCAGTTTGCGCCGCGCCGGATGCTGCGCATCGGGGGCCGCACCCGTAATCACCTCCAGAAACGCCGCGCCATAGCTTTCCAGCTTTTTCACGCCAATCCCGCTGATCCCCATCATGTCGTCCAGCGTGCGGGGCCGTTTTTGCGCCATTTCAATCAGGGTGCGGTCGGCAAAGATGATATAGGTCGGCACCTTTTGCGCCTCGGCCAGCGCACGGCGGCGAGCCTTGAGGGCGGTCAGCAGATCGGCATCCTCGTCATCCACCTGCGCCTTGACCACCGCCTCGGCCCGCGCTTTTTGCACGGTGTCCAGACGGAGTTCGATGGTTTGCTCGCCGCGCAGGATGGGGCGGGCGGCGTCGGTCATCCGCAGGGCACCAAAACGGTCGGGGTCGGGCCGCACCAGATCGCGCCCCATCATCTGGCGAAACACCGCCCCCCAGGCCGGTTTGGACAGATCCTTGCCCACCGCAAAGGTCGGCAGGGCGTTGTGGCCCCGCTCGACCACCTTAGCTGTCGCATTGCCGGTCAGAATATCAATCAGATGGCCCGCACCGAAATACTCGCCGGTCCGCAGGATGGCCGACAGCGCCTTGCGCACTGCATCGGTCGCGTCAAACACCAGCGCCGGACGGTCGCACAGGTCGCAATTGCCACAAGGGGGCGAGGTTTCGTCGAAATAGCCCAGCAAAACCTGCCGCCGACAGCGCGTCGCCTCGGCCAGACCCAAAAGCGCATTCAGCCGGGCATGATCGGCCTGTTTGCGGTCGGCAGGGGCGGCGCCCTCGTCAATCTGGCTGCGGCGCAGGCGGATGTCGTCTTGACCATACAGCGTCAAGGTCTCGGCCGGCAGGCTGTCACGGCCAGCGCGGCCGATCTCCTGATAATAGCTTTCGATGGATTTCGGCAGATCGGCATGGGCGACCCAGCGGATGTCGGGCTTGTCGATCCCCATGCCAAAGGCCACGGTGGCCACCACGATCAGCCCGTCTTCCTGCTGAAACCGCATCTCGACCCGGCGGCGTTCTTCGGGGTCCATGCCCGCATGATAGTGGCAGGCCGAATGCCGCGCCTCGCGCAGGGCCTGGGCCATAACCTCGGTCTTGGCGCGGCTGGCGCAATAGACGATGCCCGATTGGCGGCGGCGGGCGGCGGCAAAGGCCAGAATCTGGTCGCGCGGCTTGTCCTTGACCGCAAAGGCCAGATGGATGTTGGGCCGGTCGAACCCGCGCAAAAAGGTGTCGGGCTGCACGCCGTCAAACAGCCGCGTCACAATCTCGGCCCGCGTCTCCTCATCCGCCGTGGCGGTAAAGGCGGCGAGGGGCACGTTCAGGCTGCGGCGCAGGTCGCCAATCTTCAGGTAATCGGGGCGGAAATCATGGCCCCATTGGCTGACGCAATGCGCCTCGTCCACCGCGATCATCGACACGCCAATCCGGCGCAGCATTGGCACCGTGCCAGACGCCGCCAACCGTTCGGGCGCGATATAAAGAAGCCGCAGAACCCCATCATCCAGCGCCTGAAAGACCGACTCGGTCTCTTCCTCGGTGTTGCCAGAAGTCAGCGCCCCCGCCTCGACCCCCACCGCCTTCAACGCGCGGACCTGATCGCGCATCAGCGCAATCAGCGGCGAAATCACCACCGTCACCCCTTCGCGGCACAGGGCAGGCAGTTGGAAACACAGGGATTTTCCACCGCCGGTCGGCATGATGGCCAGCGTGTTGCGGCCCGCCATGACGGCATCCACAATCTCTTCCTGACCCGGCCGATAGTCGGCAAAGCCGAAGACCGAATGCAACAGGGCCCGGGGATCATTCATATTTTCATCAATTTGCATCCACCGACGCTACCCAGACAAGGTGAACGCCGGGTTAAGGCACTAGTGGAAGTTGTTCACGATCACAATGCGCAACGCGATAATGCCGAACAGCACGATCAGTGGGGCAAAGTCGATGCCACCCGGCGTGGGCACATAGCGGCGAATGCGGGAATACAAAGGCTCCAGCGTGCGCTGCAAGGCGTTCCATATCTGATAGACCAAGGGCTGGCGCAGGTTCAGCACCGAGAAATTGATCAGCCAGGACATGATCACATGGGCCAGCACGACCCATTGGGCGATATCAAGTGCTACAAGCAGAATTTGCGACAGCGAGGTCATCAGGTGGTTCTCCAAACGGCAGCGCACAGGTAGTCGTTGCTGGGCCAAAGGGCAAGGGACCCGCACCAGACTTGCTTAATCACCCGAGTTCGGGCTTGATCGGCGGAAAACCGGGGGCAGGCATGGCGACGCAACGGCAAAGGATCTGGGGCTGGTGGTTTTTCGACTGGGCCAGCCAGCCCTATAACACGCTGCTGCTGACCTTTGTCTTCGGCCCCTATTTCGCCGAAATCGCCATGGCGCACGATCTGGCTTCGGGCCTTGATGCCACCGCGTCGGGCGCGGCGGCGCAGGCGATGTGGGGCTGGGGGCAAACCGTTTCGGGCGTGATCATCGCCTTGCTGGCGCCGATTCTGGGGGCGGTTGCCGATGGCTCGGGCAAGCGGATGGTCTGGATCTGGATTTTCTCCGCCTTTTACGTGCTGGGGTCGTGGATGCTGTGGTATCTGGTGCCCGGCGAACCTGACCTGACGCGGGCGCTGATCTGGTTCGGCATTGGCCTGATCGGGATGGAGTTTGCGACGATCTTCACCAATTCGCTGATGCCCGACCTGACCGGCGATTCTGACATGGGCAAGGTTTCGGGGTCTGGTTATGCCTTTGGCTATGTCGGGGGCATCGTGGCGCTGGTGATCATGCTGCTGCTTCTCGCCGAAAACTCGGCCACCGGCAAAACCCTGATCGGACTGGACCCGCTGTTCGGCCTGAACCCAGAGGCGCGGGAGGGCACGCGGTCGGTCGGTCCGCTGACGGCCGTTTGGTATATCGTGTTCATGGTGCCGTTCTTCCTGTGGGTCCGCGAACCCCCGGTCAAGAAACGCGTGCCCGTCGGCCAATCGCTGCGCGAGTTGTGGGCGCTGATCCTGTCGTTGAAGGACCGCCAGAGCCTCGGCGCACATCTGCTCAGTTCCATGTTCTACCGCGACGCGTTGAACGCGCTTTATGCCTTTGGCGGCGTCTACGCTTCGGGCGTGCTGGGGTGGAGCATCACGCAGATCGGCGTGTTTGGCATTGCGGGCGCGATGTCGGCCGCACTTTTCGCGTGGTTGGGCGGCAAGATGGATTCGGCCCGCGGCCCCAAACCCGTGATCAACCTGTCGATGGCGGTGCTGATCGTGGTCTGTCTGGTGATCGCCGGCATGTCGCGGACCGACTTTTTCGGGATGCCCTTTGCG
>CAMBWO010000409.1 GCA_945871285.1 Pseudorhodobacter antarcticus | reverse complement strand
CACCGAAGCTGGTCGCGGACCTCCGCCGCCGAAGCGCCATAGAACCCGAAATCGGCCACATGAAAACCGACGGTCGCCTGTCACGCTGCGCCTTGAAAGGCACCATCGGCGACGCCCTCTTCGCCTGCGGGCACAACATCCGCAAGATCTTGGCCCACCTCAAGTCTTGGCTTGTCTGCATTGTCGTCGCCATTTTGAACGCACTATACCACCCGGGTTGCCAGTATCAGGCTGTCACATCAGTCTGAATGCATTATTCAAGGCCAACTATGAAACGAGAACGAGTCCTGACCCTAGCGCCTACAACGGCGTCAGATCATGTGCAATTTCCAAGGATTCAACAAAAGATATATAATGCTGTCTTTTTAGTGCACGACTCTACAATGAGGGCGCGCGTTAGCGGATCCGCGCAACCGCTCCATCTTGCGCAATCAATAGCAAGTGTCTACTGCAAATATTGATTGGAAGTAGGAGTCTAATGTGATGCAAGCAGATAGAGTAACGTCTTTCGGTGTGGCGGCAATCATGGGTGCCATGAGCGCCTTTCCTGTCTCGGCTGACAGTTCGGTGCAGGCCCCCCAGTCGACCCTCGTGTCGCCCGTCGCATCCCTTGCTTTTCCGGGTGGGTTCGGCATTCCCTCGGCTGTTGCTCCGCGCAGCGGTTCCCGCTTTGTGGGCGCAAGCTATGCCGATCCGCGTGGCGGCGTTGCAGGCGCGGGCGGTGACGGTGACCTCGTCGCGGGTTATGCGATCGGTAACCCGCTGGACGGTGTGAGCTTGACCTTTGGCCTGGCCATCACCGGGCTTGAACCTTTGGGTGACGCGGGTTCGTTAAGCGTGACCGCATCGCGCCTGCTGCGGGCAGGCGGTCAGTCGGCCACGTTCGTGGGCTTCTCGGCCTCCAACCTTGCACCTTGGGGGACAAATGCCGGTCGTCCTGCGATGTTCAGCGGTTATGTCACGCATCTGTTTGGCGTCGCGACGCCGGTCATTGAAATACCAATGTTGATCACGGTTGGCATGGGTACGGACAATACGCGCACCTCAGACGGGTCTGGCATAATGAGTGACGGCATGTTTGCAGGTTTTGGCATGGGTCTGACCAATACACTGAGCGCCGGGATCTCTACCACCGCGACGCAACAGAACGTTGGGGCCACGCTCTCGATTCCTGGCACCGGGATAAGCACGACAGTCGGGATTCTTGACGTCACAAACAACACACAACGCCGGCAGGTTAGTATTTCGGTCGCCTACGGCTTTTAGGTCAGAATGATATGGGGAAAATGATGCTGAAAACAACGCTTTGGTCTGCAGCGCTGGTACTGTGCTTTGCGGGCGTCGCCAGTGCGGGCGACACGGTGACAGTAAATTTGCCTGGTGGCGCTACACAGACTGCCGCCGCTAGCTCTATCGTGGCTGCCATAAATGACGCGGGTGGGGCAGCGCTTGGCGGGGGCGGTGGAGAAGACAGCATCATTAGGAGTATAAGCCAGGATACCGCAACGGGTGACATAACAATTGTGACGACTGGCGGCCAGTCATACACCGTCAGTTCGGCCTTCATCGGGTCGTTGCTAGCCTACTACGGGGGGTAGGTCGGGAGCGGAACCCAAGCACTACCAGATCAGCGTGCAACTGCTTCAGCGTTCGGCGTTGCTTACGCTACTTGGCCCCCTCCGACTTCAGCCAACCCGAAAGCTTCTCGGCGAAGGGGTCAATCTTGCTCGGACGGTCCGGAATGGCGAACGTCGGCTCGACCGTGTCCGCCTTGAGATGCTTCTTGACGGTATTGCGCGAAAGGCCTGTTCGTCGTGCGATCTCTCTGATCGGTAGCTTCAGGCGCAACGACATGCGCCGGATCATGTTCAAAAGTTCCATGTTGATCACTCCATTGCCCCCCGCGGCTCGCTGCCTTGGGGGAAGGGTCACAGAGCTATAGCTGAAAGTTGGTGACGGGGGGATTGGGTGGCATATCAAGGCGTTGTTCACGCGCCGCAATTCTCGCAGAGAAAAGGATATGCCACATGACGAAGGATACGGTTGTCGCATTTCGCGCGCCAGATGGATTTTCACCTGACGCGCTGACGGATTTGCTGCGCCAAGGCGCGCGCGATCTGATCGCGCAGGCGGTTGAGGCCGAATTGAACGCGTTTCTCGTCGCACATTCCGGTCAGACCGATGCAGATGGCCGCCGCCGTCTGGTCCGCCATGGTCATCTGCCCGAGCGGGAGGTTCAGACCGGGATTGGCGCGGTTCCGGTGAAAGTGCCCCGGGTGCGGGATCGGGCACCAGAGGGTGGACGGCTGAAGTTCACCTCGACGATCCTGCCGCCCTATCTGCGGCGGCCCAAGTCGATCGAGGACCTGCTGCCCTGGCTTTACCTCAAGGGTATTTCCACCGGCGATTTCTCCGAAGCCCTGGCGGCCCTGCTCGGGCCGGACGCGCCGGGCTTGTCAGCCACGACCATCACCCGATTGAAGGCAGATTGGTGGGACGATTACGAACGCTGGTCCAAGCGCGACCTGTCGGCGCGGCGCTACGTGTATTTCTGGGCCGACGGTGTCTACTTCACGCCACGGATGGACGAAGATCGCCAATGTATGCTGGTGATTATTGGTGCTGACGAAGGGGGCAACAAGGATGTGCTGGGCCTGATCGACGGCTTTCGCGAAAGCACCCAGAGCTGGCGCGAGTTGCTCTTGGACCTGAAGCGCCGGGGGCTGGAAGCCGCGCCAAAGCTGGCAGTCGGGGATGGGGCGATGGGGTCTGGGCGGCACTGCAAGAGGTTTACGGCAAGACCCGGGTTCAGCGCTGCTGGGTCCACAAGACGGCGAATGTGCTCAATGCCATGCCCAAGTCGGTGCAGCCGAAAGCCAAGGCGCATCTGAAGGACATCTGCCCTCTCGGGCATGCAAGCATGCCCTGCCGGGTAACAGATGGCCGAGACCAAAGCCGACGCCGACGCCGCCTTCGATTTCTTCGTAGAGGCTTATGGCGTGAAATACGACCGTGCCGTCAAATGCCTGACCAAGGACCGCGCCGATCTGTTGGCGTTCTATGATTTTCCAGCCGAGCATTGGAAGCACATCAGGACCGGCAACCCGCCTCTCGGCGATTGCAGGCAATCGCCTGCCGGCCAACGGATCGAAAGCACCTTTGCCACCGTCCGACATCGAACCACCAAGACCAAAGGCTGCCTCAGCCGCCAGACAGCCTTGGCAATGACCCACCAGTTGATGCTATCCGCCAAGAAGAAGTGGCGCAAACTCGACGGTCAGAACCGCCTGCCGGAAATCATCCAGGGGATTGAATTCCGCGACGGGATCAAGCACGAAATCAAAGCCGCCTGATCACACCGTCACCAACTTTCGGGCATAGCTC
>CAMBWO010000408.1 GCA_945871285.1 Pseudorhodobacter antarcticus | reverse complement strand
GCACAAACCGGGGTCAGGCCGCGCGCCTTGAAGCGGCTGACGACGGTGGACAGGGCATGGCGCGGGTCACCCTCATAGGGTGTGCCGTTTTCGCGGAACATCCAGATCGGCAACAGGGCCGTCGGCGCCTCGAGCCAGGGCATGGGCATAAAGCCACGCTCGGTCGGTTTCAGCACGCCGTCCTGATCGCCCTGTTCAAAGACCAGGGGGCTGTCGTCGATATCCTCGCCCCAGATGTCCAGGTTCAGGACCGAGAAGGGGAACCGTGTCCCGTCCTTGACCACTCTGTCCGCAAAGCGCGCCGGAACCCGTTTGCCCCGCGCCTGCCCGTTCAAGTCTGCCGCTGCCACGCGAATTGTCCGGACGTCCGGGTGTTTTCTTAGCCAGTCTTTCATCATCTCACATCGGAGGGCACGCCCCCACCCACACATGACCCCGCTGAGCAGCAGGGGTCCAGCAGACGGGTCGGATCATGCCCTTGATCCATCCCTTTTTGTTGATCCAAAGGCAGCGCCCCAACGGCGCCGTTAAATTTGATCAAAAGTGAGGATAGAGGAGGAAGGGGGGGTGAGGCAAGCTTTATCTGGCAAAACTGGGCGCGGACCGGGTTTGTTCAGACGGCGGGCGGCAGTCGGGGCCAAATTTCTTGCAAGTAATTTGCAAAAATCTTCGAAGATTTTTGGGTGCGCGGGGGGCTGGTCGGATCGAGTGTGAACAGGGGGTTAATTTTCAACGAAAATCCCCTTTGTTTTCAAGGGGGATTTCAAGCGTCCAGATCTGGACGCTGTTTCAGGCCCAACTCGGCCGGGGTGGGTGGGGTCGGGACGGCCAGGTAGGCGTCAGGGTCGATCCGCACCAGTCCGTGCAGGTGCAGGATGTCGCGGTTCTGCTGGGGCAGGGCCGCGATGGCGCCGGAAATGACGCGGAACAGGGTGTCGGTGTCGGACCCAAGCGCGGCGATATAGGGCAGGCCGGGGGTGGGGGCGGTCTGGCCGACCACTTTCAACCCGGCGGCAAAGGCGTCGTAACGGGCGATCATCGCCCAGGTGACCGCATCAATCGCCGCAATCTCGGCCCGCCCCTCGGCCACGGCGCGGGCCGAGGCCATATGCCCGCCGCTGCGCAGATGGGGTCGCAGGGTGATGCCAAGGTCACGGGCCAGGGTCTGCGGCGCGGCCCAGCCCGATTGCGACAGATCCTCGTTGAAGGCGAGTGCGGCGCCGTCGAACGCGGCCACGGTTTCGCGGGGATCCTTGGCCCGGGCCACCAGAACCGACCGATAATGGCCGGGGGCACAGCCCGCCACGCCATGATCGGGCGTGCCGATCAGCGCGACCTTGCCATGCAACCGGGCGCGATAGGGAAAGCCGCAGGTCTGCGACAGCACCAGTTCGGGCGCCGTCCAGCCGTCCCAATAGGCCCCCGCCCCCCGGGTCAGACCATCGGGCGCGGCCTTGCCCTCGGCCCGCAGTCCGTCGCGGATCAGGGCCCAAAGCCGATTGTTCGACGCCTGCGCCTCGGCGCGGTCATACATGCCAAGGGCTGCGATCATGCCCGTTGCGCCCGTTGCCGCGCCTGCGCCGATTCAACGTCGGTCAGGCCCAGAAGGTTGGTGACCAGGCGCAGCATCCGGTCCTCCTCATCGTCGCGCTGACCATCGGCAAGGGCGACGGCCCACAGTGCCTGGACCAGCGCGGCGCGGTCCTCCAAGGGAACGGCGGCCTTCAGGGCACGGGTGAAGCGGACGGTGTCGGGGGCCTCGGCCTCCTCGACCTCGGCCTCGGCGCGCAGATAGGCGGCGCCGGTTTCGGTCAGACCGTGGCGCAGGCGCAGGATGTGGTCGATGTGGGCAACCTCGGCGGCACCGTAATGGCCGTCACTGCGGGCGACGCGGACCAGAAGAGTGGCCAAGGCAAGCCGGGCGTCCACGGACGACAGCGGCGGCGGGTTCGGGGCGAAAAGGGCGCGGAGCAGGCTCATGGCTGGAACATAGGCGGGCGGTCACGCGCTGCCAATAGCTTGTGCGAGGCGGGCGGCCTCGTCGGCGAGGCCGAAGGGTGGGTTGATCACGAACAGGCCCGACCCTGTCATCCGGTGCCCCTCGCGGGCGGGGGGGAAGGCGACTTCGCTGCGCAGGGCCTCGGGGAAGGCGGTTTGCAGATCGGCCAGCATGGGGCGGTGCGGGGCGTCGGTCAGGACCGGATACCACAGCGCGATGATGCCGACATTCCATTTGCGGGCGATCTGGGTGACGATCCTGGGGATCGCGGTGTAGTCGGCCTTCACCTCATACGACGGGTCGATCAGCATCAGGCCACGGCGCGGGGTGGGTGGCGTGACGGCAAGGGCCATATCAAACCCGTCGCGCATCTGGATATGGGCGCCCCAGGGGGCCAGGTGTTCGGTCAGGGCGCGGTGTTCCTGCGGGTGCAGTTCGGCCAGGTGCATCGGGTCGCCCTCGCGCAGCGCCATCGCGGCGATCAGCGGGGAGCCGGGATAGGCATTTGGCCCGAACTGGGCGCGGATCTCGGCCAGGCGGCGGCGATAGGGGTGGTCGGCGGGGATGCGCGCCTCGATCCGGGCGATGCCGGCGGCGGCTTCGCCAGTCTTGAGGGCCTCGGGGGCGGCAAGGTCATACAGGCCGCGCCCGGCATGGGTTTCGATATAGCTAAGCGGCTTGTCCTTTTGCGTCAGATACTCCAGCATCCACGCCAGAAGGGCGTGTTTCTGGACATCGGCAAGGTTGCCTGCGTGAAAGCCATGTTGATAGGACAGCATCCCGCTGCGTTAACGCGCCTTTGGCGGCGCATCAAGTGCGCCGATGGTTGATTGTGCGCGCGTCCTGTCTTAGTGAGGCGCGACATCATTCGGAGTGGCCATGCTAGAGATCTTCACCCCCGAGGGCTTTTCCGCCCTTTTGGCCGTCATCGGCATTGACCTGGTTCTGGCAGGTGACAACGCCATCGTGATCGGCCTTGCGGCAGCCGGTCTGCCCAAGGAACAGCGGGCCAAGGCCATCCTGGTCGGGATCATCGCGGCCACCGTGTTGCGGATCATCTTTGCCGGGGCGACGACCTGGCTGTTGTCGATTGTCGGGCTGCTGCTGGCCGGGGGGATCCTGCTGCTGTGGGTCTGCTGGAAGATGTGGCGCGAATTGCGCGAGGGTCATGCCGATGAGGAGCGTGGCGAAGAGGCGCTGACGGGCCAGGATCTGAACGCCGACGGCACGGTTGCGGGCGGCGGGCCGACCAAGACCTTCCGTCAGGCCGCCACGCAGATCGTGGTTGCCGACGTGTCGATGTCGTTGGACAACGTGCTGGCCGTGGCCGGTGCCGCCAAGGACCACCCGACGGTTCTGGTGATTGGCCTGATCCTGTCGATCGCGCTGATGGG
>CAMBWO010000407.1 GCA_945871285.1 Pseudorhodobacter antarcticus | reverse complement strand
AGAAAGCTGCGCATCAGGTCGCTGTCGAGGGGGATCATGGCTGCCATCAATCCAGTGAATGTCAGCCATAATTTCTATTCGTTTGTCTTATGTCAAGCCCTCTGGCATTTCAGGCTGTCCACCAAGGAGGCCGACATGTTCATCTCGTTCATTCAAACCCTGCGCCAGCACTATCACCTGAAGCAGACGCTGATCGCCTTGCAGCGCCGGGCGGATGACCGGTTGCTGGACGATATCGGCCTGACCCGCGATGATCTGACCCGGCTGATGGACACTCCCCCGGCCCGCACCGTTGGGCGCAGGCCGGGCAAGGCGTTACCCGCCTAGTGCCGCATTGCAGCGGGCGCAGGTGTGGGGGTGCTTGTGCGTCCCCACATCCGGCAGCACCTTCCAGCAGCGTTCGCATTTCTGGCCGATGGCGCGTTCAAACACCACGCCCACACCCGGCACCTCGGGCAGACGAAACGCCTCGGGCGGTTCGGGGTCGGCGGTCAACTGGATGCCCGATGTGATGCACAGATCGGCAAAATCCAGCGCTTTCAACGCGGCCAGGATCGCCGTATCGGCCACATGCACCACCGGCGACGCCTCAAGGCTCGCGCCAATCACCTTGGCGGTGCGCTGCACCTCCAACGCGCCGGTCACGACGCGGCGCACGCTGCGGACCTGATCCCATTTGGCGGCGAGGGTGTCGTCGCGCCACGCGGCGGGGGTTTGCGGCATGTCCTGCAGATGAACCGAGCTTTCCTCGCCGGGGAAGCGTTCCAGCCAGACCTCCTCCATCGTGAAGACCAGAACCGGGGCCAGCCAGGTGGTCAGGCGGTGGAACAGGATGTCCAGAACGGTGCGGCAGGACCGGCGGGCCAGGCTGTCGGCGGTGTCGCAATACAGCACATCCTTGCGGATGTCGAAATAGACGGCCGACAGGTCGGTGGTGGCAAAGGTGAACAGCTTGCTGAACACGCCCTGAAAATCATAGCGGGCATAGCCTTCGCGCACCTCGGCATCCAGTTCCGCCAGGCGGTGCAGGATGAAGCGGTCGCCCTCGGGCATGTCGGCCACGTCCACGCGCTCGGCATCGGTGAACCCTTTGAGGTTGCCCAGCAGGAACCGCATCGTGTTGCGTAGACGACGATAGCTGTCGGCGGTGCCCTTCAAGATTTCCTTGCCGATCCGCAGATCGACCGTGTAATCGGCCTGCGCCACCCACAGGCGCAGGATGTCCGCGCCATATTCGTCGATCACGGCCTGCGGGGCGACGGTGTTGCCCAGGGATTTGGACATCTTCATGCCCTTTTCATCCAGCGTGAAGCCGTGGGTCAGCACACCGCGATAGGGGGCACGGCCCTTGGTGCCGCACGATTGCAGCATGGAGGAATGGAACCAGCCGCGGTGCTGGTCGGTCCCCTCCAGATACAGGTCCGCAATGCCATCCTCGGACCCATCCGCCCGGTCGCGCAGAACAAAGGCATGGGTCGAGCCGCTATCGAACCACACGTCCAGCACGTCGCCCACCTGTTCATAATCCTGCGGATTGACAATGCCCTCCAGCACCCGCTCCTTGAATCCTTGCACAAACCAAACATCCGCCGACTCTTCCTCGAACGCCGCCTTGATGCGGGCATTGACCTCGGCGTTGCGCAGCAGGAAATCGGCATCGGTGGGTTTGGCACCCTTTTTGGTAAAGGCGGTCAGCGGAACACCCCAGGCCCGCTGGCGCGACAGCACCCAATCCGGCCGCGCCTCGATCATGGAATGCAGGCGGTTGCGTCCGGTTTGCGGCGTCCAGGTGACAAGCTGGTTGATGGAATTCAGTGCCCGCTGGCGGATGGTGTCGCCATAGGTGCCCATGCCGTCGTCCAGCGGCTTGTCGATGGCGACAAACCATTGCGGCGTGTTGCGGAAGATCAGCGGGGCCTTGGAGCGCCACGAATGGGGGTAGCTGTGCTTGACGCGGCCCTTGGCAAACAGCACCCCGGTATAGGCCAACTGCTTGATGACCGACACATTGGCCGGACCTTCCTTGCCCTCGGGCGTGATGATGGCCTGCCCGCCGAACAGCGGCAGGGTGGCGCGATAGCTGCCATCTGGTTCGACGTTATAGGTCATCGGCAGGCCAAACTTCAGCCCCATCTGATAGTCGTCATCGCCATGGCTGGGCGCGGTGTGGACAAAGCCCGTGCCCGCGTCGTCGGTGACATGGTCGCCCGGCAACATCGGCACGTCATAATCCCACTCGCCCAGACCACCCTCGATGGCGCGGAAGGGGTGGGCGCAGGTCAGCGCGGCCAGATCCTCGGGCGTCACATCGCACAGACGGCGCGTCATGTCGGGGCCAGCCAGCTTGGCGGCGGTAAAGGTCGCCTCGGCCAGCTTGTCGGCCAGGATCACCCGGTGGCCGATGGTGGCCGTGCTGTCCTCGGGGCGGCCGATGATTTCATACAAACCATACGAGATGGCCGGGCCAAAGCTGATGGCGCGGTTCTGCGGGATGGTCCAGGGCGTCGTGGTCCAGATCACCACATCGGTCCTGGTCTTGGTGAACAGGTCAGCGCCCGCAACCACCGGGAACCGCACCCAAACCGTATGGCTGGTCAGGTCGTGATATTCCACCTCGGCCTCGGCCAGGGCGGTTTTCTCGACCGGCGACCACATCACGGGCTTTGACCCCTGATACAGGCTGCCGTTCATCAGGAACTTCATGAACTCATCCGCGATCACGGCTTCGGCGTGGTAGTTCATGGTCAGGTAAGGGTCAGCCCAGTTGCCGGTGATGCCCAGCCGCTTGAACTCCTCGCGCTGGATGTCCACCCAACCGGCGGCAAAGGCGCGGCATTCGCGGCGGAAATCCACCACGTCCACATCATCCTTGTTCAGACCCTTGGCGCGGTATTGCTCCTCGATCTTCCACTCGATCGGCAGGCCGTGGCAATCCCATCCTGGCACATAACGGGCATCGTGGCCCATCATCTGCTGGGACCGCACCACCATATCCTTCAGGATCTTGTTCAGCGCGTGGCCGATGTGCAGATGGCCGTTCGCATAGGGCGGGCCGTCATGCAGGGTGAACGGCGTGCGCCCCGTCTTGGCGCGCAGACGGTCATAGATGCCCATCTTTTCCCAGCGGGCCAGCCACGCGGGTTCGCGCTGCGGCAGGCCTGCGCGCATCGGGAAATCGGTTTCGGGCAGGAAAACGGTGTCGCGGTAGTCAACGGAAGTGTCGGCCATATCGGCGCTCCTTGAAATGGGGAAAGGTTCGGGGTGCGGCGCACCAGTCCCGGCGCCTGAAACGTCAGGTCGCCGGGCCGATAATTCGTGCAGGGGGCGCGGATATCCGGTTCATCCGCGCCTTATAGGAAAGGGCGGGCGGGTGGTAAAGGGACTTGCGGCAAGTTGTC
>CAMBWO010000406.1 GCA_945871285.1 Pseudorhodobacter antarcticus | reverse complement strand
CGCCCTGATGCCGTGGGCCCACATCCCGCCAGTCAAAGCATCATAATGAGCTCATCCGGGACTCCCCGACGAGCCCATCGGCCTAGGTCCAACTGCCAAAACCGCTGAATGCAACCGAAAATTCAATGGGCCGCAGACGCCGCTTACGGATTTCCCAGGTGACGGCCCAGTTCCGCAGGCCGAAAACCTCGGTGACGAACTCGCTCACAAAGAACAGCGCGCACAGACTCTGGACCGTCATAAGGGTGACGATCCAGATCAATGATGATTTTCGAAACAGCGGCTTGGTCATGAGCGGAAAGCCTTGAATGAGCCTGGAAAGGTGCCGCCCGGGCGGGGGGCGACACTGTTGCGATGGCGGTCAGTTGCCAAGGCCAAGGCTGATCCCGCCCGAACCCGAGCCACTGATGCCGACCCCGTCGAGCCTCAGTTTGACATCGGCGTCCACGGTGGCTTCAACGTTGGCGTCCGTCCCGGCCGATGCGCCTTGATCGACCGTTACGGTGACGTCGGCATTGACGTCGCCCTTTCCGTCGGCCTTTGCATAGTCGCCCTTTCCGTCGGCCTTTGCATAAACGTCAACGATCACATCCGACAGGATCTCGCCCGTGGTCCGGCTGACGATGACTTCGCGCAGGTTCGCCTTGCTTGTGGCCACGATCTTGATCCGGCCGAGCCAGGTCTTGCCGACGTCCGTGATCTCATAACCCTCGGCCTCCAGCGAGGCGACCACATCGAGATAGGTCCGATTCTGCGCCACCTCGAACGAGCCCGATGCCCTGGCCTGGGACGTGGTGACCGAGGCGTTCGCATTGCCGCCATTGGCCAAGGCGGGCGCCGCCATCAGGGTGGTGGCAGTCATGATCGCAAAAACAGTGGTTTTCATGGTTCTTCTCCTGGGTTGGGTGCCGCCTCAGACCGACAGCTCAGTGCCATGATACTGGATGCAGTCACGACGTGCCGGCAATCAATCGCAGGGACCAAAGCCCGGCCTTCCACCGTCAGCATGATCGATTTCAAACCCCAGTATGAGGGAAACACAAGGCGCTTCGCGCGAAATCCGCCCACCTGCCGGTTCCCGCCGCCGAGTCGGCCAACACGGGCGCTGCCCGGCCATTGTGAGCTGACATCTAGCTGCGGAACCTCGACAGGTTGTACATGGTCAGATCGAGTAACCCTCGTGCGACCTTTTCGACCGCATAGAGTGTGGCGATCCGCGTGATCGCCTCGTCGGCGATGGCTGATCCTTGCGCCTTGTGCACGTCGACGAACTTGCGGCGGACATGGGCCAAGCAGGCAACCTCGCGGATCTCGCCGGAGCGATACAGGTCTTCAAACCCGGCATAGCCGTCCGCGTGCATCCATCCGGTATACTTGGACAAATGGTCTTTGGGGTGCTGGCCTTTGCGGTCAGACGAGAACTGATACCAGCTGGCGGGCAGAATGGTGCTGCCCCAGGGGCGCACGTCGCGGCCATAGGCCCAAAGTCTGGCGGTTTGGGTTTTTCCAGTTCCGGGTGCCAGCATCGCGACCGGAGTGTCGTCGGCAAAAATCGCTTGCCCCGCCAGCACATGCCGCCCGATGGCAGCCGCGAGCGGCTCCAGCAAAGCGGTCGATTTGCCGACCCAATCCGCCAAGGTCGAGCGATCCAGATCAAGCCCGTCGCGCTCGAAGATCTGGCTTTGGCGATACAGCGGCAAGTGGTCGGCGTATTTGTTGACCAGCACATGGGCGAGAAGGCCCGGACCGGGCCGCCCGCGCTCGACAGGTCGCGACGGCAGCGGTGCCTGCGTGAAGCAATCGCAGCCGGAACAGGCCATCCGGGGCCGCACGATGCGGTTCACGATGAAGCGGCCGGGGACGTATTCCAGCTCTTCGGTCACATCTTCGCCCAGGCGGCGCAGCTTGCCAAGCGACGTGGAGACCACGCCCGCCGGAGTGCCATCGTCCTCGCCAGCGCCGAATGTGACATCCAGCACGCCCGCGCCGTCAGCAGCCCAAGCGATGCTTGCCACAAGGGCGAGCACAGACAACACGTCCGACAGACGACACGGTCAGCGAGGATGGGTCAATTGGCAGCTTGTGCTGGAAAAAGACCTCCCCGGTGAGGTGCTGGTAATACGGGTTCTCCACCCAACGCGCGACCACCGCCTCGTCCGACAGGCGATAGGCGTGCTGCAGATACAGCAGACCCGCCACCAAGCGCGGCTCTGTCGCGGGCCGACCCTTGCCGGACGGAAAGAACCCCGCCCATTCCCGATCAAACACCTCCCAGTCGATCAGCGCCGCCAGCTTCACCAACTCGTGCCGCAGATCGATCAGGTCGACCAGACGCGGACGTAGCAGATCAACTTGTTCCAGAGGGCGCGGACGATGCTTCATGGCAGAACCGAAATTGCAGGGTTTCAGCCAAAATTATACAAAACCCTGCAGAAAATGGCGAGCAAAACCACCTCTTATACGCACGAAATCAATGGCTTCTGAGTTGTTCAGGGCGAACTACTGAGTTCGGCGAACATCTTCTTCAGCCGCCGGTTCTCCTCCTCAATGGGCTTCGTCTGGGCGATCATCGAAGCGTCCATGCCTCCATCCTTCGCCCACCATTTATAGAGGTACGCGCTGCTCACACCGTGCGCACGGCACAACTCCGCCACTGGCACGCCACCTTCGGCCCGAAGCATGATCGCGACGACCTGCCCTCAGTGCATCTGTTTGTCTTCACTCAGAATCCCCTCGTTCATCTTGCCGAGAAAATTCTACTTATGCAGCCACTAACTTTGGAGAAAAAGTCTCCTCTTACGCGCGCACGGCGTCACTTTTAGGTAACAATACAAACCTAAGCGTGGCGAAAACCTCAAGAGCGCATCCTTCCGATTTGTTGACGGCACTGCGCTAGCGTGAAAACATATGTTTCCTGAGCGTCGATGACTTCTTAGGCTCAAGTTTCAAGTGCAACACCCGGCGCCCGCAGGGCATAGGATGTTGCGATGGACAGTCGATACAAGCACCTTGGCAGCGAGGAACGTGGCGTGATTTTGGCCGAGCATCGGCGGGGCAGCAGCCTTCGTGAGATCGGGTTGGTGCTGGTCCGCGCGCCCAGCACGATCGGGCGGGAACTGGCGCGGGGGCGGCTGGGCGATGCGCCCTATGACCCGCAGGTGGCCCGCTCGGTTCATGATGCGCGAAGGCTTTTGTGCAGGCCGCGCGCCAAGCTGGCCGAGGGGGCTGCGTTGCACGATTGGGTGCGCCGCAAACTGGTGCATCAGCGCTGGTCGCCCGAACAGATCGCTGCCAGACTACGCGCCATGCATCCCGACGATCCCACAGCCCGCGTCAGCCATGAGACGATTTATGCCGCAATCTACGCGCAGCCCAAAGGTGGGCTGAAGGCGGCGATGGTTTTGGCG
>CAMBWO010000405.1 GCA_945871285.1 Pseudorhodobacter antarcticus | reverse complement strand
AAGTGGCGGACAGAGAGGGATTCGAACCCTCGAGACGGTTCCCCGCCTACACACTTTCCAGGCGTGCGCCTTCGACCACTCGGCCACCTGTCCGTTAGGGGCGTCCTAGCAGGCCCACGATGGGGAGTGCAAGGGGGGTTTTGGGGGGTCACGCCAGCGAGATCGTCACGCGGCGGTTCACGCGGCCCTTCTTTTCGATCTTGCCGATTTCCACGCGGCCAATCTCGCTGGTGCGGGCGACGTGGGTGCCGCCGCAGGGTTGCAGGTCGACCGGGCCGATGCGGATCAGGCGGACCTGGCCCTGGCCGACGGGGGGCTGGACGGACATGGTTTTCACCAGGCCGGGGTTCGCGGCCAGGTCGGCCTCGGTGATCCATTCGGCGGTCACGGCCAGGTCGCGGTCGATCAGGCGGTTCAGTGCGGCCTCGATCGCGGTCAGGTCGCCGGGCGGGTCGGGCATGTCGAAATCCAGACGGCCCCGGTCCACCCCGATCTGGCCCCCGGTGACGGGCAAGGGGATCACCACCGACAGCAGGTGCAGTGCGGTGTGCACGCGCATGTGGCCGTGGCGGCGCGGCCAGTCCAGCACCAGATGCACCGGCGCCCCCACCGGCGGCATCGCGCGCGGCTCGGCGGGGACCAGCGCCACCGAACCACCCTCGACCTTGACGGCGGTCGCTATGGCCAGCGTGCCGCCCTGCCACTCGATGCGGCCGCTGTCGCCGGGTTGGCCGCCGCCGGTGGGATAGAACACCGACCGGTCGACGATGATGCCGCCCTCGGGGGTGTGGCCCAACACGCGGGCCTCGCATTCGGTCAGGTAGGCATCGGCGCGGAACAGAAGGTCGGTCATTTCGGGATCAACTCCTTACCTTTGGGTGTCTCACGGTCCAACAGCGCCGCCACGGCTTCTTGATGGGCCTGCCACTCGGCCGCCGCTTCGGCGGCGGCGGCGGCATCCTCGGCCAGTTTGGTGATGTGATCACGGTGACGCCAGGAGAAGACCAACCCTTCCGCGGCGAAGCGTTCCAAGACCGCGTGATAGATTTCGGTCCGCACCGGCGTCATGAAGTTCACATCGCGCAAAATGACCCGGATTTCAAAGTTGACCGTGTCGGTGCCGAAACTGACAATGGCAATCTGCGGCGGCGGTGACAACAGAACCAGCGGTTGCGCCTCGGCAATTTCCAGCAGGATGGCCGCGACCCTGCGCGTGTCGGTGGTAAAGGGCACGCTCAGCGCCACGATCAACCGCCCGGTCAGGCTGAACCGCGTCCAGTTCGTCACGCGCTGCGAGATGAGGTCCGAGTTGGGGACGATCACATCCGACCGGTCAAAGGTCTGGATGCGGGTGGACCGGACCGAGATCGACGAGACGATCCCCTGCACCGGGCCCACCTCGATCCAGTCGCCCTCGCTGATCGGCCGTTCGATCAGCAGGATGATGCCAGACACGAAATTCGACACAACCGTCTGCAAGCCAAAACCGATGCCGACCGACAGGGCCCCTGCGACAATCGCCAGACCCGACAGGTCAATCCCCGTCGCCTGGATCGCGACCAGGGCCGAGATAAAGATGCCGACATAGCCCAGCCCCGACACCAGCGCATTCTGCCCGCCCTGATCCATGCCGGTGCGCGGCAGAACCTGGGTTTTCATTGCCCCCTGAAACAGCCGCGTCAGTGACCAGCCAATCGCAAACACCACGGCAAAGAACAGGAAATCCGTCGGCGAAATCCGCGATCCGCCCAGCGCGAACCCCTCCTGGAACCGGGTCCACAACTCGGTCAGGTCGGCAACCCGCGCCCCCCAGATCAGCGCGAACAAAGGCAGCGTGCCCAAGGTCAGCGCAAAGCTGATCAGCACCGGCGCCAGCGCGTCCTGATCCGCCCCGTCCTGCCGCGTGACCAGCCCGTACAGATCACTGATCAGCCGCTGCGTCAGCATCAGCAGCGCGGCCAGCCCCAGCGACAGCGCCGCCGGAAACACCAGCGCCGCCGCCGCCGAGATATAGCCCACCACCGCCAGCAAGGGCCCGATCAGCCCGATCGCAATCGCCGCCCGCGCCAGCAGGCCCATCAGGCGCTGCCGGTAAACCCCTGCCCCCTCTTCCGCAGGCTCGGCCGCGACCGAGGCGCGGATCAGCTGGCCCATGCGCAAGATGATGAAGGCGCCGACCAGAATGATCGGCATCCGCAACACCGACGTGGCCGCGTCCATCACCTGCAACGGCTCCAACGCCACCCGCAACAGCAGCGCCATCGTCAGCAGCACCCCAAAGGACGAGGTCAGCACCCGCCCAACCGCCCGGCGATCGGGGCCCAGGCTCAGGATGCCCGCCGCCGCCTCATCCACCGGAAAGGCGCGCGCCCCCAGCCAGACGGCGGCAAAGGTCATCAGCCCCATAGCACCCAGGTTTTCCGCCAGCGCCACGCCGACCGGACCCAGCATCTGACTGCGGATCAGCGCCTCGGACAGGGCGACAAAGCCCAAGGTCGGCACGATGATCACCGCCAGCGACCCCACCATCCCCCAGATGCGCCGCCCGCGCAGCGAGGACGGCCCGGCCAGCATGGCCAGCAGCCGGTCGGTCCAGCGCCGCCCGCGCCACAGCACGGCCAGCGCGAACATCAGCAGCGGCAAGATCACCGGCACATTGTCGGCCAAGCCCCGGCGTGCCCGCTCATCCAGCCATTTCGTGCGGCTTTCGCTCCACAGCGTCTGCGCCATCACGGTCAGCGCGCCTGCGGCATCGGCCCAATTGGCCGGGTTGACCGGGCTTGGCCACAGCTTCAGCAGTTCATTGGCCTGCCGTTCGCGCAGCACCCGGTCAATCTCGCGGATCAGGCCATCAGCGCGGCGATACGCCTCATCCGCCGCCAGCCCCGGCGCCTGCAGGCGCACCAACTGGTCCGACAGGGCGCGGCGGCGCACGGCAATCTCCTCGGCCTCGGTCGCGCCCTCCGCCGGGGCCGGGCCCAGCGCGTCGATCTGCTCGCGCAGCGTGGCGATGCGGGCGGCGTTGGCGCTTTGCGCACCCAGCAGGGCCTCGCGCCAGTCGACCAGTTGCAGGCGCAACCGCTCCAGCTCGATGTTGGTGGCCGCACGGCTCTGGCTCGCGTTCTCGGCCCGCACGGCCATCCGCTCCCAGCCGGCATAGTCCAGCGCGCCACTGCTGCCCCCGCCCGAGGACGGCGCCTTGCCGCCGCCCTGCGCGCCCCCGGCCTGTGGTGAAAAGCCACCCGAGACCGGCTCGTCATCCTCCACCACCACCTGCGGCGGACGCTGCACCTCGGGGATCAGCGCCCCCGTGCTGTCGGCCCGCACCTTGATGCCGGGCGGTGCCTCAACCGTCGCAGGCGGCCCGCCACCCCCGCTGTCCTGGGCTGCGGCAGGGGCAAACAACAG
>CAMBWO010000404.1 GCA_945871285.1 Pseudorhodobacter antarcticus | reverse complement strand
GGCAAAAGATCCAGGCGAACTTTGACAGCCAGCCTCTCAGGCCGTCTGCCCGACTATAACAACGATCGCCAAGCTTAATCTGCCTTCACCACCCCCGTCCACGGCTGGACCTTTGGCCATCTCCGCGCCGCCGCGCCCGAGGTCTCCACCCCGACCGGACGCGTCAGGCGCTGCACTGGCACACCGCGCAACTGCAGTTCTGGGCCGATGACCCCAACGGGCGCAGCCTGCCCGGCTATCGCCAAGGCAATGATGCAGTCTGGGACAATGCCACCTGCTTTGCCGAAGACACGCCCCTCATGTCCCCGACCATGCCACCTTCCTCATCCTGCAACTGGACGAAATCGCCGCCCTCCCACGGTCTTGGAACCGAGGCGACGGCTGGAACTCGGCTGCCTTCCTAACCTTGGGTCCGGCACTAGCCAACCGGTCCACCTGCCGCGCCACTAGGTCCGGGCGATAAATCCGGGTCAGCCCGGCGATATCCTCACCCGCAAGACGCCGCAGCAAGAACGCCCCCAACTGTCGCCCCAACGCGGCAACCGGCTGGTAAAAGGTGGTCAAGGGCGGCGCGAAATAGCCCGAAGCGTTGATGTCGTCATAGGCGATCACCGAGGCATCGACCCCCACCACCAATCCCAGTTCCCGCAATCCCGCCAAGGCACCTAGCGCCGTGGATTCGTTGACACACACAATCCCCGTCGGCGGCAACGCCCCCTTGCGCAGCTGCACGACACTCTCCTTGCCATGGCGCGCCGTCATGTCACCCGCCGCAATCAGATCATCACACCCCGGCAAAAGCGCGGGAAAAGCCGTCGATCCGGTCCAACGCATAGGCAAACTTGGGCTCGGGGTTGATCAGCGCAATCCGCCGGTGCCCCCCCGCAATCAACCGCACCGTCGCAGCCTCGGCCGCCCAGTCGCTGTCAATATCCACATGCGCATAGGCCTGTGCGACCGACCCCGCCGCCTGAGTGACCGGCATCAGCACCGCAATCTGATAGGTCAGCCCGGTGCGCAACGACATGCCGCGCTGGTTGGCCATATAGCCGACCTGCTCGGCCGCCTTGCGCACCCGCGCCTTGGTCGCTGCGGTCACAACGGGGGAATCGTGCAGGGCCTTCGATATGGTCGCAATCGAAAAGCCGGTCATCTCGGCCAGCGTCTTGATCGCGGGGCGTCTTTCGACAGGGCTTTGCATGACCCAATGATACCCGACCGAAAAACGATTTCAACGGCGGCGCGTCAGGCCGCCGCCCGCCGCGCCAGAACCCGCGCCATCGTCACCCCCATCGAGGACGGGTCCGGCGCCACCGTAATCCCCGCCGCCGCCAGAATCTCGACCTTTTCCTGCGCGCTTTCGCCAAAGGCCGAGATGATCGCCCCCGCATGCCCCATCTTGCGCCCCTTCGGCGCCGACAGGCCCGCGATATAGGCCACAACCGGCTTTTTCATGTGATCCCGCGCATAAGCCGCCGCCTCCGCCTCTTGCGGGCCGCCGATCTCGCCGATCATCATCACGGCATCGGTCGCGTCATCAGCCTCGAACAGCTCCAGAATATCGCGGAACGACGACCCGTTGATCGGATCGCCGCCGATCCCCACACTGGTCGACACGCCAATCCCCAACTCCTTCATCTGCGCCGCCGCCTCATAGCCCAGCGTGCCCGATCGCCCGACAATGCCGATCCGCCCCGGCATATAAATATGCGGCGGCATGATCCCCATAAAGCCGACACCGGGCGTGATGACCCCCGCACAATTCGGGCCGATCAGCCGCATCTTGCGCTCGACCGGATAGCGGCGCAGGAACCGTTTCAGCAGCATCATGTCCTGGCTCGGGATGCCATCCGTCACACAAACCGCCGTGCGTATCCCCGAATCCGCAGCCTCCATGATCGCATCGGCGGCAAAGGGCGGCGGCACAAAGACCAGCGACGCCGTCGCCCCCGTCGCCTCGACCGCCTCGCGCACCGTGTTGAACAGGGGCAGGCCCAGGTGGATTTCGCCCCCCTTGCCCGGCGTCACACCCCCCACGACCTTGGTGCCGTGCTTGATCATGTCCGCCGCATGAAACCCGCCAATGCGGCCCGACATGCCCTGAACGATGATCCGCGTCTCTTCCGTGATCAGAATCGCCATGATATCCCCCCTACGCCGCCACACGCGGACGTGCCGCCACCGCGGCCGCCGCCGCCTCGGCCAATGTATCCACCGCAATCAGCGGCAGGCCCGACCCAGCGATGAGCGCCTTGCCCGCTTCGACATTGGTCCCCGCCAGACGCACCACCACCGGCAAGGTCAGCCCCACCTCCTTGTAGGCCTGAACCACCCCCTCGGCGACCCAGTCGCAACGGTTGATCCCGGCAAATATGTTGACCAGAATGACCGACACCTTGCGATCCGTCAGAACCGTGCGAAACGCCCGCACGACCCGCTCCGGGCTCGCCCCACCGCCGATGTCCAGGAAATTGGCAGGCTCGCCCCCCGCCAGCTTGATCATGTCCATCGTGGCCATGGCCAATCCGGCCCCGTTGATGATGCAGCCGATATCGCCATCAAGCCCGACATAGGACAGCCCATGATCCCCCGCCATGCTCTCGCGCGGGTCCTCTTGGCTCCGGTCGCGCAACTCGGCAATCTCGGGGCGGCGGAACAGGGCGTTGGTGTCAAACGACATCTTGGCATCCAGCGCCACGAGATCGCCCGTCCCGGTAATGACCAGCGGGTTGATCTCGACCATCACGGCATCGAGGTCCCGATAGGCGCGATAGCAGGCGCGCAAAATCGTGACCATCTGCGCCACCTGCCCCCCCTTCAACCCCAGTTGAAACGACAACTCCCGCGCCTGAAACTCGGTCAGACCCACAGCCGGGTCCACCGTCATGCGGCGCAGGCTGTCGGGGTCATCCACCGCCAGATCCTCGATCTCCATCCCGCCGTGGGCGCTTGCGACGATCATGATCCGCTCTGATTTGCGGTCCAGAACCAGCCCCAGATACATCTCCTTGGCGATGTCGGACGCCCCCTCGACCCAGACGCGATAGACACCCTTGCCATTGGCATCAGTCTGTTTGGTCACCAGCTGCTTGCCAAACAGGGTGCCCGCAAACTGATGCACCTCATCCGCCGAGCGGCAGAGCTTCACCCCGCCTGCAGCGCCCCGCCCACCCGAATGGATCTGTGCCTTGACGACCCAGGCCTTGCCGCCCAGCTCCCGCGCCCGATACCCCGCCTGTTCGGGGCTATAGGCCAGCCCACCCCGTGGCACCGGAACCCCAAAACGCGCCAGAATTTCCTTGGCCTGATATTCGTGAATGTCCATCGCTCACCCCCTTGCCGCGATGGCATCGGCCACCACCAGAACGTTGTTCGCCATCTTTTCGGATGCCGCGTCGATCATCCGGCCGTCCA
>CAMBWO010000403.1 GCA_945871285.1 Pseudorhodobacter antarcticus | reverse complement strand
GAATTTTTCGGCAGTCCGATTGTCGGCATGGGATTTCGCATCTCGACAGAGGTGGGCAAGCTGGGGCTTGATATGGTCTGGGCCGAGATTGCCGTGGCGGCGGTGGCCGGATCGGCGTTTTATGGCGCGGTGGCGATGATCGAGCGAGGGGTGACGTTCTGGCACCCGTCGCAACGCGTGACGTGAAGAGAGAGGGGCGCCGTGGTGGCCGCCCCCGAGGATCAACTTGGAGGTTGATGATGAAGAAGCTGATGTTGGGTGCGGCGCTGGCGATGATGGCTGGGGCTGGGCAGGCGCAGGACGTGACGTTGCAGTTGAAATGGGTCACGCAGGCGCAGTTTGCCGGGTATTATGTGGCCGCGGCGAAGGGATTTTATGAGGAAGAGGGGCTGAATGTCACGATCCTGCCGGGTGGCCCGGACATTGCACCGACGCAGGTGATTGCGGGTGGTGGCGCCGATGTCGTGGTCGACTGGATGCCGTCGGCACTGGCGGCACGCGAAAAGGGTTTGGCGCTGGTGAACATCGCGCAGCCTTTTGCCTCGTCGGGCATGATGCTAACCTGCCTGGCCGAGACGGGTATTACGACCCCGGCCGATTTTGCCGACAAGACGCTGGGCGTCTGGTTCTTTGGCAATGAATATCCGTTCCTGTCGTGGATGTCGCAACTGGGGCTGAAGACGGATGGGTCTGCCGGGGGTGTGACGGTGCTGAAGCAGGGCTTCAACGTTGATCCGTTGCTGCAAAAGCAGGCGGCCTGCATCTCGACCATGACCTATAACGAATACTGGCAGGTGATTGATGCGGGCATCACGCCCGAGCAGTTGGTTACCTTCAAGTATCAGGACATGGGCGTCGCCACCTTGGAGGACGGTCTGTATGTGATGGAGGACAAGCTGGCCGATCCGGCGTTTGCCGAGAAGATGGTCAAGTTCGTCCGCGCCTCGATGAAGGGCTGGAAATATGCGGAAGCCAACCCCGATGAAGCGGCGATGATCGTGCTGGAGAATGACGAGACCGGCGCGCAGACCGAAGTTCACCAAAAGCGGATGATGGGCGAAGTGGCCAAGCTGACGGCGGGGTCGAATGGTGCGCTGGATGTGGCGGCGGCGGAAAAGACGGTTGCCACGCTGATGGCGGGCGGGTCTGACCCGGTCATCACCATGGCGCCGACGGGGGCCTGGACCAGTGTCATCACGGATGCCGCGCTGAAGTAAGCTTTGGTTTGAGGTTTGACGCGCCCGGGGGCAACCTCGGGCGCGTTTTTCTTTGGGGGAGCCGCGAAATCAACGCTTTGCTAACCGGTTGCGCCGCAAGGTCGGGGGTGTTGCAGGGCAGGGATCGCAGATGGCAGAACCGGGTTTGGGCATCTTGCGCCGCAAGGTGACGGCGGCCAAGGCAGAGGTGGCAGAGGGCGGGCCGGGGGCCGACCGCTGCTGGCGGCTGGCCATGGCGCGGGCGGTGCGCGACAAGTTGCGGACCACGGTGGATTTTCAGGCCATGTCGGTGGATCGCCGGTCACTGGCCGAGATCATGGACATGCCGCAAGACCGGTCACTGATCGCCGTGCTGGATGGCCCGGCCGAGGGGTTGGGGGTGATCGTGCTGTCGCCGCCTGTGCTGGCGGGCTTCATCGAGGCGCAGACGATCGGAAAGGTGAAATCGACGGAACTGGTGGCCCGGCGGCCGACGCGCACGGATGCGGCCATGGTGGCGGGGGTGATCGACGCGGCGCTGCGGGGGCTGGAGGCGGCACTGGCCGATGAGGCGGATCTGACCTGGGCGGGCGGCTTTCGCTATGCCAGTTTTCTGGACGATCCGCGGCCCTTGGGGCTGTTGTTGGAGGACGCGCCGTTCAAGGTGTTGCGGGCTGAGGTGTCCCTGGCGCGGGGGGCGCGGGTGGGGGAGATTCTGCTGGCGCTGCCCGCGGCCGGTCGGGGGGCGGGGCCTGCGACCAAATCGGTTGGCGTGCAGCCTGATACGGGCCGCGTCTTTATGGCGGCCCTGGCCGAACGGGTGAACGGGTCGCAATGCCGGCTGGAGGCGGTGCTGGCGCGGTTGACGCTGCCGTTGTCCGAGGTGATGAGCCTGAGCGAGGGGATGGTGCTGGCACTGCCCCAGGCGGGGCTGGACCGGATCAGCCTGGAAGGGGGGGACGGTCGCCTTGTGGCCGAGGGGCGGTTGGGACAGAACCGCGGCTTGCGGGCGGTGCGGCTGAACGAGGCGGCCGAGGGTGTGGCGGAGGCGCCGGCGATGGCCACCCCGCCGGACTTGCCGATGGCCGAGTTTGGCGGGATGGAGATGGACGATATGATGTATCGACCCACCGGGACGGGGTGAGCGCCTTTGGGATCCGGTGCGCGGGCTGTGGGCCTACTTGCCCGCGAGGGCGTCCAGGGTTGGGCGCAGATGGTCAAGGCGGTAGCCAAAGCGGGCGGGGATGCCGATCAGGTCATCGGTCGGCATCTGGCCTGCGTTCATCATGGCCCAGACGATCGAGCAGCGGTTGCCGCTGGCGCAATAGGCAAAGACCGGGCCGGGTGCAGCCGCCAGCGTGGCCGATTGCAGGGCGATGTTGTCGGGGGTGAAGGCGCCGGGGATCAGGGGGTTGATGACGAAGGTCAGGCCCAACGCCTCGGCCGCCTTTTTCATCTGGGCGGCTTGCAGGTCGAACGGGATTTCGCCGTCGGGACGGTTGTCGATGATGGTGGTGAAGCCGGCGGCCTTGAGTTCGGGCAGGTCGGCAGGGTCGATCTGGGGCGAGACGGCATAGGTCGGGGTCAGGGCGCGGATGTCCATGTCAGTCCTTTGAGGCTACGCCCGCGTCGATGCGGGCCCGGATTGCGGGTGCGGCCAGCATACCTGCGGCCATGGCGATAAGGAAGACCACGCCGCCCCAGCCGCCAAAGCTGATCGAGGCAAGCGAGGGGCCGGGGCAGAGGCCGGCAAGTGCCCAGCCCATGCCGAACAGGACCGAGCCGATCACGAGGTCGGGGCCGACCTCGCGCTTGGGGGCTTCTGGCAGGGGGAGGCCGAGATAGGACGTGTCGCGGCGGGCGGCGATGCGCCAGGCGATGGCCATGGGCAGGATCGCGCCGCCCATCACAAAGGCCAGCGTCGGGTCCCAATCGCCGAAGACATCGAGCCAGCCCTGGACCTTGGTCGTGTCGACCATTCCGGAGATCAGCAGCCCTGCGCCGAACAACCCGCCCGCCAGAAAACCGTAAAGCAGTCGGTTCATGTCAGAGCACCCCCAGCACGTGACGCAGCAGCGCCATCGTAAGACCGCCCGCCAGCACATAGAACACGGTCGCCACGATCCCACGCAGCGACAGCCGCGAGATACCGCAGACGCCGTGGCCCGAGGTGCAGCCATTGGCCAGCCGGGTGCCCACACCCACCAGCAAACCGCCTGCGATGAT
>CAMBWO010000402.1 GCA_945871285.1 Pseudorhodobacter antarcticus | reverse complement strand
TATTGGGACGCAAGTTTCCGGGCGTCCCGGCGTCAAGGCTCCCCCAATGGGAACAGTGTGGCGTTAGCGGAATTTTGCGGCGCGGTCAACCAAGGGGGTGCAGATCGGGGGGATTCACCGCAATTTGTGGTTTTGCGGGCAAGGGTTTTGGGTCGGATGGGGCGTTTAATGGTCTGGCGTATTGGCGGCCAGCCGCGCCAAGGGCGTTCGCAATCGGCCAAAGCGGTCTGCCAGCCGGCTTGCCAGTTTCAACCGGTCACTGTCGGACAGGTCGAACTTGGCGCCGATATCGGTGTCGCGGCGCCATTTCCGTCCGGCGCTGAACCGTCCGATGCCAGAGATTTCTATCATGAATGCGTCGTCGTCAAACACTTTGGCAGACAGCCGGTCCATGCGCACCAAGACGCCGCCCGCCGAAACGCTGAGCATCCGCACCGCAATGGTCATGGACCGGCTGGTCAGAGTGGCCAGCACATCCGTGTCATAGCGGGGAAAGTCCCGCCGTTGGTTGATTTGATCTGCCATGCCCCGCTCCCCTGTCTAGCCATGCCGTCGCTTCGCGGTGGGGCATGTCTGGCCGAAGCTAGGCCGATTGGGTTGCAGTTTGGTTAATGCAGAAAGATCAAGGCCAGACCCGAAACTGCCAATGCCGCACCGCACCAGCTGAGCAGCGTGGGCCTTTGCCGGGTGCGCAGCCACAATAGCGGCAGGATGATCACGGGCGACGTGGCCGACAGCGTGGCGATGATCCCGGTTTGCGAGCCTTGCAGGGCATAAAGGAACAATGTCATGCCGATCAACAGCCCGATGATCGCCGTGGCTGCGGTCAGGATCAGGGTCTTGGGGGTAAAGATCTTGGGTGATGGTGGCCCAAGCGGCGACATCGCAATCAAGGCCATCGTCAGCCCCGAGGCGCCGACGCGGGCAAGGGAAGCGAGGTAAGGGTCTATCCCGCCCAGCATCAACGGCCGGGCGATCAGAGAGCCCGTGGCCTGCCCCAAGGCTGCCCCCAGCCCCAAAAGAATGCCCAGTGGCAGGGTGCCCGTCAACGCCTCGAGCCGGTGCGCATCGCTGCGGGGGCGGCCCAGGATCGCGAGGGCCACGCCGCTTGCGGTCACGGCGATGCCGAGGATGGCCAGCGGTTCCAGGGTTTCGCCCAGAATCGCCCAGCCCAGAATGGCCGCCATCGGCGCGTTCAGCGCAAAAATCGCCCCCGCCCGGCGCGGCCCGATCCGGCCCACGGCGGCAAAGTTCAGCGTGTCCCCCAACAGGATGCCGATCACCCCCGACAGGGCCAGAACGCCAAAGGCACCCCAACCCGGAAGGCTCAGGGCACCGCTGGCAACGACGACCGCCAGCAGCAACAGCGTGACCAGACCCTGGCGCAATAGATTGAAATGAAACGGGCCAAGCGCGCGGACAGCGTCGGCCGAGATGAGGCCGGTCAGGGCCCAGCAGGTTGCGGTGCCCAAAGCAGCGAGTTCGTGAACTGGCAACGTCATGGCACTCTTGTTGCCCGTTTGATGGGAAAAAGGACAGTGGCAAAATGTGATGGAACGACGTTGCGGGTGGCGACGTTTATCCGCTCCGAAGGGCAAAATGACGCACCCTCCGACCGCCGGCCCCCGATCGCCCCCCCCCCCCTGTGCCCGAGAGTGCCGCAACTGGCGGCGGGCCAGAGCCTGCGGCGACCCAGCCGCCAACGGTGGACCCTGCGGCATCGCCCCGTCGGACACTGCAACCCCGCCGCCTAGCCGTCCTTTCCCCCGATCCGCCCCCGCCCGGTGCCCGTGCGCGCCGCCCTATTCGCGCCCTTGTCGCCTTCTCGATTGCCATGGTGCAGGCGCGGCAGGCTTTCCCCCAACCCCGGCACCTTGCAACGATCTGGCCGGGCGGCGGCTGTATGAGACCTATTTCTGCACACGCTATTCGTCCTGACCGGGCGCTAGTTGACCTTGGACCGGAAGTGTCGTGAACTGGCCCCAGCGTTGAACAGGAGAGCAAGATGATCGAAAAATCGGCAAGTGCCATCTGGACCGGCAACCTCAAGGACGGGGGCGGCACGCTGACCACGCAAAGTGGTGTCTTGACCAACACACCCTATTCTTTTGCCACGCGGTTCGAAAGCGGCAAGGGTGCGAACCCCGAAGAGTTGATCGGCGCGGCCCACGCCGGCTGTTATGCCATGTTCCTGTCCGCCCTGATGAGCGGGGCCGACCTTGTGCCGGACCGGATCACCGCCACGTCGACCATCACGCTGGACCCCACGACCGAGGGCAGCCCGACCGTGGTGGGCGCGCATCTGACGGTGGTGGTCAAGGCCCCGGCCGAGGAATCGGTGATCCGTGATCTGGCCGACAAGGCCAAGGCCGGCTGCCCGATTTCCAAACTGCTGAACGCCCCGGTGACGATGGACCTGACGGTCGGTTGACCGTCAGACCATCATTTCCTTGGTCGCCGTCAGCTTGAGCGCCGGATAATCGCGTTCGACCCGGTCAATGTCCCACTTCAGCCGGGTCAGAAACACCATGTCGCCGTCGCTGTCGGTGGCCATGTGGCCCTTGTTGACGTTGACCAGCTTTTCCACTTCGGCCTTGGCGCCCGAAACCCAGCGGGCAGAGCTGAAGTGGCTGGGTTCAAAGCGGACGGGAAGGGAATATTCCTCCTCGATCCGGGAGGCCAGAACCTCGAACTGCAACTGGCCGACGACGCCGACGATATAGCCCGACCCGATCATCGGCTTGAACACCTTGGCGGCACCCTCCTCGGCGAACTGGGTCAGGGCTTTTTCCAGATGCTTGGCCTTCATCGGGTCCATCGCCCGGACGGTTTGCAGCAGTTCGGGGGCGAAGGACGGGATGCCAGTAAAGCGCAGCGCCTCACCCTCGGTCAGGGCGTCGCCGATGCGCAACTGGCCGTGGTTGGGGATGCCGATGATGTCGCCGGCCCAGGCCTCTTCGGCCAGTTCCCGATCGGCTGCGAGAAACATCACCGGGTTGGCGATGGCCATGGGTTTCTTGGTGCGGACATGCAGCAGCTTCATGCCGCGGGTAAAGTGCCCCGAGGCAAGCCGGACAAAGGCGACGCGGTCGCGGTGCTTGGGGTCCATGTTGGCCTGAACCTTGAAGACAAAGCCCGCCACGGTGGGTTCTTCGGCCCCAACCTGCCGCGTGTCGGCCTTTTGCGGCTGAGGTTCGGGGCCATACTCGCCCATGCCGTCCATCAGTTCCTTGACGCCAAAGGAGTTGATCGCCGAGCCAAACCAGATCGGCGTCATCGAGCCGTTGAGGAAAGCGGCGCGGTCGAAGGCGGGGAGGAGTTCGCGGGCCATCTCCAACTCGTCCTTCAGCTTGGCCAGCAGATCGGCGGGCACGTGCAGGGCGAGGTTGGGGTCATCCAGACCGTCGATCTTGATGGACTCGGCCACCTT
>CAMBWO010000401.1 GCA_945871285.1 Pseudorhodobacter antarcticus | reverse complement strand
GCATGATCTTGATTTGGACCGTATAAGCTACGGTGCCGTCTTTCCTTTTGCGCGGTGTTATGGTGGCCATGATTTTCCTACATTCTGGTTTTGGCTTCCTACAGTGTAGGAACTCAGGAGCGTCAGTGGTCGTAAGTGGACGTAACAGGGAGTAAGTAAACAGTGCAGATGCAGTCACAATCTTCTGATATTAATAGAAATATCAATGAAAGCAATGCGTTTCGACTAAGCGTAGCCCCGATGATGGATTGGACCGACCGCCACTGCCGCCATTTTCACCGGCTGATGACGCGGCGGGCGATACTGTATAGCGAGATGGTAACCGCCGCCGCCGTGATCCACGGGCCGCGCGACCGGCTGCTGTCCCACGGCGGCGAGCATCCCGTGGCCCTGCAACTGGGCGGCTCTGATCCCACGGAACTGGCGCAGGCGGTGCGGATCGCCACGCCCTATGGCTATGACGAGATCAACCTGAACGTCGGCTGCCCGTCCGACCGCGTTCAATCGGGCTGTTTCGGCGCGGTGTTGATGGAGCGTCCTGCTCTGGTGGCCGACTGTGTGGCCGCGATGCTGGACGCAGCATCGGTGCCCGTCACGGTGAAATGCCGCATCGGGGTGGATGATCAGGACCCCGAACAGACCCTGCCCGATTTCCTGGAACACGTCACCCGCGCCGGTGTCACCCATGTCATCATCCACGCCCGCAAGGCCTGGCTCCAGGGCCTGAGCCCCAAGGAAAACCGCGAGATTCCGCCCCTGGATTACGACCTCGTCCGCCGGATGAAGCTGCAATTTCCGCAGATGACCGTCTGCCTCAATGGCGGCGTCACCACGCTGGCGCAGGCGCAAGACGTGCTTGCCCTGGGCCTTGACGGCGTGATGATCGGGCGCGCCGCCTATCACGACCCCGCCCAAACCCTGATCGGGGCCGATGCGCTGTGGGGCGACGGGCCGGGGCTGGATGCCCTTGGCACGGCCCATGCGATGTATCCCTATATCGCCGCCCATCTGGCCCAAGGGGGCAAGCTGCACCAGATCACCCGGCACATGCTGGGCCTGTTTCAGGGTCGCCCCGGCGCCCGCGCCTACCGCCGTGTGCTGTCCGAAGGCGTCACCCGCCCCGGCGCGGGGCTCGAGGTGCTGGAGGCCGCCTTGGCAGAAGTTCAGGCCGTCGTGCGCGCCGCCTGACCCTGCGCCACCATCAGCGTCAGGATCATCGTGACCAGCGCCGCGCCGGCGATGCCCGCCACCATTGGCGTGGCTTGCGCCCCCAGCCACGGCCCCAGCGCCACCACCATCACCCCGCCCGTCAGCATCTGCAACGTGCCACCCAGCGAACTGGCCAGCCCCGCCTTTTCGCCCTGCTCATCCAGCGCCAACACCATGGTCGACGGGATGATCAGCCCCAGACAGGCATTGCTGGCCGCCAGACCCACCATGCAGACCCACAGGTTGCCATACCCCGCCAGCGCCAATGCCAGCGTGGTGCAGGCCGCCACGGCAAAGGCCACAGAAGCCCATTTCAGCATCGGGATGACCCCAAAGCGCAAGGAGGCCCGGCTGGCCATCTGCGTGGCCCCGATGAACGCCATCGCATTGACGGCAAAGGCCAGCGAAAACTGGGTCGAGGTCAGGCCGAACCCCTCTTGATACACATAAGAGGCCGAGGCGAGGAAGATGAAGAAGCTGCCAAAGCCGAACGCGCCAATGAACGTCCACAGCAAAAACGACCGGTCGCGCATCAACTCGGCACAGCCGCGCAGCAGCGTGCCGATGTTGAACGGCCGGCGGTTGACGGGCGACAGGGTTTCACGCTGGGCAAAGGCCAGCATCGCCAGGCTCAGGACCGAGGCCACCAGCAGCGCGCCAAAGATGCCGCGCCAGCCCGTGACCAGCAGCAGCGCCGACCCGACCAGTGGTGCCAACATGGGCGAGACGGAAAACACCAGCATGATCGCCGCCATCATCCGCGTCGCCTCGGCCCCGGTCAGCATGTCACGCACGATGGCGCGGGGCACCACGCCCAGCGCCGCCGCGCCCAAACCCTGCACCACCCGGCCCGCGATCAGCCCGTTGGCACTGGCCGCCGTCATGCACAGGATCGTGCCCAGCACGAACAGCGCAATCCCGGCATAAAGCGGCACCTTGCGCCCGACCTGATCGGACCACGGGCCATAAACCATCTGCGCCAGTCCGAAGGCCGCGAAATAGGCGGTGATCGTGCTTTGCATCCCCTGTGGCGTGGTGCCAAGGTCCGCCCCGATCAGCGGCATCGCGGGCAGATACATGTCGATGGCAAACGGACCGATGCAGGACAAAAGCCCCAGAATCAGGGCAGGGCGGGCAAGGCTTTGAGCCATGATGGGATCCTTTAAAGGTTAGGTGATAAGCTAAGTGTTTTCGGAGCACCGCGCAAGTCCGACCACTGGCCACGGCGCCTCTTACCCGGTATGCCTGCGGGATTGAAGGAGGAATCCATGCCTGAGCTTGCCACTTTGGCACCCATGGTGGTGCTGTTGCTGATCATTGGGGCGGCAACCGGGGTGATTGCCGGTTTGTTGGGCGTGGGCGGCGGCATCGTGCTGGTGCCAGCCTTCTTTTACCTGTTCACCACCTTGGGCTTTGGCGGGTCGCAACTGATGCAGGTCTGCATTGGCACCTCGGCCGCGACCATCGTCGTCACCTCGGCCCGGTCGGTGATGGCGCATAACAAAAAGGGCGCTGTGGATTGGGATTTGTTGCGGGTCTGGGCGCTGTGGCTGGTTGTGGGCTCGATTGCCGGGGTGGTGGTGGCATCGGTGCTGCACACCCGCGCCTTGCAGGCGGTGTTTGGCGTGCTGGCCATGCTGGCGGGTTTGTATATGGCCTTTGGCCGCAGCGATTGGCGGTTGGGCGCGGCCATGCCGGGCCAACCGCTGCGGGCGGTGCAGGCCTCGTTGCTGGCGTTCTTTTCCACGCTGATGGGCATCGGCGGCGGGACCTTTGGCGTGCCGCTGATGAGCCTGTACGGGATGCCGATCCACCGCGCCGTTGCCACGGCCTCGGGGTTTGGCATCCTGATCTCGGTCCCCTCGCTGATCGGGTTCCTTTTGCTGGATGTCCCGGACGCGCCGCCGTTCAGCATCGGTGCCGTGAACCTGCCGGCCTTTGCCATCATCATCCCGATGACCCTGCTGACCACCCCTTACGGCGTACGTCTGGCCCATGCGATGGACCCCAAACCGCTGAAGCGCGCCTTTGCGATCTTTATCACGCTGGTGGCCGCCAACATGCTGCGCAAGGTGCTGGGCTTGTAACGGCGGCCACGTCCGGCGCGACCCAAATTTCTTCGAAGAAATTTGCAAAACCTTTCGAAAAGTTTTGGGTGCGAAGGGGCAAGCCGTGGGTGCAATGGTTAAGGTTTGGTGAACAGAAAATCACAAGCCATTGATATGGAAC
>CAMBWO010000400.1 GCA_945871285.1 Pseudorhodobacter antarcticus | reverse complement strand
GGTCACCTTGGCGGCGAGGGCGTCGGGGAGGGAGGTGGGGGTGCGCAGGAAGGCGGCGATGGTGGTGAAGTCGCCGTTGCGGCGCAGGGCGGCGAGGTTTTGGTGCGCTGTCATGCGGCGCAGGCCGGAGATGAGGCCGTATTCGTAGGGGCCATTGGGGCCCTGACTTGGCGTGCTGAGGCGCCAGACTTCGATGGGTTGGCGGAGGCCCTCAGATGCGATGGAGGATTGCAGCTCGGCCAGGGCGGCGGGGGGGAGGGTGGAGCGGTCGCGGGGCAGCGCGTGCATGTCGATTTGGGTGAGGGGGATGAGGATGAGGGTCATCGGGGGCTCCTGTTTTCGGCACGGTAGCAGGGGGAGAGGGGGTGTTGCTTGCGTGCGGTGGGTTAAGGGGTAGAGTGGGGGCAGGATTTTGGGGAGATGGCGATGGACGGTGGACAAATAACCCTGTTGGCGGTGGCGTTTTTGATCATCCTGACGCTGTTCAAGGCGATACGGATCGTGCCGCAGAGCCAGAAGTTCGTGGTGGAGCGGTTTGGGCGGCGGCGGGTCGTGCTGGGGCCGGGGATCAACTTTACCGTGCCGTTCGTGGATGTGGTGGCGCACAAGATCAGCATTCTGGAGCGGCAGTTGCCGACGGCGCATCAGGACGCGATCACGACGGACAACGTGTTGGTGAAGGTGGAGACGAGCGTGTTTTACCGGATCACCGAGCCGGAGAAGACGGTGTACCGGATCAAGGATGTCGATGCGGCGATTGCGACGACGGTGGCGGGGATTGTGCGCAGCGAGATTGGCAAGATGGAGCTGGACCATGTGCAGAGCAACCGGAACGAGTTGACGACTCAGATCCGGGCGCATGTGCGGGCGATGGTGGATGATTGGGGGATCGAGGTGACGCGGGCCGAGATTTTGGACGTGGCGCTGGATGATGCGACGCGGCATGCGATGTTGCAGCAGCTGAATGCCGAGCGGGCGCGGCGGGCTCAGGTGATGGAGGCGGAGGGCAACAAGCGGTCGGTGGAGCTGAACGCGGATGCGGAGTTGTATGCGGCCGAGCAGCAGGCCAAGGCGCGGCGGGTGTTGGCGGATGCCGAGGCCTATGCCACCGGGGTGATTGCCGATGCGATCAAGGAGAACGGGATTGAGGCGGCGCAGTATCAGGTGGCGCTGAAGCAGGTGGAGGCGTTGACGGCGGTGGGCACGGGGGCGGGCAAGCAGATGATCATTGTGCCGGCGTCCGCGCTGGATGCGTTTTCGGATGCGTTCAAGATGTTGAAGGGGCGGGTATGATGATCTGGACGTTGTGGTGGGCCTGGGTGGTGTTTGGCGTGGCGCTGGGCGTGCTGGAGGTGCTGGTGCCGGGGTTCATATTCCTGGGCTTCGCCATCGGGGCGGTGCTGGTGGGGGTTCTGGTGGCGATTGGCGCGCTGGGCGGGTCGGTGCCCGTTTTGGCGCTGGTGTTTGCGGTGCTGTCGCTGGGGGCCTGGGTGGTGTTGCGCCGGGTTGTAGGGGTGAAGGAGGGGCAGGTGAAGGTGTGGGACAAGGACATCAATGGGTGAGAGGGGGCGTCATTGTCAGTCACCAGGCCCTGAATGGGTTTGGTTTGCCAGCCAAGGCCCTGGAAAATAGCGTTCGAGGCGAATGGCCTGTTCACATGGGTAATCCCCATTTCTAGCCGGGGCGCATCCGTAGAACGCGGCCATTTTTCGTTTCTGTGCGGGCGCGATGCCGCCGATGCCCAGGTTCGGGCGGTCACTGTTGCCTGTTCAGGGCCGTTGCGTGGCGAAGTCCTGGGCCCGCATCGACCCCGCGCAATCTGCTTGGGTTACGCCGCCAAGGCGGTGGCGACCGAGGGCGCGGCCCCGATATGCGGCCGCTTGCCGATCGGGCGCTTGTGGACCTGCCAGCCCTTGGTCTGAAGGTTGCGCGGCACCGTGTTCTTGCTGAAGCCCGGACGCCAGGCCACGGTGCGACAGCCGTAGGAGGGCTTTTCTCGACCATGTCCCTGATCGGAATGCCAAAGCACGGATCATTTTCTGGAGCGGCCTTGGTCGTCTTGCAAAACGGGGTTCTTCGCGCACCCCAGACCTGGCGCAAGGCTTGGTCAGAGGCAAGCCAGAGTCGGGCAAAGTGGCCATGGTCGCGAAAGGGGGCCGGGTTCAGCGGTATCTCGCGATGAAAGTGTCGATGTCCATGGCCCGGATATCGGGCAGAGCGGCCTTTAGCGCGGCATGGTCCCAATCCCACCAGGCGATCTGTTGCAGCGCCTCGGCCTGAGGCGGGGTGAAGCGCCATTTCAGATGGCGCGCGGGCACGCCGCCCACGATTTCATAGGGGGCCACAGCCTTGGAAACCACGGCGCCCGCCCCTATCACCGCCCCGGTGCCGACCGTGACACCCGGCAGGAGGGTGACGCCGTGGCCGATCCAGACATCATGGCCGATGGTGACCCAATGATCGCGGCGCCATTGAAAAAAGGTGTCGTCATCCTCGCCCAGACCAAACTGCGCCGCCCGGTAGGTGAAGTGATGCTGGCTGGCGCGCCATGTGGCGTGGTTGCCGGGATTGATCCGGGCGCCTTCTGCGATGGAACAGAACTTGCCGATGGTGGACCAGACCGCGTTGCCGCCCCGCACGATGTAGGAGTAATCGCCGAACGTGACCTCGCGCATCGTCACCTGCGCCATCACTTCGGTCCATTTGCCCAAGGTGCAATCGACCAGCGTGGCGGTTTCATGGACATTCGGCGCTTCGGTCAGCATTTTCATGACAGGGGTCCGTTTCCAGGGGGTGAAGGCATCAGAAGGCGGATGCGTTTTGTGTCGAACCGTACAGCTTCGCCATCGCGCATCATCATGGGTTCGACCAGCAGTTTCAGATCCGCAAAGCCGATCCCCGGATGGCAAAGCGCCGTGGAATGACCGACCGGCAGGCGAAAGCCGCCCTTGGGGTTCAGCGCGGGCCCGGCATCGCGCCGTCCGATTTGCAGGAAATGCGAGATGTCCCATTCCTGCGTCTGCCCGCCGATGCGGGTGACTGCCCAGCAATGCCCGCTGGTGCAGTCGCCGACCTCGGGGAAGAAATAGCCGACGACATAGCCCGCCTCGATTCCGGCGGCGCGGAGCGAGGCCAGAAAGTAGGTGTGGATGTCGACGCAGGAGCCTTCGGTCAGGCCGCAGGCCAGATGCGGAACATGGTCGAAACCGTCCGTGAAGTGCCGCGTGGGGTGGCCATAGTCGAACCGTTCGGCCACGCCGCGTGCGATGCGGATTGCGCGGGTCAGATCGTCGCCGGTTCCGGCAAGCTGGCGCGCGTCCTGCTGAAGTGCGGGGGCGGCGCGGGTCTGGCGCGACGGGACGGGATGGAACATCGCCTCGGGGTAAGTGCCGGGTTGGCCGGAATAGTCATAACGGAAGGTCACTTCGGCCGCCTCGGGGGCCA
>CAMBWO010000399.1 GCA_945871285.1 Pseudorhodobacter antarcticus | reverse complement strand
CGGGCGGAAATGGCCGACCCCGATCAGCAGCGTCGCTCGCTTGGTGGCGACGCTGCTCTGCCCACCAGCGGCAGCGGCGGGACAGACAGCTACCTCAAAGCCCGCACTGCGTTGACGGTCTATCAGGCGCAGGAACGCCAGCTCGCGATCCAGAAGAAGAAAGGCACTTTGGTTGACCGGGCGCGCGCTGAGGCGCTGGTGTTTCGCCTGGCACGGCAGGAGCGCGATGTCTGGGTCACCTGGCCAGCGCGGGTGGCGGCGCTGATGGCCGCGCAAGTGGCGGCGGTGGTGGAAAAGGCCTCTGGCAAACCGTTAGTGATCGAGGTAGCGACCATGCAAAGGGTTCTGGATGCCCATGTGCGCGCGCAACTTGAAGCTTTGGCCGACCTGCGTGTCTCGCTTGCATGAAGGCGCTTTTGGGAACGGCCCTGACCTGAAATCTACGGTTGGCCGATAATTTGTTCAGGTCCGAGCAAGGCAAGTTGCGGCCCAACTGCTCTAACAGTTCCAGAAGGGGCGGATCGAAATTCCAGTTGTATATCGCCGAAACGATAGCACCGGCGCCACCAATAACCATACGAGCCCCGTCGTCTGCATGTCCGAACATTCAGCATTCGCGCTCGCTGCCGGGCTGCGTCTAGAGGCAACGACCGCTCCCGGAAAATCAGGTTTGCACCGCTTCGAACGACAGATGCGCAATGGGTTTATGTGTAAACGGAAATCGCAACCTCTCACATGCGCCCAAACGCGTTTTTCGATGGCTTTTGGTTCCATGAAAACCCATCCCGCCCAACTCGGCAATCCCGTGGCTTTCGTTCTGCGAACACAGCGTCGAGAGGATGCTCATGCCAAGCCCAGATCAGATCGCTTGCTGCACGGAGGCTGATCGGCTCTGCGGTGCTGGCCCGGTGTGGCGCATCAATCGGCGTTCGATCAGCCGGACCACCCCGATCAAGACCAGATTCAGCACCAAATAGAGCACCCCTGCGATGGCGAAAACTTCGAAAATCGCAAATGTCTGGCTCATCAGGCGTTTGGCGTAGCCGGTGATTTCCAGTACGGTGATGGTCGAGGCCAGACTGGTGCCCTTGACCATCAACACCAGTTCGTTTCCGTAAGCGGGCAGCGCCTGCCGGATGGCCAGCGGAAACTCGATGCGGCGAAACCGCATCGCGCGCGACATGCCGCAGGCTTTGGCCGCTTCGACCAGGCCAGCGGGCACGGCAACAAGTCCGCCGCGCAGAATCTCTGACGTATAGGCTGCGGTGTTCAGCGCCAGCGCCAGCACCGCACAGCGCGAACCTTCGCTGATGACCCACCACAGGGCCGGTACGTCGTGAATAGATCTGATCTGTCCAAGTCCGTAGTAGATCAAGAATATCTGCACCAAAAGTGGTGTGCCGCGAAACGCTGTACTGTAGTGGCGCGCGAACCCGGACACCCAAGCCTTGTCTGACCCGCGCATGATCGCAAGGCCAAGGCCAAGATTGAAGCCGATGGCAACGGAAACGGCGGTTAGCGTCAGGGTCATCCAAAGACCTTTGAGCAGCACCGGCACGGCAAGCTGAATAAGTTCCATCGCTTAGCCCCTTTCCCGTGGTGATAAAACGGCTTCGACCCTAGTAAAGCCGACTTGGCTGATCAGCGTGATCATCAGGTAGACCAAGGCTGCAATTGTATAGAAGATCAGGGGGTTATGTGTTGACCCCGCACCAATGAAGGCGGTGCGCATCAGCTCTTGCAGGCCCACCACCGAAACCAGCGCCGTGTCCTTGATCGTGGTTTGCCAGACGTTGTTGATGCCGGGAAAGGCAATGCGCAACATTTGTGGCGCGATAATGCGCATGAATATCCGGCGGTTTGGCAGGCCCAGTGCGACGGCCGCCTCGATATGGCCTTTCGGGATCGCGGCAAGCGCGCCGCGGATGACCTCGGTCGAATAGGCGCCCGAAATGGCGCTAATCGCGGCAACGGTGATGAAAAACGCATAGCCCGCATCGGCAAGTTCAGCGAAGCCGAAGACGGTCGCGATCTTGGTGACAAATTCAACAGACCCGAAAAACAGCAGGTAGATGATCAAAAGTTCCGGCACACCGCGGATGACCGATGTGTAAAGATCGACCAGGTGCGACAGCCCGAACACCGCGCGCCATTTGATCAGGCCGCAGATCGTGCCGATGATCAGCCCGAAGATCATACTGGCCACACCGACGGCGATGGAGACGGATGCACCACGCAGGATAGCACCGACCCAGCCACCCTCCCAGACCTGTACCAAACCGAATTCCATCGCTTCATCCTGTTTTCTGAAACACGCGCCCAGCCGAAGCCGGGCGCGGCCTGTTCTTGAAGTTCCGGCCCGGCGTTATTGGCAGGGGCGCGAGATATCCATGTTGAACCATTTCTCGCTGGAAGCCTTGATCGAGCCATCCGCGATCAACTCGCAAAGGGCGGTGTCGATTTTCGCTTTCAGGTCTGTGTCGTCCTGACGAATGCCGACGCCCACGCCTTCGCCCAAAGTCGGGTCAAAGGTGGAGATGATGTTGACATCAACAAACTGAAAGCCTGCACCTTCGGGCTTGTCCAAGAATGACTGCAAGGCTGACACATCGGCAAAGCCTGCATCCACGCGGCCGTTGGCAAGGTCGATCTGCATTTCATCCAAAGTCGCGTAGGATTTCAGCGTCGCGGTCGGGGCCAGCTTTTCCATGAAATGGGCATGGGTGGTACCTGCCTGCACGCCAACCGAATGGCCATCAAGAGCGGCCAACAGCGCCGGAATCTCGGTGATGCCTGCAAGGTCGGAATCCTTGGCGACGACCACCTTGTTGGCCAGCTCTGCATAACCGGTCGAGAAGCTGATCGCTTGGCGGCGGTCTTCGGTGATCGACATGCCCGAAATGATGATGTCGAACTGGTTGGCCTGCAATGCGGGGATCAGGCCGTCAAATGCCTGAACCACAAACACGCATTCCATGGCCAGCTTGGCGCACAGCATGTTGCCCACGTCGGCGTCAAAGCCGGTGACCGTACCATTGGCGTCGGCCATGCTCCACGGCGGGTATGCGCCTTCGGTGCCGATCTTCAGCTGGCCTTCGGCCTGCGCCCCAGATGCTGCCCCAGCGAGCAGCGCGATGAGCGAAAGAACCTTCAGTTTCATGTCCGTCTCCTTGTTGAACTTCGTTTCATTTTGGTCTTCACCGCACCGATTTCGCCCTGTTCTGGCTGGCCGGGTCGCGATGTCAGTCTCAGAACGTCCGGGCCAGGAACTGGCGCAAACGCTCGGATTTCGGTTGGCCGAACAGATCGGCCGGGGTTCCTTCCTCTTCGACGCGGCCCTGATGCAGGAACAAAACCTTGTGGCTGACCTCGCGGGCGAATTGCATCTCATGCGTCACCAGGATCATGGTGTTGCCCTCTTCAGCTAGTTGACGGATCACGCGCAGAACTTCGCCCACC
>CAMBWO010000398.1 GCA_945871285.1 Pseudorhodobacter antarcticus | reverse complement strand
GCACCGGGGGCCAAGGATGACGCGCAGCTGGTGCTGGCCGGGGGCGAACGCTTCGCCTCGGGCTTTGGCACCTTTATCGCGCCCAACATCTCGACCGACCCGGTGCAGGGCATTGGCGGCTGGACGCTGGACCAGTTTGTCCACAGCATACAGGATGGCATCTCGCCTGAGGGCGCCCATTACTACCCCGCCATGCCCTATCCCGCCTATGCCAAGATGGACCCGCAGGATGTGGTGAACCTCAAGGCCTTCATGGACACCCTGCCCGCCGACGCGACCCCCAACCTGCCGCATGAGGTGGGCTTTCCCTTCAACATCCGCCGCAGCTTGGGCGGGTGGAAATTCCTGTTCGCGGGCGGCGATTATGTGATGACCGGCGACCTCAGTCCCGAAGTGACACGCGGCCGCTATATCGTCGAGAGCCTGGCCCATTGCGGCGAATGCCACACCCCGCGCAATCCGCTGGGCGGCCTGACCACCTCGCGCTGGCTGGGCGGGGGGGCCACACCCGATGGCAAGGCCAAGGTGCCCAACATCACCCCCGCTGTGCTGGACTGGTCGCCCGACGACATCTTTGCCTATCTGACCACCGGCTTTACCCCCGAGTTCGATGTGGTCGGCGGCCCGATGGCCCATGTCGTTGAAAACATGGCCCGCCTGCCCGAAGAAGACGTCTGGGCGGTGGTCGCCTATCTACGGTCGGTGCCACCCGTCCCATGATCCTGATCGGCCAATATGACAGCCCCTTTGTCCGCCGCGTTGGCATCGCGCTGACGCTGTATGACCTGCCCTTCGAACACCGCCCCTGGTCGGTCTTTGGCGATGCGGACCGTCTGGCACAGGTCAACCCGCTGATCCGGGTGCCGACGCTGGTGCTGGTTGATGGCTTTGCCCTGACCGACAGCCACATGATTCTGGACCATCTCGACAGTCTGGTGCCCGACCCGCTGTTCCCCCGCACCGAACCCGCCCGGCACCGGGTGCTCAAGGTCGCGGCCCTCGGCACGGGTCTTGCCGACAAGGCCGTCAGCCTGTTTTACGAACGCCGCCTGCATGGCACCGTGTCCGAGGTCTGGGAGGCGCGCTGTCGCCGTCAGATCGGCGGCGTTCTGGCGGCACTCGAGGTTGACCGCGCCACCCGCCCCGGCCCCTGGTGGTTCGACAGCCTGACGCATGCCGACATCGCCGTCGCCTGCGCCCTGCGCTTTGCAACCGAGGCGCTGCCGGGCCTGCCCGACCCCACCGCCACCCCCAACCTGCACGCGGCCTGCGCAAGGCTGGAGCAAACGGCAGCGTTTCAGGCCATCTCCCAGCCCTTCACCGCGCCAGCCTGACAAGTCAGCCTTGTGACAGCTTGGCCTGACGCGCCGCCCGCAACCGGGCAAAATCATCCCCGGCATGATAGCTGGACCGCGTCAGCGGCGTGGCCGACACCATGGCAAAGCCCTTGGCATAGGCCGCCGCCTCGTAACTCTTGAACTCATCCGGCGTCACGAAGCGGTCCACCCGGTGGTGTTTGGGCGTCGGTTGCAGATATTGCCCGATCGTCAGAAAATCGACATCGGCGGCGCGCAGATCGTCCATCACTTGCAGAACGGCCTGACGATCCTCGCCCAGACCCACCATGATGCCCGATTTGGTGAACAGACCCGCGTCCATCTCCTTGACCCGCTGCAACAGCCGCAGCGACGCGAAATACCGCGCCCCCGGCCGCACCTCGGGATAGAGCCCCGGCACGGTTTCCAGGTTGTGGTTGAACACATCCGGCCGCGCCGTGACCACGGTTTGCACCGCACTGGGCGGGCATTTCAGGAAATCGGGGGTCAAAATCTCGATGGTCGTCTCAGGCGCTCGATGCCGGATCGCCCGGATCGTCATCGCAAAATGCTCGGCCCCGCCATCCTCCAGATCATCCCGGTCAACCGATGTCACAACGACATGCGACAGCCCCAGCTCCGCCACGGCATAGCCAACCCGGCCCGGCTCGAACGGGTCCAGCGCCCGCGGCTTGCCCGTGGCGATGTTGCAAAACGTGCAGCCCCGCGTGCAGATGTCACCCATGATCATCATCGTGGCGTGACCCTGGCTCCAGCATTCGCCCACATTGGGGCAACCCGCCTCCTCGCAGACCGTCACCAGATTTTTCGCGCGCAGGATGTCGCGGGTCTTTTTATACCCGTCCGACGTCGGTGCCCGCACCCGGATCCAGTCCGGCTTCTTGGGCTGCGGGTTATCGCTGCGGTGCGCCTTTTCAGGGTGCCGCTCTTCCGGAAGCTTCAGGTCACGGGTCGACACGGGCGGGGTTCCTTTGACAGACGGCACCAAAATCCACTGCAAATCACATAGCCTTTGACGCAAGGGAAGAAAAGTTGTTCCTGAACGGGGCGGCGTGCGGGCGCTGCATGCCTGCCTTGCGTCCTTTGAGGGGGAAGATTTCATGTTGAAGGACTGGGAGAAATTTCATTCCGACTACAAAAAACTGAAAGCCACCGCTGACCGCTATACCGACAAGGTGGCGGGCGGCCATCTCAAGCAGATCACCCAATCCAAGACCGCCTGTGACACGGGCGAAACCGACCTGACCCAAGCCGTCCAAGAGGCCCGCGAAGCCGGCGTGACCGGCAAGACGCTGGACGATTTCCTGAAGTTCAAGGCTTTCGCCGCCGCCAAAAAGAAGATGGACACCGCCGTGACCGGGTTGCGTGACGACATCAAGGACCTGACAAGCTATTGCGGCGAGGCGCAAAAGGTCTCCGATCAGGTCGTGGCCCTGCACAAGGCCCTGGAAAAGGACCTGAAATCGCGCAAATCTTTCAGCGATGGCCGCAAGGAAACCGAGGCGCTGCTGGCGGCCATGGATGACGAATACCAGCGCCTGATGATCGTGGTCGCCCACAAGGATCGCCCCGCCCGCACCACCCTGATTTATGTCGATCTGTTCCCCAAAACCCTGGCCAAGATCATCTCGAACGCCCCCAAGGTCGGCGCCAAGGCCAATGCCGACCTGCCCGACATGTTTGATCTGTCCACCCTCAAGGACAAGGTCACCCGCGCCCTCACCGGATCGAACAAGGTCATCCGCGCCAGCGGCGAGGCCACCGAGGCGATGCCCGCCGATCCGGCGGCGGCGACCAAGGCGCTCAAAACCGCAAGGGACGAGTTGGACAAGCTGAAAACCGTCGACCGCGACTACCGCGAGGCGGCAATCAAACACCACAAACTGATCGAAGCCGCACCCGAACGCGCCAAGATCGAAAAGCTGGTGGCGTCGATCGCGAAATCCCTGCAAGCCGCCGAACGGGCGGTTCTGGCCGCCGCAGCCGAGCTCAAGAAGGGCTGACAGCGGCAAAATTCCCCGTGATTTGCGGCCAAAGGCCCCTTAATCAGGGGCGGCGCGGCATTTGTGCGCAGCCAAGGCACCGCCTGACAGGTTCGAAAAGGGGAAGTTGGAATGATCAA
>CAMBWO010000397.1 GCA_945871285.1 Pseudorhodobacter antarcticus | reverse complement strand
ACGGTCAACAGCTACAAACGCATCAACGCGCCGCGCACCTCGTCGGGGGCCACCTGGGCGCCCAATACCGTGACCTGGACCGGCAACAACCGCACCCATATGGTCCGCGTGCCGGGGCCGGGCCGGTTCGAACTGCGCCTGCCCGATGGGGCGGCGAATCCCTATTTGCTGCAAGCCGTCATCATCGCTGCCGGACTGGACGGCGTGCGCACCAACGCCGATCCGGGGCCGCGCCACGACATCGACATGTATCAGATGGGCCATACCGTGAAGGGCGCGCCGAAGCTGCCGCTGAACCTGTTGGACGCGCTGCGCGATTTCGACAAGGACACCACGTTGAAGGCGATGCTGGGCCAGGAGTTTTCCACGGCCTATGTCAACCTCAAGCGCAAGGAGTGGGACAGCTACGCCGCCCATTTCTCGCGCTGGGAACATGAAAACACGCTGGATATCTGACACTTGGGTGCTGGTTTGGCCGAAGGTTTACGGCCAAACCGGCGGCCTAAGCGAAAGGCCAATCGACCGGTGGGCGCGCTGTGCTAGGGTTCCAAGTCCCCTCGTTCTGGAACCTGAATGCGCCCCCTTCTTTTGGCCCTTGCGATATGTCTTGCCGCCCCGGCCCCGGCTCAGGATCTCAGCGGGGCAGGTCGTTATGACGCGGTGACGATTGCCGGATTCACCCTGCCCCTGACTGATGTCGCCCGGCTGGAACAGGCCGGGGTGCTGCGGCGTGATCCCGGCACCGGGCGGTTCGCCTTTGACCCCGCCGTCACGTCAGAGCGTGCGTTGAACGACCGGCTGGCGGGTCTGACCCTTGACCGTCCCGCGGCGGCGCGAGATATGTACCGCGCGGCCAAGGTGGCGCTGCCCAATGCCGCCGCCCATGCGCTGACCGTGCCATCGGGGTTCGGCCCGGCCCGTTTTGCCAACCAGCCCGCCCGCGCCGCGCTGTCGGCCAGCATCGGCGGCGTGAACCGGGTGCCCTATACCGCGCAGGGGGATGGGGCGCTGGGCCTTGGCCTGTCCTTTGGCAATGGTTTTCGGGGATTGGGCGTGGGGCTGATGGTTTCGGCCAACGACCTGAGCGATTTTGGCAATCCGGACCGGATGTCGTTTGGCTTTTCGATCAGCCGCTATCTGTGGGATGGGCTGTCGCTGTCCTTGGGCGGTGAGAACCTGTTGGTGCGGGACACCGATGGCGAGGCCAGCTTTTCCTTGGCGGCAAGCTGGGCGTTTGACCGCGTGCAGATGCCGTTCGCGGGCACCCTGACCTTTGGTGCGGGCAGCGGCCGCTTTGCCCATGCAACCCCCCGCGACATTGCCGAGGGCCGCGCGCCCCGTGGAACGGCGGTTTTCGCCGCCCTGTCGGCCGAGGTGTCCGACCACCTGAACCTGATCGCCGAATGGAACGGACGGAACCTGAACGCTGGTCTGGCCCTGGCCCTGCCGAGGACCGGCGTATCGGTCAAGCTGGGGGTCGAGAACCTGACACAGCACTCTGGCGACGGCCCGATTCTGACCGGTTCGGTCGGCTTCACCCTCATTCGATTCTAACGCATATGACGAAAGGAACCCCAATGTCCAAACTCCCCGTCGCACTTGCCGCCGCCCTTTTGACCTCCGCCTTGCCGGCGCTGGCCAACCCGGTCGTGGCCCAGGCGAAACCGATGATGATGGTGATGCGTGACAGCGACGGACTGGTGATCTCGGTGCTGGACTGGATGGAAGCCTATCCGCATATTCTGACCACCGGGGGCGTCAGGCCGGGCGAGGTGTTCTACACTTTTGGCGGCCCGGTCAGCACCGCGACCGGGGGCTTTGTGGCCCTGCCTGTCAGCGGGACGCCCCTGCCGGGGCAGCCCGTTTTCCTGGGCGGACCCGAACTGCTGACCGCTGGGGCGGAGGGGCCGGTGCTGGACATTGGCGGCGTGGCCTATCAGGTTGAGGCCGAGGGCGTGCAAATCTGGCTGCGCGACCTCGCCACCGGCACGCGCCACGCTGCTGCCCGCCACGTTGCGCCGGTTGCCCCGGATGCGCAGGGCCTGTCGGTCAACCCGGCGCAGTTTGTGCTGGACTGAGCGTGCCTTTCACCACCACCTGCTGCATCACCGCCTCGAACCTCCGGGCAAAGCCCGCCGCATCGCCCAGCGTCCGCGCCCAGGCATCGCCCGCCAGCCGCGCCTTCAGCGCCTGATGCAGGTCGGGATCCTGACCGATCTGGATGGCGCGGGCGACATAACCGGGCAGGGTGGTGGTGATGCAGTCGGTCAGGCCCATCGCCGTCAGCAGACTGGAGGCCATGCGGGCAGCAAAGGCCGTGCCTTGCAGCGTCAGCAACGGCAGCCCCATCCGCAGGGCATCCGACGCGATCGTGCCCGCGTTATAGGGCGTGGTGTCCAGGAACAGATCGGCCAGGGCGAGCCTTGCGCGGTAACGGTCGGGGTCCACCCTTGGGGCAAAGACCAGCCGTTCCACCCCCAGCCCCCGCGCCGCCCAGCGCGCCGTCAGCGCCGCCCGGCTTTCGGGGTTGTCGTCAATCAGCCACAGCACGGACCCCGACACCGCCGCTACGATGTCGCACCAGCCGCCGAACAGGCTTTCGGTGATCTTGTAGTGATGTGACACGCAGCAATAGACAAAGGCGCCCTCGGGCAACCCTTCCGAGGCCCGACTGACCTGCGGCAGAACCGGGGGACGGCTGTCGTTGGCCTGATAGCACCCTTCGATCCGCAGGGGTTGCGGGGTGTAAAGCGGTTCAAGCGCCTTGGGAATCGTGATTTCGTCGCACAGGATGTAGTCGAGTTCCGGCAGGGGGATCGGCCCGATATAGCCCAGATAGGTGATCTGCACCGGCGCCGACTTCCAGCGGAGCACGCCCACCCGCGCCCCCCGCGTCAGCCCGTTCAGGTCGATCAGGATGTCAATCTCATCCGCCCGGATCCGCGCTGCCGCTTGCGGATCGGTCATGGCCTTGATCGGGACATGATGATCCATCGCCGCCAGAACCCGCGCCCTTATGTCACTGCCATCCTCGGGCGAGGCACAATAGCCATAAACCTCGAACCGGTCGCGGTCGTGCAGTTCCAGCAGTTCGGCAATCAGAAAACTCATCGCGTGGCGGCAGAAATCGGTGGAAAGATAGCCGATGCGGATGCGGTCATGGGCATAGCCGCCCTTGGGCGCCAGCCGTTCGCCCGTCGGGGGGGCTTTGCGCCGGATCCAGTCCTCGGCCGTGGCCGCCTGCATCACCGGGTCGTCATAAAGCGCCAGCGCCGCAAGGGGGCCGCAGTTGGCCGCAGCCTCGGCCTCGGTCAGGCCGGGCACGTCCAGCCGCGCCGGGGGCCAGGACGTCATGCGTTGGCGCATGTGGACAAGGTGCTGCTGCACATCCGCCTGATGCGGCTCGATCAGCAAGGAGGCGCGCAGCTCCTCGGACGCGGGGCCAAGCTTGCCTTGGGTTTCCAGCAC
>CAMBWO010000396.1 GCA_945871285.1 Pseudorhodobacter antarcticus | reverse complement strand
GGCCAGGGCAAGGGCGGCGATCTGTTCCTCGGGCGAGAAGAAGCCCCAGACCTTGTTGTAATTCGGGCCGATGGCATGGGCGATGCCCCAATGGGCCAGGGCGCAGGTGGGGTCGGCGGTCAGGGCCGATTGAAAGCAGCGGATCGCCTCTTCGTGGTTGAAGCCATACATCCAGGTCAGGCCGGTGTTGAACGCCTGCTGGGCCTGGGGGGAAGTGGTGGTGATGGGGCGGGAAAAACTGCCAAGGTTGAAATCGGTCATGATTGAACCCCCGGAATTTGCGGATCAAGACTGCGCCCCGGTGAGGCGCTGTGTCAACTGCGCATTTGACGGGTGGGGACGATGGGCAAACCGTCCCCGCGCCATGGGCGCAAGGACGAACTGCCCATCCTACAAGTGGTCTTTGTTGGGCGGGGCTGGTAAGAGGCGGCCATGGCGATCACCTTGACCAATCTGACCGATATCTTTGCCCTGGGGTTTGACGACATCATTGATGTGCGCGCGCCGCTGGAGTTTGCCGAGGATCATATTCCCGGCGCGATATCGCTGCCCGTGCTGGACGATGCCGAGCGGGCCGAGGTGGGCACGATTTACAAGCAGGTCAGCCCCTTTACCGCGCGCAAGGTGGGGGCGGCGCTGGTGGCCAAGAATGCCTCGGCGCATTTGCAGGGGCCGCTGGCCGAAAAGTCGGGGGCGTGGAAGCCGTTGGTCTATTGCTGGCGGGGCGGGCAGCGGTCGGGGTCGTTCGCGTCGATCCTGGGGCAGATCGGCTGGCGGGTGGATGTGATTGCGGGCGGATACAAGGCGTGGCGGGCGCTGGTGGTCAAGGCGTTGTATGACACGCCGGTGGCGAGCCCGGTTGTGGTGCTGGATGGCAATACCGGGTCGGCCAAGACGGATGTGTTGCTGCGGCTGGGTGCCATGGGGGTGCAGGTGATCGACCTGGAAGGGTTGGCGCGGCATCGGGGGTCGTTGTTCGGGCATATGCCGGGGGGGCAACCGTCGCAAAAGGCGTTTGAGGTGGCCCTCGCGCTGCAACTGGCGCGGCTGGATCCGTTGCGCCCGGTGGTGGTGGAGGCCGAGAGCAGCAAGGTCGGCGATTGCCGGGTGCCACCGCAGTTGTGGAAGGCGATGCTGGCCGCACCCCGCGTGGCGATTGCGGCGCCACGGGCGGCGCGGGCGCAGTATCTGACGCGCGCCTATGCCGACATGGTCGCCGATGCCGACAAGCTGGCCGGGGTGATCGAGTTGCTGCGGCTGAGCCATTCCCATGAGCAGGTGGACGCCTGGCGGGCGATGGCCGGGGCCGGGCAGTTTGCCCCGTTGGCCGACAGCCTGATGGAGCAGCATTACGACCCACGCTATGACAAGCACCGCGAGCGGATGGCGGTGCCCCTGGTCGAGATCGCCGTGGGCCGGCTGGACGACGGCGATCTGGATGGGTTGGCCGCGCGGGTTGCGGCCGAGGTGGCGCGGCTGACCGCAAGTCACGGTTGATCTCTGGCATCGGTTCTGCCCGGAGCCTGGGCAGTGCGGCGCGATCAGGGGAGGGTGGTGATCGCCGGGGCGCCAGCCGTGACATGACCGATCAGGGCGGCATCCGGGTCGGTCTGGCGCAGGCGTTCCAGCAGGGCGGGGGCGAGGGCGGCGGGCACGGCGGCTAGCAGGCCGCCACCGGTTTGGGGGTCATACAGCAGGGGCGTCACCGGGCCGGGGGTGCCGGTGAGGCGGCCCAGCAGGGCGGCGCGGTTGGCGGGGGCGATGCTGGAGGGGTGGGCTTCGGCCAGCTCGAGGGCACCGGGCAGGGTGGGAATGGCCGACAGGGTCAGGGTCGCGGCAACGCCGGACGCGTCTAGAATTTCCATCAGGTGGCCGGCGAGGCCAAAGCCGGTGACATCGGTCATCGCATGGGCATGGGGGGCGAGGATCGCCGCCGCAGGGCCTTGGGCGCGGGTCATCGAGGCAAAGGCGGTTGCGACAGCCTCGCCCAGCAGCAGGTCGGGCAGGCGGGCCAGAGCCATTTCGGCGGCCATGATCGTGCCGGTGCCCAAGGCTTTGGTCAGGATCAGCGCATCGCCGGGCAGGGCACCGGATTTGGCGATGGGATGGGGGGTCAGGCCGGTGACGGTAAAGCCGATGGTCAGTTCGGACCCGATCGAGGTATGGCCGCCGACGACATCTGCCCCGGCGGCGCTGAACACCTGCGCTGCGGCCTGAAGGATATCGGCCAGCATCCGCGTCTGAAGATCGGGCGACAGGCGCGGCAGGGTGATTTGCGACAGGGCGACCTGCGGGGCGGCCGCCATGGCCCAGATATCGCCCAAGGCATGGGTGGCGGCGATGCGGGCCATCAGGCGGGGGTCATGGGTAAAGGCGCGCAGATGGTCGGTGGTGATAACCTGCACATCGTCGCCCGCGCGCAACTGGGCGGCATCATCACCCGCCCCGGTGATCACATCGGCGCGCTGGGGGCGGGGCAGGGTGGCAAGGCTGGTGGTCAGGGCCAGCGGGCCGACCTTGGCCCCGCAGCCGCCGCAGAGCGGTTTGTCCCCCATCGCGACGCGCAGGGCGGGCAGGGCGTTTTTCGGGACCTTGGGGCCGGGCATGGCAGGATACTCGGCGAATTTGGCCATGAACTTGGTGTCGATGCGGTCTTTAAGGCGCCACAGCCACGGCCCGGCAAAGGTGCGGCCCCACTTTTCGGCCAGGGCGGACTGTCCGCCCAGGGAAATGAGTTTCAGGTAATCGGTCTGCGGGTGAAAGGGTTTCAGGGGCTTGCCCAGCAGGGTGGCGCGCAGGTTGTGCAACAGGATGGGCGCGGCACGGACGGCAAAGACGCCGGCCTTGGGGCGGGGGGTTTCGGTCAGATCGGCGCAATCGCCCGAGGCGAAGATCAAAGGGTCCGAGGATTGCAGGGTCGGGGCGACGCGCACGAACCCGTCCTGCAGGTCCAGCCCGGTTTCGGCCAGCCAGGGGTGGGGCCGGGCCCCGGTGACGGTGAGGGTAAAATCCGACGGCAGCACGGTGCCATCGGCCAGGGTCACGGCGCCGGCGGCGGCGCAGAGGGGCCTGGCGTTCAGGCGCAGGGTCACGCCAAGGGCGGCGCATTCGGCCAGCAGGCGGTCGCGGGCGGCGGCGGTTAGCGCGGGCAGGGCGGTAGCCGATGCCTCCAGCACCGTGACGCGGGGGATGCGGCCCAGGGCACGCAGGCGGTAGGCCGAGGCGAGGGCAAGCTCGATGCCCCCCACCCCGCCGCCCACCACGATCAGGTTGGGCGCGGCGGGGGCACGGCTCAGGAAGCGGTCCCAGGCACCGGCATAGGGGCCAAGCGGTTTGGCCGAGACGGAATGGTCTGTGAAACCCGCCACTTGCGGCAAATCCGACGTGATGCCGATGTCCAGCGAGGCCAGGTCATAGGCCAAGGGCGGGCGGTTTGCGAAATGGATCAGGCGCGCGGCGCGGTCGATGCCCGTGGCCCG
>CAMBWO010000395.1 GCA_945871285.1 Pseudorhodobacter antarcticus | reverse complement strand
TTTGGCGGCATAGCCCTGCAGCAGGCTGCCCTTGATCTTGTCCAGCGCCTCGGCCATCGCGCGCATGTCGATGGCGGTGCCCATGACCACGCCGGCAGGATCGTGGATCATCAGGAAGGCGTTTTCCGGCATGACGATCTCGTCGCCCGCCATCGCGATGTAGGAGGCCGCAGAGGCGGCAATACCGTCGATCCAGACAGTGACAGTGCCAGTGTGGCGCTTGATCGCGTTGTAGATCGCCACCGCATCGAAGACTGACCCACCCGGGCTGTTCAGCCGCAGCGCCAGCGGCGTGGCGTCCGGGAGTGCTGCCAGTTCCGCCAGAAACCCTTTGGCCGAGACGCCGTGGGCCCCGATCTCGTCATAGATCACCACCTCCGCGCCGGTGCTTTGGGCGCGGATCGTGTACCAGCTGTTCATCGGCTTACGCCTCCTGTTCTGTCTCGGTTTCCGGCTTGCGGGTTGGTGTGGCCCGCGCCCCCTGCGTCTCGCCCGGGCTGGTGCGATAGGTGAGCCCCATGTCCCCGGCGCGCTTGGCGTCCGCAGCATTCTCGCGGTCGATTTCCTCGACGTCGTAGCCGGTGGCCTCGACCACCTTTCGGCGCGAGATGATCCCTGCCTCCATCGCCAGCACCTGCGCCTGGATGTCCTTCAGCGGATCGACCCAATCCCAGCGTGGCGGGATCCAGTTCACCGGGCGATAGCGCGCGGGGGATCGGGCGAAGTCGGGCAGGTCCAATGCCCCCGACAGCACTGCCGTTTCCAGCCAGCGTGCCCAGACCGGTCGGCAAAGCTGATGCGCAATCACCCCGTGCTGCAATTGCTCGACACGGCGGCGGAACTCGACCAGTTCGGCGCGCAGGCTGGAATAGTTGGCCTGGCGCACATCGCCGGTGACCAGATGATACGGCAGCCCCAGCGAAGCCGAAACTGACAGCAGTGTCCGATATTGAAACGCCTCATAGCCACCGCCAACATCGGCGGGGGTGGAGAACTTCACATCCTCGCCGGGCAGCAGCACCTGCAAGGTGCCGGGCTCCAGACTGACGGTAGCGCCACTCTCGTCGGTCGCCTCGATCTCACCCATCAACTGTTCTTCCGGAGCGGTCTTGGTGATGAAGCCCGCGAACATCGCCGCCGTCTTCTTCCGGTCAAGTTCGGCGTCGTCGTATTGGTCGAGCAGAAACAGCCGCACCATGGCCGGTGCGACATGCGGCAAGCCCCGGATTTGCCCCGCGTCGATGGGGCGGTAGATGTGCAGAACGTCCCCGGCCGGGACGCGGACCGTTTCCGGTGTGACGATGCCCTGATCGGTGCTGTCGCCGGGATGACGACGACGGAAGTGGTAGGCAACGCGGCGGCCGATGGCATCGAATTCGAGGCCACAGCGGATGCGATTGCCGTTGGCCGCCGCCTCGGTCTTCTCGAACGGCAGCATTTCCGATTGCAGCAATTGCAGCTGGATCGGCACCAGCAGCCCATCCTCTGCCCGGCGTGGTCGCAGCCGGACAAAGCATTCGCCCGCCACAAACATTTCCCGCGCCACCATGGCCTGCAGGCCGTAGAAATCGGTCAGCCCGTCGGCATCGGCCTCGTCGGTCCAAGCCCGCCACAGTCGCTGCACCCGGTCCCGCAAGGCCGGATCTTCGATCAGCGACGAGGGTTTGATCCCGTCACCGACGAGGTTCGACGCGAACGCCTCGCAGGCATTCGCCGCATAGCCGTTGGTCACCACCAACTCACGCGACCGCGCCAACAGTCGCGGCCCGCCCGAGGCGATCAGCGAGTTGATGTTCTCCAGCGGCGGCTGCCAGCCCCGCAACCGGCGCTGCGACATCGCCCCTTCCAGCCGCGCACGCACAGCAACAGGGCCGCCGGTCCTCCGGCGGCGAAAGGCATCGAGCCAGCTCATGCGTCACAATCCTTTGGTGGTGATCACGCGTACCTGGCGGATGATCTTGCGGCCCTCGGCAGTCGCGATGTCACGGTCCAGCACTTCGATGGCCCGGTCGATCTCGGCCAGACTGCGGTAGTCCACGGTCTTGCCGTCATAGCTCACTCGCGCCACACCGCTGGAGCGCGACGCCGCCAGTGCCTCGCGGCGGGTCTTCAGCTCTGCGATTGTGGCCATGTCTACCTCATGTAATTCGACGCCACAGACCTGCGCCGTGCCGGACTGCGCACCGCACGGATGGATCCGGCTGCGGCTGTTTCACGACCCTGCTCGTCCGTGCTGTCCCCAGCCACCTGCGCCTCCAGATCGGCCCAGCGCGCCTCGGACCAGCGGTCAGCCCCGACGATCCAGGCGGCGGCACGGGTGTAAACCCGGCAATCCAGCGCCTCGTTGCGCTCACGCAGTTTCTGCCATTCAAGCCGGGCGAAGCCGCGCTTAGTGCGCACGGTGACCAGCTCTTCGGCCACCAGCTGCTTCAGCCATTCGCTGTCCACCCAATCAGGCAAATGCACTGTGCCGGGCGGAAACTGCACGCCCTCGGCCAGTTCCTCCTTGGTCGGGCGTGGCAGGCCAAGGTGGCGGTAGGTCTCTGCCTTGAAGGTGGATACCGCCACCGTCCACAGCCGTGCGCCCCGGCGCAGGCGTTTGCCCGCGTCGGTCACATCGACGTAAGTTGGCCCCGATACCGGGCTGGAGCGATTGAACCCTTCGACGCCCTTGACCGGGGCAACCTGCGCCACCCCTTGCCGCCGCGACCAGGCGTAAATAGCCGGAGCCTCATAGCCGGTATCGACGGCGAGTTTTGCCAGCCGCAGATGCGCGCCGTTCTGATGCGTCCATGTCCGGTCCAGCAGCTTGGTCAGTTCCGCCCACGCGCCCTGATGATCCGGGCCGCCGTCGATGACGATGTGATCGACCAGCCAGCTTGTTCCGCCCCGACCCCAGGCCCAGACATCGACCTCGATCCGGTCCTTCTGGACGTCGGCCCCCGCAGTCAGGAACAGCCCGCCTGCGGGAACGATGCCCGGCTTCCACGCTTCACGGCGATCGTAAAGCCGCGACCAGTCTGGGGCCTCCCCGGTTTCCACCCAAGTTTCGCCAAGGATGGTGTTCTTGAACGCCCGGATCGACTCATCCGAGCCTTGCGCTGCCTCCCATGACCGCACGATCCGCTCCCAGCTGAGCCAGCCGATCGGCGAGTAACGCGCCGAGAGGTGATAGCCGACGGTGCCGGGATCGGCGGCGACAGCGGTTGCGCGCCACTCGCCTGCCTCCAGCATCGCCGTCTTGTGATGTTCCGCGATGGGGCGTTCGCAGCCCTCGCAGTGGTAGTCCGCCGCCTCGGGCCGCCCCTTGTCCCAGCGCAGTCGCTCGAACTTCAGCCACTGGAACTGGCGGCAATGCGGGCATGGTACGAAGAACCGGCGCTGATCGCTGGCGTCGTATTCGCGCTCGATCCGGCTCAGCCCGCGGTTTGTCGGCGTCGAGACCAGAAACCCCTTGCGCCGGTGGGCGAAGGTCAGCGACCGCGCCTCGGCAA
>CAMBWO010000394.1 GCA_945871285.1 Pseudorhodobacter antarcticus | reverse complement strand
TCGGTCTTTGTGCTGGATCAGGTCAAGCCGCCCGTCGTCGATATCTCGCCCGAGGGCGAACACCTGCCGCCCAACCGCGACGTGATCGCCGCCCTGGACGCCTGGGATGGTCAGGGCTGCCTTGTCGTGCAGATGGCCCCCCAGCCTGCGGGCCGGGTGCTGAACCTGTCGGACCAAAGGGTGCACGGCATCCGCGTCGAAATGAAGGTCTGATCGGGAGGCTGCAATGCACCCTGCGGAACCCGGGGCCAAGTATATCGTCGGTTGGCTGACCCTGCGCGAGGGCATGGAAAACGCGTTTGACGCGCTAGCGGCCCCCTATGTCGCCACCTGCCGGGCCGAACCGGAATGCAGATTTTTTCACATGATGCGCACCCCGGACAGCCCGCTGACCGTGCTGGTCTGCGAATGTTTTGACAGCGAGGAAGCCCACCAGCGCCATCTCGCACAGCCCCATTTCCAACCGTTCTGGCAGGCGCTGCATGACCTTGCGCTGATCGGGCGGTTCGAGAACGTGATCGCCGGGGCCATAACCCCTGACGGGCACGACTTCACCACCGGCCAGCCGCTTTAGTCCTGCACCACAGAAACGACTGGGATCGCTGCCCCCTGCCTGGCCCGCAGCGCCTCCAACACCTCAAGGCTGGCATAGCTGTCGGGGGCCATGCCCTGCGCCCGCTGAAACGCCTTGACCGCGCCCAGCGTCAGCGGGCCGACCTTGCCATCCGCCTCGCCAGAATAGACGCCCTCGGCCATCAGCCTTGTCTGCATTTCCTGCCGCTCGGGCAGGGTCAGGGCGCGCAGATCGCGGGGCCAGTCATGCCGAAACGGCCCCGCGCCGCCAATGCGGTCGGCCAGATGCCCCACGGCGATGACATAGCTGTCGGCGCGGTTATAGGCCTCGATCGCGCCGAAATTGTCGGTGACCAGAAAGGCCGGCCCGCGCACCCCGGCGGGCAACAACAACGCGGCCCAGCCCTCGGCGGGCAGCGGGCTGCCATCGGCCAGGGTGAGGTCCAGCGCGGCCCACGACGCCAGCGGCCGCTGCGTCCGGCTGCCGGTCTGCGCAACGTCAAACCCCGCAGGCAGCGCCACCTCCTGCCCCCAGTTCATCCCCGTCTTCCACCCCGCCTTGACCAGATAGGCGGCCGCCGAGGCCAGCGCATCCGCCGGATCATCCCCCCAGATGTCAGGCCGGCCCGTGCCCGCAAAGCTGACCGCTGTCGCCTGATAGGACGAAGGCATGAACTGCGTATGCCCCGAGGCCCCAGCCCAGGACCCAAGAAAATCAGAGGGTTGCACAACGCCATCCTGCACGATCTGCAAGGCGGCGATCAGCTCCGCCTCGAAAAACACGGCGCGGCGGGCGTCATAAGACAGGGTGGCCAAGGCGTCCAGCGTCGGAATATCCCCCCGCACCGCACCATAGGCGCTTTCCAACCCCCAGATCGCCAGCACCACCTTGCGGTCCACCGGGTATGTCGCCTCGATCGCGTCCAGCAGGGCATCGTATTTCTTCAACGCCTTTTGCCCGGCGGCAATGCGGTCGTCGGACACGGCGCGGTCCAGATAATCCCAGATCGTCTTGGTAAACTCATCCTGCTTGCGGTCGCGGTCTATGACATCGGGCAAAAATCGCAGGCCGGGCAGGGTGCGGTTCAGCGTCTCCTCGGTGATGCCAGCCGTCAGGGCGCGGGCGCGGAACCCGGTCAACCACGCCTCCAACCCGGCCTGCGAACCCGTTTCCACAGCCATATCCTGCCCCCGTGCCACCGGCGCCAGCAAGACAAGGCACAGCGCCAAAAGGGCGATCAGGCCACGCAAGGGAACGCCGGAAAGTTTCATGTCCCCAGTGTAACGCAGGGTGCGCCGGTGGCAAGCAGACCAAATTTCTTCGAAGAAATTTGCAAAACTTTTCGAAAAGTCTTGGTCCTATTTCCGCGTGCGGATCACCTTGCGTTTGGCGCCGTCCGCCCTTGCCTTGGACTGCGCCGGTTTGCGCGGCCCGTATTTGCCCGACGCAGGCCGCCCGGTTTTCAGCGTGGCCCCGTCGATCGACAACAGATCCAGCATCAGCCCCCCCGTCACCGGCGTCGCCTCGGCCAGACGGACCAGCACCTTTTGCCCCAGCCCGATCACCTGCCCCGTATCAGACCCGGTCAAGGTCTGGCTGTCGGCGTCGAAATGAAAGAACTCGCGCCCCACGGCCCGGATCGGGATCAGCCCATCCGCCCCGGTTTCGTCCAGCTTCACAAACAGCCCAAAGCGTTGCACGCCCGAAATCCGCCCAGTGAACTCGGCCCCCACCCGGTCGGCCAGATAGGCCGCCAGATAGCGGTCCGACGTATCGCGTTCCGCCATCATCGACCGGCGTTCGGTGTCGGAAATCAGCTTGGCCGTCTCGTCCAGGTTTTCCACGTCCCAGGCCGACAGGCCATCCGCCCCCCAGCCATGCCCGGCAATCAGCGCCCGGTGGACGATCAGGTCGGAATAGCGCCGGATCGGGCTGGTGAAATGCGCGTAGTTCTTCAACGCCAGCCCGAAATGGCCAAAGTTTTCCGCGTTGTAATAGGCCTGCGTCATCGACCGCAGGGTGGCGATGTTCAACAGCTGGTCAAACTCGGTCCCCTCTGCCTGCGCCAGCAGCCGGTTCAGATGCGAGGTTTGCAACACCTGCCCCTTGGCCAGCACAAAGCCCGAGGCCTCGGCCACCTCGCGCAGGGCGTCCAGCTTTTGGGCGCTGGGCTCTTCATGGACGCGGAACAGCAGCGGGCGTTTCAGCCGCACCAACTCTTCGGCCGCCGCCACATTGGCCAGCACCATGAACTCCTCGATCAACCTGTGCGCATCAAACCGTTCGGTAAAGGCAACCGAGGTGACGTGGCCGTCGTCCGACAGGATGATCTTGCGTTCCGGCAGGTCCAGATCCAGCGGTTGCCGCGCCTCGCGTGCCAGCTTCAACGCCTCATAGGCGGCATACAGGGGCCGGATCACCCCCTGCATCAGCGCCTCGGTCGCCGCATCGCCATGGCCGTCCATCGCGGACTGCACCTGGCCATAGTGGAACGACGCCCGCGACCGCATCAGGCCACGGGTGAACCGGTGGTTCAGCTTGCGGCCCTGCGCGTCCAGCACCATGCGCACGGCCATGCAGGCGCGGTCGACATGTTCGTGCAGGGAACACAGATCGCCCGACAGGATATCGGGCAGCATCGGCACCACACGGTCGGGGAAGTAGGTCGAATTGCCCCGCTTGCGCGCCTCGCGGTCCAGCTGCGAGCCGGGGGTGACGTAATGCGCCACATCTGCAATCGCCACCCAGATCACATGACCGCCGGGGTTCTGCGGGTCGGTGTCGGGTTCGGCAAACACGGCGTCATCCCGGTCACGCGCATCAATCGGGTCGATGGTGACAAGGTCCAGGTCGCGCAAATCCTGCCGTTCGCCCAAGGGCGCCACGGCCAAGGCATCCGCCTCGGCCACCACGGCATCGGGGAACTGGTC
>CAMBWO010000393.1 GCA_945871285.1 Pseudorhodobacter antarcticus | reverse complement strand
TGGCTTCATTGTGAAACCGGTCTGGGCCGAGGCCGTCATGGCCAGTTTGATTGTGGGCGTGATCCTGTTCTTCGTCGGTTGGCTGTCGCGTTACCCTGTTCCGCCGGCCAAGTTGAAGCGCCTGTTCGAGGCGCGCGGCGAAGTCATGCCGGAGGGTTATACCGCCATGCACGGCCTGCCGATCTCGGTTCTGATCCTCATCGCGGTGGGTGTCATCATGACCGTCGTCGCCCGCAAGACGACCTTCGGCCGCTACATCTTCGCCATGGGCGGAAACCCCGATGCGGCAGAACTTTCGGGCATCAATACCCGCGCCCTGACCGTGAAGATCTTTGCCCTGATGGGATTTCTGTGCGCCCTTGCGGCCCTTGTCGCTCAGGCGCGCCTGCAGAGTCATGGCAATGACATCGGCATGCTGGAGGAACTGCGTGTGATCGCTGCTGCGGTCATCGGAGGAACGGCTTTGGCGGGCGGTGTCGGCACCATTTACGGGGCGATCCTCGGCGCCCTCATCATGCAATCCCTGCAATCCGGCATGGCCATGGTCGGTGTGGACACGCCTTTCCAGAACATCGTCGTCGGCCTCGTCCTGATCATCGCCGTCTGGGTCGACATCCTTTATCGCCAGCGTCTGGGGCTTTCCAAATGATCGACAGAACCAAACCCCTCGTCGAGATGCGCGACATTTCCATCTCTTTTGGTGGGATCAAGGCGGTGGATCACGTGTCCATCGACCTTTACCCCGGCGAAGTAGTTGGCCTCCTGGGCCACAACGGCGCAGGCAAGTCGACGCTGATCAAGTGCCTTTCGGGCGCATATCGGAAGGACGCTGGCCAGATCCTGATCAACGGCCAGGAGGTCGAGATCAACAATCCCCGCGATGCACGCGACCAGAACATCGAAACGATCTACCAGACGCTGGCTCTGGCCGACAATCTGGATGCGGCTTCGAACCTGTTCCTTGGGCGTGAGATCAAGAAACGTGGCATCGTCGACGATGCAAAGATGGAAGCGGAGGCCCGCAAGATCATGGGACGGTTGAACCCGAACTTCCGCAAGTTCAGCGTGCCGGTGTCGGCCCTCTCGGGTGGACAGCGCCAGTCTGTCGCCATCGCCCGCGCGGTCTACTTCAATGCCAAGATCCTGATTATGGACGAGCCGACCGCCGCCCTTGGCCCGCATGAGACCCAGATGGTGGCGGAGCTGATTCAGGAGTTGAAGGCGCAAGGACTGGGCATATTCCTGATCGAGCATGACATCCACAACGTCATGAAGCTCTGTGATCGGGCGTCAGTCATGAAAAATGGCCAGTTGGTCGGCACCGTGAACGTAAAGGACGTCACCGATGATGACATCCTCGGAATGATCATTCTTGGCAAGAAGCCCGCCCACCTGGCCGCCTGACGGATACGCCTTCGGGCGTGTCCTCCCCTGCCTGCAAGGTGAAAACAAAACGCGCTTCGCTGTCGTCGGCGCGGGCTAGACTAGCCAAGAAGCTTTCATGCCTGCAGTTGCTGCCACCGGAAACTACCGCAGGTTGGCCTTTGTGTCAGTAAGTCCCGACATTGCCTGCTGTCTTGCCCATTTTCAAATTGTGCCCGAGGTGCCGGACTATTCTGACCAAGACGCATTGCTGGCGAGTGATCGGATCGACGCAGTTTAAGTCGCGCTGCCATCATTTGTGTCGAATCCATCTCGCAACCAGGAAGCCTGGACAGGCCTTCGCCGCATAGTCATTGTGCCCAGACACCAAACGGATCGTCGTCCGACCTTTGATATCAGCGATCAACTGCTTGGCCGCCTCAGCCTGCGCCGCGGTGTAGTTCTTGGCGAACGGATCGTCGGCCGACGCGCCATAGCCTCCAAGCAGACAGATTCCGATGGTTCCACGATTGTGACCTTCGACATGCGCCCCGATATCAGTCTCACGCCGTCCCGGGGCATTTGCCCCGTCCCGATCAACGACCCAGTGATAGCCAATGTCGCGCCAGCCGCGCTCTTGGACATGCCAGCGCCGGATCTCTGCGACCTTTTCGGTGAGAAGATGCCTAGCCATCCAGTCCGGACGAGTGTCGGCGCAGTGGAAGATGATTTCGGTGACGGGGTGACGGGCTTTGCCTTGGAAGATCATGGGTAGTCCTTTCGATGAGGAAGGGTCAGACGCAGACGAAGAAGAGGAAACCGACCAGGACCGCGACGCCCCAAAACAGGGCCTCGCGACGGAGGTGGCGGAAACGGTCAGCCTTGCGCATCGCCGTCCCCTTTTGCCTTGGAGGTCCGCGTGCGGATCAGATCGATCAGCAGGCCGGCGATGGAAATGCCGCCCAAGCCAACGATGAAGGACGCAAAGCCATTGGTGTCGCCGTTCGGAGCCAGGTCGCCAATCATCGGGCTAATCAGTGGATTGACGAACGGACCAACGTAGAGGGCACAGATCGATCCAACGAGCAACGATGCCACGCCGTCCTGCCAGCGCTCGCGCAGGGTCACCCAGCGGACGATGCCACCTGCGGCTCCGGCGAGGGCGGTTTTCGCCTGATCGGTCATGATCCATGACCATAAATCGTTCTGGTTTGCCACGAAGGGCTCCTTTTCTGCTGGGGATGAGGGTGAGAGGCCGGAGTAGCTGGTTCAGGACCAGCTGCCGCCCAGCGCTGCGGCCGGGCCGAGGTAGATGCACTCGAAATAGCTGCCTGCGTTGACGACGGCTGCGGCCGCCACATCGAGGGCAATGGAGGGGATGATCGTGCCAGCGGTGGTAATCTCGAAGGTGCCGTGGATCGAGGCGCGCAGTGCGGCGGATGTCGCTGCGGTGGCCAGTGCTGCAGCGCTGGCCGGGACGGCTGAGGCGGTGCCGGATGTGGCGGTCGTGCCGCCGACGGCCACGGTGCCGCGCGAGCCGAAATCCTGCATAGACATCTTGCCGAAGACGGCCGAGCCCGCGCCCTTCAGATCGAATTTCGCCGAACCGCTGGTGGACGACATTGACGTCAGCAGCAATGAGCAGGTGAAACGATAGGTCCCTGCCGCCAGGGACAAGGCACCATTGGTCGACCAGTTGAACAGTTTTTGGGCTGTCGTAACGCTGGTCAGCGTGTAGTTGGCTTGCAGGACCCCGTAGGCGGCCGTCGCAGCTGAGCCACCCGTCAGATCGATCGAAACGCCATTCTGACGGCCGCGGAACGTGCCTGTACCGGAATTGTACCAGAGGTCGCCATCCGCAACCGTGCCCGGGTCACCCGCCAAGGGATTGAGCTGCAGGGCCGCCAGCACGCTGACGCGCCCGGAGGTTCGCTCCAGTTGGAGGGCATCGAACCATGTTGCCCCGTCCGCCGAGACCTTGATCTGGAAATCATCCGACCCGGTCAGGCCAAACTCAGCCCGGCCGGAAAACCCAGTCTGAAACAATAAGGAACCCGTATCGGTTGCAGCTGCCTTGTTGACTTTGACCTGATGCCCAGCGCCAGCGTGGTTGAAGAGGCTGGCAGGGGCATTGATCGACAGGCGGTTCGT
>CAMBWO010000392.1 GCA_945871285.1 Pseudorhodobacter antarcticus | reverse complement strand
TGGCCGCAGGATGCGCAGGACGCTTTCGATGCAGAACCGGGGCGAAAACGGCACCTCCTCCAAGGTGGCCTTGCCGGATTGCAGCTTGGCCAGATCCAGGATGTCGTTGATGATCCCCAGCAGCGCCCGCCCCGATTCCAGGATTGTGTCGACATAGCTGGCCTGCGTCTTTGACAACGTGGTCTCCGACAGCAGTTCCGCCACGCCGATCACGCCGTTCATCGGGGTGCGAATTTCGTGGCTCATATTGGCCAGGAATTGTGATTTCGACTGGCCCGCCTGTTCCGCCGATGCGCGGGCACGGGCCAACTCGGCCTCGCGCTCCTTGGCGACGGTGATTTCGCGTTCCACCGCGATCCAGGCCTGCAATACCCCCGCGTCATCAAAGATCGGCAGGATCGAGGTTTCCACCCACAGCGCCCGCCCATCCTTGTCCTTGTTCAAAACTTCGGCCCGAACCGCCGTCTGGCTTTCTCGGGCATGGGCCAGCCTGGCCATGGTGTCGGGGTCCGTTTCTGGCGCGTTGAAAAAGTCGCTCGGATGGCGGCCCACAACCTCGGCAAAGCCGTACCCCATGGTCCGGATAAAGGCGTCGTTTACCCATTCGATCCGCCCGTCAGCCCCCGAGATGATGATGCTGTCATTGGCATATTTCGCCACCAGCGCCAGCCGCTGGCTGTTGCGGGCGCTTTCGGCCAGGTCGTTCCGGGCCAGTTCCTGTTCACGCTGATGTTTCAGCATCGCATGGTCATGGCGTTGTCGGTGCAAATGGGTCCGTTCCAGCAACTTGATGAACAATAAGGATATATAGACCAGCATCGCAAAAGCGGCGGCAAAGTATTCATACCCGCGCGACGTGGCCAGCACCCGCTGACCGAAATCCAGCGCCAGCATGACAAAGGCCGTGGCCACGAAAGTCGCCAGCCGCACATCCGCTGCCGGACGGAAATGTGGTCGCGCCAGCCCCGCATTGATCGCCGCGCTGATCAGGAATGCCGCCGCAAAGAACCGCCCCTCATTCAGCGGTATGAACCGCCAGCATAGCACGACACAGGCCGCAATCGTCAAGCCCTGAAAGCCCCAGCTTGCCACCGCCACCGCCCGCGCCCAGCCGGATTTCCCCGCCTCCAGCCGGCCGATCACCCAGCGCAGCGCCAGAATGTCCACCGCCTCGCCCACGATCGCCAGCGCGGCCAGCAGCAGTCCAAAAGGGACGGATTCCAGCAGCAACACCGTCACCGACCCGAACACCGTCAGGGTCTGACGCAGCCAGAACGCCCGGATCCGGCCACGGGCGTAGTGCAGCAGCCGGCCGTCCGGGCTCGTCCTGGCTTCGTAATGCGCAAGGTCGATCAACGCACTGGAAGCTATCGCTATCTCACCGGCCATAACCCGTCCATTGCTGCCCGACGGGCCAGACTTAGGACCTTTCGGTTAACAACCGCTTACGGCACCAGATGCACCCCGGCCGCCCGCATCGCGCCCTCTTGGGCGGCCAGCGACCCGCCCAGATCAATCGCCCGGCAGGCCCCCATGACCACGGTCACGTCAAATCCCAACCGCGCCGCATCCAGCGCCGAATAGGCCACGCAGTAATCGGTCGCCATGCCCACCAGAACCAACCGCCCGATTCCCCGCGCCCGCAGATACCCCTCCAGCCCCGTCGCCGTGGTGCGGTCATTCTCGAACAGCGCGGAATAGCTGTCGATCGCGGCGCGAAACCCCTTGCGCAGCACCAGTTGCGCGGGGTCCGTGCGCAAATCGCGGTGAAACGCTGCCCCAGGCGACCTCTGCACGCAATGCCGGGGCCACAGGGTTTGCGGGCCATAGGGCATCATCGTCTGGCTGAACGGTGCCGCGCCCGGGTGCATTTCGGCAAACGAGCTGTGGTCCTGCGGGTGCCAGTCCTGCGTCAGCACGACCACCGCAAACTCATCCATCATCGCATTGATGCGGGGCACCACCTCATCCCCGCCCGCCACGGCCAGCGCGCCACCGGGGCAAAAGTCGTTCTGCACGTCAATCACGATCAGGGCTTCACTTTCGGGGCGCATGACAGGGTCCTTCCGCTTTGCTGCCTCTTGGGTAAGGATGCCCGGATGCAGGGTCAAGCGAGGGCATCATGCGGGTACTCATCTTTGGCGGCGGCGGGCAGATCGGGCGTGCGGTGGCGTTGACCCTGAGGCAGGCGGGGTGGCAGGTCGATGCCGTCACGCGCAGCCCTCATCTGCTGGCGGCCGGTGTCACGCCCCTGCCCCCCGCCCGCCGTGCCGCCCACATGGCCCGCGGCTATGACGCCGTGATCGACACGCTGGCCTTCACCGCCGCCGATGCCGCCGACCTTCTGGCCGAGCCTGCGGCGCACCTCACCGTCATCTCCACCGCCTCGGTCTATGCCGATGCGCAGGGCCGGGGTCTGGAAACCCCCGACCTCGGCTTTCCCCACTACCCCGACCCCATTCCCGAGGATCAGCTGCTGGTTTCCCCGGCCGCGGCTATTCTGCGGGCAAAGTCGCTATGGAAGCCGCGTTGCACGGCCGCGCCGCCCTTCTGCGCCCCGGGGCCGTGCATGGCATCGGCGCACGCCATCCTCGTGAGTGGTGGTTCGTCAAGCGGGCACTGGATGGGCGGGTCAGGGTTCCCGTGGCAGATGCGGGGCGGTCGGTTTTCCACACCTCCTCGACCACAGGAATTGCCAGCCTGACGCGACACCTGATCGACCACGGCCTGACCGAGGCCCTTAACGTGGCCGACCCCGTGGCCCTTTCGGTGGCCCAGATTGCGGCGGCGGTCGAGCAGGTCTTGGGCCACCGCTTTGACCTGATCGACCATGCCATCGGCCATACCCCGTTTTCCGTCGATCACCGCGTCCGCCTGTCATCCGCCCGCGCCACGGGTTGGGATGGCGGCCCCGACTATGCCGCCTGCCTGCCCGACTATATCCGCTGGCTGGTCGGCCATGCCGGCACATGGCAAACCGCCTTCCCAGTGTTCCAGCACTATGGCCACGACCCCTTTGACTATGCGGCCGAGGATGCAGCCCTTGCCTGATCTGACCAAAGCCCTTACCACCCGCCCCATGCTGACCGTCGCCGCCCTGTATCACTTCACCCGCTTTGCCGACCCCGCCGCCCTGCGCGCCGGGCTGCTGACCGTCTGCACCGAGAACGGCGTCAAAGGCTCGCTCTTGCTGGCACCCGAGGGGATCAACGGCACCATCGCAGGCACCCGCACCGGCATCGACACCACACTGGCCCACATCCGCGCCCTGCCCGGCTGTGCAAACCTGATCCACAAGGAAAGCCCCGCCGAAACCATGCCCTTTGGCCGCATGAAGGTGCGGATCAAGCGGGAAATCGTGACCATGGGCCAACCCGATGTGGACCCCCTCGCCGCCGTTGGCCATTATGTGATCCCGCAGGACTGGAACGCCCTGATTTCGGCCCCAGACGTGGCCGTCATCGACACCCGCAACGGTTATGAGGTGCAAATCGGCACCTTTGCCGGCGCGGTGGACCCCGGCACGCACAGCTTCCGCGA
>CAMBWO010000391.1 GCA_945871285.1 Pseudorhodobacter antarcticus | reverse complement strand
AGATACCCCCCCGTCGGCGCCTCCCAGTCCAGCATTTCGCCGCAGACGAACACCCCTGGCAGGGCCGTCAACTCCAGCCCCTCGGTCAGGCCCGAGAACTTGACCCCGCCCGAAACCGAGATCGCCTCATCCAGCGGCCTTGGCCCCTGATGCCGCACCGGCAGCGCCTTGGCGGCCTTCGCCGGGTCCATCCCCCGGCCAAATTCCAGCGCCAAAGCCAGCGCCACCGGCGACAGGCCCAACTTGCGCAACCGGTTCGAAAACGTCTCGCCGGGTTTCATTTTCTCCAGCTTTTCGCGCACCTTGTGGTCGGACTGGTCCGGCAGGAAATCCAGCGTCAACTCGGCCCCTTCGCGCATATCCCGCGACACCGAATAAATCCCGCCGCCCTCCAGCCCCTTGGCCGAGACGACAAACTCCCCCATCTCCCGCTTGCGGCCCACACACAGCGCGGCCCCCTTGACCGGCTGTCCATAAAACTTGGCCATATGCGGCGTCCACTCCACCACAAAGCCCATATTGGCCGGGCCGAACGCCTCAACCTCCACGCCCTTGCCCACCAGATGCGGCACCCAGGCCCCATCGGACCCCAGCCGCGCCCACGATGCCCCGCCCAGCGCCAGAATCGTCACCTTCGGCTGCAACACCTGCCGCCCCTCCGGCGTGTCAAAGGCCAACCCCTCGCCCTCAAACCCCATCCAGCGCCACCGGGTCCGCAGTTCCACCCCCGCCGCGCCCAACCGCTGCATCCAGGCCCGCAGCAATGGCGACCCCTTCATCGTGCGCGGAAACACCCGGCCCGTGGTGCCCGTAAACACCTCTTGCCCCAGCCCCCGGCACCAATCCATCACCTGACTTGGCCCGAAATCGCGCAACAACCGCTCCATCGGGGCGGATCCATAGGTCTTGGCAAACGGCTGGAACGGCTGATCCTTGGTGATGTTCAGCCCCGACTTGCCCGCCATCAGGAACTTGCGCGCCGGCGATGCCTTGGCCTCGCAGATCAGGACCTTGCGCCCCGCCTTGGCCAGTTCTTCCGCCGCCATCAATCCGGCGGGGCCCGCGCCTATGACCACGGCATCAAACATTCGGCGCGGCCTTCATATGCACGACACGTTGGGGATAGGGCATTTCGATTCCAGCCTCTTTCAGCGCGTTCCAGATCGCGAACATCACAGGGCTCATATACTTGTTCTTGCCGCCATCCACCCCGGAAACCCAAAACTCCACCGAAAAATCAACCGCGCTCTCGCCAAAGGCAACCAAGGCCACCTCCGGCCCCTCGGGCACGGTCACCACAAAGGGCAGCGCGGCCACCGCCTCTTCCACCACCACCGGCACCAGATTCATGTCCGTGTCATAGCTGACCGAAAACGCCGCCTCATAGCGGTTGGGCGAACGGTCGGTGGAAAAGTTCACCACCCGCGTCGTGATGAAATGGTCATTCGGCACCACGATCATCCGCCCGTCAAAGGTTTCCAGCACACAGGCCGCGCCGTCATCTTGACGATCGTGCCCTTCTCGCCGCCATCCAGTTCGACATGGTCACCCACCGTCGTCTCACCCTCAATGAGCAGGATCACCCCCGACACGGAGTTCGCCGCAACCTGCTGCAACCCCAAACCCGATCCCCACACCCAAGGCACCGCCCAGCACCGCCGTCAGATCAATCCCCATGATCGACATCAACAGCAAAAACGCCGCGCGATAAATCGCCAGTTCCGCCGCCTTGACCGCCAGCTCCCGCGTGGCAGGCCGCAATTCATCCTGCGCCTTGATGTAGCTCGCACTCTGCCGGTTCGACCATGCCCCCTCACACCACGCCGTCAGCGGCAGCAGCAACGGCAGGAAACGCAACGCAAAACGGCGGGCGGTGGCAATCACCCCCGCCTTGCCCTCAGCCGGAGGCAGAACCCGCACGATCACCGGCACCAACCGCAGGCGACACAGCCACCCCGCCGCAATCTGCCCCGCGTCCTCCAGCCAGCCCAAGGCCTTGGTGATCAAATCTGTCTCTGCCATGCCGCGTTCCCCCGCGCTGACAGGGTATTTTTGCCCTCAAAAGCCCAAGCGCCGCTCAGGCCCGGCCCGCACTGGAGGACAGCGAAATCGGGTCAATCCCCATCAACCGCAGCGCCCCCGTCCACTTGCCGCTGTCCTGTGCCGAAAAGATCAACTCCTCCTCCGGGTCGGTGACAAGCCAGTCATTGCGCGCAATCTCGCGCTCCAACTGCCCCGCGCCCCAACCGGCATAGCCCAGCGCCAACAGCGCCTGCTTGGGCCCCGCCCCCCGCGCCAAGGCCTCCAGCACATCCAGCGTCCCGGTCATGCCCAGCCCCTCGCGGACCTGAGTCGTGGCCTGCCCGCCCTGATAATCATCCGAATGCAGCACGAAACCCCGGCCCCGCTCGACCGGGCCACCGAAATGCACCCGGATGTCGCGCCCGCGCTTGGTCACGGCAATCTTCAACTGCACCAGCAATTCGGCAAAGCTGAAATCGGGCACCGGCTTGTTGATGATCAACCCCATCGCCCCCTCATCCGAATGGGCGCAAATCAGGATGACCGACCGTTCAAAACGCGGGTCGCCCATCGCCGGCATGGCCACAATCAATTTTCCGGCCAGTTCCATCAGGACACCCCGCTGCTTTTGCGGAAAACATGGTATGCTTCGCCCGATTGCTCAACCCCCAAGGGCCCTGCCTCGGCAGTTTCACGCAAACTTCGCCGCATTGTGAATTCCAACTGCGCCAAGGCTCGCCTATGGTCCGGGCATGAAAACCGCCGTTCTGCTTGCCCTCCTTGCCGCGCCCGCCCTTGCGCAATCGCAGGACGAAGTCCTCAGCGCCGCCCTTTTGCCGGGCTGGCAGATGCAAGACGGCCACCGCATGGCGGCCCTGCACCTGTCGCTTGCGCCGCATTGGAAGACCTATTGGCGCGCCCCCGGCGAAACCGGCATCCCGCCGCAGTTCGATTGGTCCGGCTCGCGCAACCTGAAATCGGTCACCCTGCACTGGCCCTCGCCGCAGGTGATCACGCTCGATGGCCTGCAAAGCATCGGGTATTTGCAGCAACTGGTCCTGCCCCTCGAGATTGTGGCGATAGACCCCGCCAAACCCGTCGACCTGCGCCTGCAAATGGCGCTGGGTGTCTGCAAGGACATCTGCATGCCCGCCGCCTTTGCCCTGAACGGGATGCTAAGCGGCTCCGGCGCCCCCGACAGCCTGATCGCCACCGCGCTGGACAACCAGCCCCGCACCGCCGCTCAGGCCGGGTTGACCGGTATCGGCTGCGCGGTCTCCCCCAACCCCGACGGCTTGCGCATCGCGGCCGAACTGGACATGCCGCGTCAGGGCACCCCCGAAACCGTGGTCTTTGAAACCGCCGACAAGACGGTCTGGGTCGCCGAAGCCACCACCAACCGCACCGGCAACACCCTGACCGCCCAAACCGACCTTGTCCCGCAATCCGGCGCCCCCTTCGCGCTGGACCGCTCCGGCGTCACCGTGACGGTGATCGCCCAAGGCCACTCGGTCGAGATTAAGGGCTGCCCCGCCCCCTAGAGCGTAGCG
>CAMBWO010000390.1 GCA_945871285.1 Pseudorhodobacter antarcticus | reverse complement strand
GCCTATGAAATCACCGACCGCAAGGCTGATTTCACCGACATGGGCCTGTGGCACGACAAGATTCCGATCGAGGTTGTGGACCTGAAGAACACCGAACTTTGGGCAATCGACAGCCGCATCGCACCCATCCCCGGCGAATACACGCTGCTGAAAAAGCGCGCCTCGTCCTTCCACGGCACCGAACTTGCGGGCATTCTGCGCGCCAATAACGTGGATACCATCGTTGTCACCGGTGTGACTGCCTGCGCCTGTGTGCGTCAGACGATCTGCGACGGTATTGCCGACGGCTTCCGCACCATTGCGGCGCGCGAAGCGATCGGCGACCGGGTGCCAGGCGCTGTTGCATGGAACCTGTTTGATATTGATGCCAAGTTCGGTGATGTCGAGTCCGTGGCCGACATCTGCAACAAGCTGGACGAAATCGGCCGTCTGAACCGAGCCTGATGCGCCAAAATGGGCACCCGGCAAGGGTGCCCTATCCATAAAGACAGCAGCGAGGGTATGATGGCACGGATTGGCGTGGATGTAGGCGGGACGAACACCGATCTTGTTCTGGAATGTGACAAGGGTATCTTCTTTCACAAGGTGCCCTCGACGCCCAAGGATCAGTCGATTGCGGTAATCCGCGGTGTGATGGAGATTTGCGAGCTGGCGGGCATTGCCAAAGAGGCGGTCACCCTGATCGCGCATGGCACCACGGTGGCCACCAACATCACCATTGAACACAACGGGGCCGAGGTCGGCATGCTGACCACGCGCGGTTTCCGCGACATCCTGCACATCGGACGCCACAAGCGGCCGCACAACTTTTCCCTGCATTTCGATGTGCCGTGGCAGTCGAACCCCCTCGTCAAGCGCCGCAACCGTATCGCCATCACCGAACGCATCTTGCCGCCTTTGGGCGAGGTCTCCGTTGAAATGGATGAGGCCGAAATTCGCGAGGCCTGTGCCTTGTTCCGCAAGCGCGGCATCAAATCGGTCTGCGTAGGGTTCCTGTTCAGCTTCCTTAACGACTCCCACGAAAAGCGGGCGCGTGAGATCGTGCTGGAGGAAATCCCCGACGCCTATGTCTCAATTTCCTCGGAAGTGGCCAATGTCATCCGCGAATACGAACGTTTCTCGACCGTCGCGATGAACGCCTACGTCGGGCCGAAATCGGCATTGTATCTGCGCAATCTGGAAGCAAAGGTTCAGGCGGCGGGCATTCCGGCCAAGCTGCGGGTCATCCAGTCGAACGGCGGTATCTCCACCATCGAAGGCTGCGCGAAAAAGCCCGTCGGCATTCTGCTGTCCGGGCCCGCTGGTGGTGTCATTGGTGCCTTGGCCGAGGCGCGTCTGGCGGGGATTGAAAATATCCTGACCAACGACATCGGCGGCACGTCTGCCGATATTTCCACCATCGCCGGGGGTCGTATCCGCATCAAGAATCCTCGCGACACGCTGGTGTCCGGCCATGCTGTAATGGCCCCGATGATCGACCTTGAAACCATCGGCGCGGGGGGCGGATCTATCGCCTATCTTGACACGGCGGGCGGCTTTCATGTGGGTCCGCGTTCGGCTGGGTCGGAACCGGGGCCTGCCTGCTATGGCCGTGGCGGCACCGAACCCACAGTCACCGACGCGCAGGTCGTGCTGGGCCGGATGGACGCCGACAAGTTTCTGGGCGGCGATCTGCCGCTGGACCCGGCGCTGTCGCACAAAGCCATCAAGGACAAGATCGCGGACCCGATGGGCATTTCGGTGACAGAGGCCGCATTGGGCATCATCAAGGTGGTGAACAACAACATGGCCCTAACAATGCGCGCCAATTCGGTAGCGCGCGGCTACGACCCGCGCGAGTTCAGCCTGATGCCCTTTGGTGGTGCTGGCCCCTTTCACGGTGTCGCTTTGGCGGAACTGGTTTCGGCCAAAGACGTGCTGGTCCCGCTTGCACCCGGCATCACCGCCGCGATGGGCCTGTTGGGAACAAACCTGCAATACGAACATATCCGGTCTGTCATCACCAACCTTTACACCGCAACTCAATCCGCGATGGACAAAGTCAACGCGGTTGTCGAAACCCTTGTCGCTGCGGGCAATCTTGACCTTGACGCCGACGCCATCCCTGCCCCCGAACGCAAGTTTGAGGTGATTGCCGAAACCCGTTACCATGGTCAGGGCTTTGAACTCCGCGTGCCTATCCCTGGTGGGCGTCTGACGGAAGCCAACCGGGCCGAGATCATCACGGCCTTCCATGCCCGCCACACCGCCGACTACGGCTATGCCTTCGACGATGCGCTGGTCGAACTTTACAACATCCGCGTCATTGCCACAGCTGCGGCGCCGCATCTGCAACTGCCCAAAGTGGCCAAGGGCACACAGGCTGACGTGCCCGCCTCGCATCTTTATACCCGCGAGACGGTGTTTGATGACGGATCGTCCCACCAGACCCCGCGCTATGACCGCACCAAACTCGGCGCTGGCGTCACGCTCGACGGCCCCGCCATTCTGATCCAGCATAATTCCACAACCCTGCTCCCACCGGGTTACCGGGCCGAGGTTTTGACCTACGGCAGCCTGCGCATCGCAAAGCTTTAAGGATCACATCATGACCAAACTCAAAGTCGATCCGATCACGCTGCAAGTCATCCGGGGTGCGATGGAAACCATCGCCGAGGAAATGGCGCATGTGCTGTTCCGCATGTCCTTCTCCTCGATCATCCGGGAATCCGAAGACCTCGGCGCAGGCCTGTTTGACAAGGATTTCAATACGCTGTGCGAGAGCGAGTCGACGCCGATGCACATCGGCTCGATCCCCGGCTATCTGAACGGCATCAGGGAAAGCCTTGATGACGGCCAGTGGTTTGAAGGCGATGTGGTGGTACACAACCACCCCTATTTCGGCTCGTCCCACACACCCGACCTCGCCATCGTCATTCCGATCTTCCATGACGGCGCGCTGGTCGGATATTCCGCCAACACCGCGCACCACATCGACATCGGTGCTGCCACGCCCGGGCTGATCATCGATGTGCCGGACGTGTTCGCCGAAGGCATGCTGTTCGCCGGCACCAAGCTTTACCGCAAGGGCGAACGCAACGACACGATGTGGAACTACATCCGCCGCAACAGCCGCGCGGCCCGACAACTGGTCGATGATATCGAGGCACAGATCGCCTCAGCCCGTCTAGGTGTGAAGCGGTTCACGGAACTGCTCGACCGCTACGGCAAGGACCTGGTCTTTACGGCCTGCAACCAGCTGATGGACGATTCCGAAACCATGTTACGCCAGCGGATTTCGGCCATTCCGAATGGCGAATACCGCGCTGAAGGCTGGCTGGACGACGATGGCCGCAACCGGGGCCAACGTCTGCCTGTCAAGGTCTGCGTCCGGGTCATTGACGACCGGATCGAGGTCGACCTGACCGGCTCCGCTCCGCAGACCCCAACCGCCTATAACGTGCCGTTTGAGGGTTCCACCAAAGTCGCAGCCTTTGCAGCTTTCCGCAAGCTGCTGCTGGATACCGCAACCTCGCCGACCCGTGTGCCCTCCAACCAGGGCTCGTTCCGGCCGATCTCGGTGATCGCGCCCTTG
>CAMBWO010000389.1 GCA_945871285.1 Pseudorhodobacter antarcticus | reverse complement strand
TTGTCGCGGATGACGACCGCACGATCCGCACCGTCCTGACCCAGGCGCTGACCCGTGCCGGATGCAAGGTGCATGCGACATCCAGCATGATGACGCTGATGCGCTGGGTCGAGGAGGGCAAGGGCGATCTGGTGATTTCAGATGTGATCATGCCCGATGGCAATGGGCTCGAGGCGCTGCCGCGCATCAGTCGCATCCGCCCCGGTCTGCCAGTGATCATCATTTCGGCGCAAAACACCATCATGACCGCCATTCAGGCCGCCGAGGCGGAGGCGTTTGATTATCTGCCCAAACCCTTTGACCTGCCCGACCTGATGAAACGCTCGGCCCGCGCGCTGGATCACAAACGCCGGGCGGCGGCGGCGGTGGTGGCAACGCCGCGCAACCCGGGGGACGACCTGCCGCTGGTGGGCCGGACGGCGGCGATGCAGGCACTGTACCGCCTTGTCGCCAAGGTGATGAACACCGACCTGCCCGTGCTGATCACCGGCGAATCGGGCACCGGCAAAAGCCTGATCGCCCGCGCCATCCATGACTTTTCCGACCGCCGCAGCCAGCCCTTCATGGTGGTGCAGGCCGCCGATTTGGCGGGCGTCGATGGCATTTCCAACCTGCTGGCCAAGGCGCGTGGCGGATCCTTGCTGATCGACGAGGTGGCCGATTTTGATGATGACGGTCAGGCCCGTCTGGTGCGGATGCTGGACATCGCCGATGACCACGCCCCGCGCATCCTGGCCACCTCGCAGGCCGATCTGGCCCAGCGGGTCGAGGAGGGGCAGTTGCGCAAGGACCTGTTCTATCGTCTGGGCGGCGTCACCCTGGCCGTGCCCGCCCTGCGCGAACGGGTCGAGGATATCGTGCTGTTGGCCGAACATTTTCTGGCACGCGGCGAACGCGAAATCGGCACCGCCCGCCGTCTGACCGCCGAGGCCAGCAATGTTCTGCGCGTTCACCCCTGGCCCGGCAATGCGCGCCAGCTGGAAAACGTGCTGAAACGGCTGCTGGTCACCTCATCCGAACCCGAAATCGGCCAGGCCGAGTTGGAGGCCGCCCTGGGGGGCAGCCACACCACCGAGCCCGCCCGCGCCGGGGTGATTGAAAACGAAAAGCTGTCCGCCTCGGTCGCCCGCCACCTGAAACGCTATTTCGATCTGCACAATGGCCAACTGCCGCCCGCAGGTGTCTATGACCGCATCCTGCGCGAAATCGAGCTGCCCCTGATCGAGATTGCGCTGGATGCGACGGCGGGCAACCAAGCTAAATGTGCCGACCTTCTGGGCATCAATCGCAATACTTTGCGCAAGAAGATCACCGACCTCGATATCCGCGTGACACGACGCCGCAAACTGATGTAAAACCGCCACAGACAGAGTGTCATGGGTGCAGCGTCACCCATAAGGCACCAGATGTGGCGATCAGGGCACAGCCTGACGCCTGCAACAGGGCGTGAGGGTCGGGTGCAAAGGTCTACCACTGCCAATTCCTGGCTTGTCCGACTGTCGCGATTGCGGCGGCAGCGTCGGGTCCAGAACGGCATGACCTTTGGGCTGGTGTTTCTGGGGCCGCTGTTGACGGTGGCCACTTTTCTGGCGCTTGGGCCCTTGAACATGGGCACCTCGTCGCCCTCGCTGCGGCTGATCATGCTGGCAGACCTGATCTATGTGCTGGTTGTCACCTCGCTGGTGCTGCGGCGAATCATGCAGATGCTGTCGGACCGGCGCAGCCAATCGGTCGGGTCGCGCCTGCACCTGCGTCTGACCGGGGTTTTTGCCATCGTCGCGCTGATCCCCACGGTGCTGGTCGCCGTCTTTGGCGTGCTGACCGTCAATATCGGGCTGGAGGGGTGGTTTTCCGAACGGGTGCGCGGCGTGATCGGTGCCTCGCTCGAGGCGGCGCAGGCCTATGAAACCGAACAGACCGCCACCCTGACCGCCGATGTGCGAGCCCTTGCGCAGTTTCTGGATGCCGAAAAGGCACAGAATTTCCTGATGGACGACGGCACGGTCCGGCCCTTGTTGGCGCAGGGGCAGGCCGGCATCCAGCGCGGACTGAAAGAGGTTTACCTGGTCAATTCGGTGGGCACGTTGCTGACCCGGGGTGAAAAGAGTTACCTTTTCGACTTTGAACTGCCCTCGACCGCCGAGCTGGTGCGCGCCAAGGCGGGTGAGGTGGTGCTGATCAAGGATTGGCCCAACAACGAATTCCGCGCCCTGATCGACCTTGTCGAATTTCCTGACCGCCTGCTTTATGTCTCGCGCCGGGTGGATGGCACCATTCTGGGTCTGCTGGATGAAACCCAGCAGACCGCCGCGCTGTATCAACAGCTGGAATCCGAACGGGGCAAGATCCTGTTCAACTTTGGCCTGCTCTATCTCGGCTTTGCGGTGATCCTGATTGTCGCCGCCGTCTGGGGCGGGCTGTGGTTTGCCGAACGCCTCAGCCGCCCGGTGGGCCGCTTGGCCGCCGCTGCGCAGCGGGTGGGCGAGGGCGATCTGGATGTGCGCGTGGTCGAGGAGGAGGGCGACGACGAGATCGTCATGTTGGGCCGCCTGTTCAACCAGATGACCCGCCAGTTGAAGGGTCAACGTCAGGCCTTGATGGAAAGCCATGAGGGCACCGAGACCCAGCGCCGCCTGTTTGATTCCGTGCTGTCCAACGTGACCGCGGGGGTGATTGGTCTGGATGCCACAGGGCGCATCGACTTTGTCAACCGCGCTGCGATTCGGATGCTGGACCTTGCCCCCGATGTGGCCACCCATGGCGCGCTGATCGACACGGTCCCTGAATTTTCAAATCTGTTCAGCCGGTTGCAGGATACTTCTGGCACCGCCGTGCAGGATGAGGTGCGCCTGACCCGCCGGGGCAAGTTGGAAAGCTTGCTGGTGCGCATGTCCGAACGGCGCAGTGAGGCGGGGCTGGAGGGGTTCGTGGTGGCCTTTGACGACGTGACCGAGCTCGTCTCGGCCCAGCGCATGGCCGCCTGGGGCGATGTGGCCCGCCGCATCGCGCATGAGATCAAGAATCCCCTGACGCCGATCCAGCTGTCCGCCGAACGGATCAAGCGCAAATACCGCAGTCAGGTCAAAGACCCCGAGGAGCTGGAGCAGTATACCGATGTGATTGTGCGCCAGACCAATGACTTGCGCCGCATCGTGGACGAGTTTTCCAAGTTTGCCCGCATGCCCGAACCCGACCGCCGCGACACCGACCTGACCGCGCTGGTGCGCGCTGCCGTCATGTTGCAGGAAAACGGCCAGCCGGATGTCAAGTTCGTGAAATCACTGCCAGATGGCCCGGACATTATCGAACTGGACGGCACGATGATCGGCCAAGCCCTGACAAACCTGATCAAGAACGCAGGGGAAGCCATTGAGGAAGCCCGGGAAAAGAAGATCCCCTTTGGCTTTGTCCCCGAAATCCGCGTGGCCCTGTTGCCCGGCGAAACCTACAGCACCATCACCATCGCCGACAATGGCGCCGGCCTGCCGCCCGACCGGTCGCGCCTGTTCGAACCCTATGTCACCACGCGCGAAAAGGGCACGGGTCTGGGCCTGCCCATCGTCAAGAAGATCATCGAGGAA
>CAMBWO010000388.1 GCA_945871285.1 Pseudorhodobacter antarcticus | reverse complement strand
GCGCGACAGCGGCCGGCATCGAGGTGCTGGCCCTGTCGCCGCAGCGAGGCGACTTCAATGACGATCTGCAGGCGCGGGGCGTCAACGCCTTGCGCGCAGCCCTGCGCCCCCAACTCGCCCCACAAGACACCGAACCCGCAGGGGCGGTGGCTTGAGTTTCTCCAGAAGTCACAAGGACTTCAGGAAAGCCATGAGGTCCTTGTCGCCTTTCCACGATCGTCCGCCCATCGGTGTGCCAACCTCACAAAGCGCGATGGCGTTAGCCTTCATGGTCATGTCTATTTCAGCATAAATGTTGGTCGTGCTGATCGAGACATGGCCGAGCCAGGCCCGAATGGTATTGATGTCCACCCCGGCCTGAACCAGATGGCAGGCCGTCGTGTGCCGGATCACATGGGGCGTGATCGCGCGCTTGGCCAATTGCGGCACACGCCTGGCACATCGCTCTATCAGCCGGTAGACGCCGAAGCGGGTATATTGTTCGCCCAAACGGCTGACAAAGACCGCAGCATCGGCTGGACGGCCATGGATCTCGGCCGTCAATATCTGCTCGGTCTCGGGCCAAAGCGGACATTGGCGCACCTTGCCACCCTTTCCAAGGAGTGTAGCAAGGTCATGGCCACCCCGGGCACGGGCAAGGTTCAGGTCGCGCACCCTCAGCTGGACCGCCTCAGAGACACGAGCACCCGTGTTGTAAAGGAAGAGCAGCAGCGCATACTCTCTGCGGCCTTGGCTGGTTCTTCTGTCCGGAACCGCGAGCATCGCATCCATTTCAGTCCGCGACAGCCATCCGATTGCAGGCGGCATCGACTTCTTTGATGCGATTGCCCGGATGTGGCCGCACCACTCGACGAGAACCGGGTCTCTGCTGCCGACATAGCGCGCAAAAGCCCGGATGGCCGCAAGGCGTTGATTTCGCGTGCGGACAGAGCAATGTCGGTCGGTTTCCAGATAGCCGAGGAACTTCAGAACCAGACTGGAGGTGAGATCGGTCACAGTCAACCGCTCGACAGGCTTGTGAAGGTTTTGGCTGACATAGGGCAGCAACAGGCTGAACGTGTCCCGATAGCTGGAGCGGGTGTTTTGGGCCAGATTCCGTTCAGTTACAATGTATTCGACGAGGAAGCGCCGCAGCCACGGGCCAAGGATTTCGCTATCGGTCATGCGCCCGCTCCCTTTTGGACAAACTGCTCGAAGCGCAACGACGCCTGCTGAAGGAGTTCCGGCGTCATCGTGAGATAAACTTTCGTACCTTCCAGATCGGAATGGCCGAGATAGGTCGAAAGAACCGGCAGCAACCGCTGCACGTCCGCGGCCCCACGATACCAAGCCGTCAAGCTGTGAACTGCAAAGCTGTGCCGCAGATCATGCATCCGCGGGACTTCTCGCCGGCCCGTGGTGCCACGAACCCCGGCGATGCTACGCAGTCTGTCGAATGCGACCTGAATGGTGCTGCTTGCCAGACGCGTGCCGCTTCGCGCCGTCAAGAAGTAATCTGCCGTCCCATCTCCGGTGAGGACGAGCGGGCGTGTGGCCAGGTAGCCCGCCAGCGCAGTCGCCAAATGCGGTCCCACCGGGACGAGGCGGCTCTTTTGGAACTTTGTGTCGCGAACCGTCAAGATGGCGCCCGACAGGTCCACATCTGACATGGTCAGTCCGGTCGCTTCGCTGAAGCGCAACCCTGCACCATAAAGAAGTAGAAGCAGGATCCTGAACGTGTCGGCGGTCAATTGCTTTGCGCCAGTCAGGCTGGCCTCGATATTTCCCCGATCAAGAAGACGCTGAAGCTCTGCGTGCGTGTAGATGAAGGGCAGAGGCCGGTAGCGCGATCTGGCTTCCCGGCTGGGCAAGGGCGAGCGAGTTGCATAGCCGCGACTGATCGCGAACTGCCAGAACCCCGTGAGGGCATACATCTTGTTTTCACGATGCGGTGTCGCTGGACCGGCAAGAAAGCTCGCGACCTGCGCTTGGGTAACGGCATCACAGCCGACTTCGCCATCGGTGTGTCGCAGGAACTGGCGCAGCAAATTACGCGCCGTGTTGAACTTCGCGCCGTGGGCCTGTCGCCAGACGACATAGTGTTCGATCGCGTCGCGCAAGGTCATGCCAGCCCCTCCAGATCAAGAGCGGCCACTTCACGCAAGGATTTCAGATCGACTTTCGCATAGATCGCGGTGGAAGCAGGATGTCGATGCCCGAGGAAGTCTCCAATGACTTTCATCGACGTTCCACGGTCGAGAAGGTGTTGGGCGGCGGCATGGCGCAGCGCATGTGGACCTCGCCGACCGGATACTACGCCTATTTTCGCCAAACGGTCGGAGACCAACTTGCTGAGGTTTTTTCTCCCGAGAGGTTTGATCGGCGCACATGCAGTCAGGAAGAGACAGCGGCCATGCCTGGCTGGCCGGGCATCCCGAATGTAGCGCAAAATGGCGTGCCCAACGGCCTGCGACAGCGGCCATACATGAATCCTGCCCGGCTTTGTACAACGGACCCGGATCGTCGAATTTTCCCAGTCGATGTCATCAAGGGTCAACCCGGCGACTTCGCTGGCTCGCAAACCGTAATTCGCCAAGAGCATCAGAATGGCAAAGTCTCGCTTGCATGAGGGTTTTTCTCCCTGTGTGGACTCCAGCAAACGAATGACGTCGGATCGCTTGATGCCCTTGGGGATAGTCTCGTCGGGCCTGAAGCCCGGAGCCAGGATCCCGGCTGCCAATCCTGGACGACACCAGCCACGATCTTGCGCAAAGGCAATGAAGGTCCGCAGTCTGTTGGCATAATTATGGATCGTCCTGCGCGACCAGGCCCCGCGGTCGAATTCAGCGGTGACGGAGTCGTCGATGTCGACCATCCGGACAGCCGCGAGAGGCAGGTTCTTCTCTGCCAGCCAGAAGAGGAAGTGATCAGCAGCCCGACGCAGGCTGTCGACCGATGCTTCCGAAAGACCACGCACCATACGCAGCCAGTCTTCATACGCAACAACCTGGTCGTGATGCGGATGATGGGCCTTTTCGACCCCATGTACCCAGCCGAGATGACGCAGGAGGTTGCGGCAATGGCTGATGAACCGTTGGCGGGCTTTCGCAGTGGCGGCACTCTCGCTCCGGCGGCCACATGGCTGGCTCCATGTCGATGCTGCGGTCAGAACATCGTCCATGCCAATCCGTTCGCCGTCCTTGAGGTTCAGATGGCGAACGAGATTCAGATGGTTATTGGCGCATTTTCGCAGGACTACGCGACTGGTGCCGACTTCCCTGAGTTGGCACAGATACCGCGCCCTTTCGTCGGCAAGCGGCGCCGCCCGATGTTTTCTTGCTGCTGGGGGAAAGCATATCTCTTCAAACATACCAAAGCCTCCGTGTTGTTGGAGGCTCAAGATTCCAGAACAGGGTCCACCGTGTCAGTTACTTCCGTTTTCCGACGCACGGCCTTTTCCTGTTGCACCGCCCCTGCGGGTTCGGTGTCTTGTGGGGCGAGTTGGGGGCGCAGGGCTGCGCGCAAGGCGTTGACGCCCCGCGCCTGCAGATCGTCATTGAAGTCGCCTCGCTGCGGCGACAGGGCCAGCACCTCGATGCCGGCCGCTGTCGCGC
>CAMBWO010000387.1 GCA_945871285.1 Pseudorhodobacter antarcticus | reverse complement strand
TCCACCGCGCCGATGCGCCACGCGCCGCAGGAGGCCGCTTTGACGCCATTGAGCCTGGTCTATGCCGCCGCGCCGGGGTTCGAGGATGTCACGTCGATCATCCAGGGCCGCTGTTCGATGTGCCACGCCCGCGAACCGGGGTATGACGGGATTCATTGGGCACCCAAGGGGGTCGTTCTGGAAACCCCCAGCGACATAGCCGCCCATGCCAGCCAGATTTACCTGCAAGCCGGGCTGACCCATGCCATGCCGCCCGGCAACCTCAGTTCTATGGAGCCGGCCGAGAGGGAGGCCATCGTCCGCTGGTTTCAGGCGGCAGGTCAGGCGGGGTTGGAGGGGTAGCGCGGATTTCCTTCAATCTGATTCAGATTGAAGGAAATCCAGGCCAGGCAAGCCATTGGTTTCGTTGCCCCTCAGCCCCTGGCGAAATGCCAGCGGGTCGTGTGGTGATAGGTCTGGCCGGGGGCCAGTTCGATGGACGGAAATCCTGCATGGTTGGGCGCGTCGGGCCAGTTCTGCGGCTCGATCGCCAGGCCCTCATACAGGCCCCGACCGGGCCGCGCCGACCCGCGACCGTCATAGACCTGCACCCCCGCCTCGGTGCTGGAGATGGTCATGGTGACGCCCGACGCCCCGCGCAGCCACAGCACCTCGCGCAAGCCTTGCGGCCCGTCCGCCAGGCAGAAGTTGTGGTCATACGTGTCCACCCCCGGCACGATGGGCCGCATCTGGCGCAGGTCGTAATGGGTGCCCTCCACCGCCGCAATCTCACCGGTCGGGCAGAAATCGGGGGTGACGGGCAGATAACGGTCAGCGGCGATCTGCATCTGGTGGCCGGCCCAGGTGTCGGTGCCGTCCATGTTCCAATAGGAATGGTTGGCGACGTTGAACAGCGTCAGCGCATCGGTCGTGGTGGTCACGTCCAGTTGCAACCCACGATCGGTGATCGCGAATGTCGCCCGCACGGGCCGGTTGCCCGGCATGTTGCCCTCGCCCGCAGGCAGGGTCAGGGTCAGCGTGACCGACGACGGCGTGACCTCGGCCACATCCCAGACCTTGTGCTGGGTGCCCATCGCGCCAAAGTGCAGGGTGTGGCGGGCCGACTGGTTCGCCTCGAACTGGAACGTCTTGCCGCCAATCGGCGCCCGCGCCCCGGTGAAACGGTTGACGACCGGCGCCACCAGCGACCCGTGATGGCGCAGCTTGCCCTCGTAATCGGCCAGATTGTCCGACCCCAGCGTCAGGTCATGGTCCACCCCCGCCAGCCGCACCGATTGCAGCGTGGCACCCTTGGTCAGGATCGCGGCAGTCAGGCCACCATGGCTGATCGTGATCTTTTGAACCGCGATCCCCGCCGCTGTCGTGCCGAATGTTGTGACTGTCATGGTCGCCCCCCCGATTTCGGCGCCAGTGGTGGCCGAACGGGGGGGTGGGGTCAAGGGGTCAGCCCTGCAAACAGGCGGCGATCCCCGACCCGATCTCGCGCAGCATCGCGTCATACTGGCCCGGACCTGCGGCGCGTTCGATGAACTCCAGATCCTGCGCCGCACCGATCCGCACCGTGGTGCCCTCGCTGAGGGCCGCGATGAATTTGGGGTCACGGCCGGTTTCGGGGAACACGCACAAGGGCCGCGCCGCCGTGAACAGATCGCGGATTTCCATCAGCCGCGCCGCCGAGGGGGCCGACCCGTCGGCCAGTTCGATGGAGCCCACGACATTCAGGCCATAGTGATCGGTGAAATAGCCCAAGGCGTCGTGATAAACCACAAAAGGCAGGCCCTGCACCGTTGCCAGCTGCGCGGTCAACTCGCCGTCCATCGTGGCCAGCCGGGCCTGAAGGGCGGCGGCATTGGCGGCATAAAGCGCCGCATTGGCCGGGTCATGCGCGGCCAGAACCGCCGAAATCCTGCCCGCCCAGGCCATGCCATTCGCCGGGTCCAGCCAGGCATGCGGATCAATCCCGCCCTCCTCAAACGCGCGCTGGATGCCGCCGCCGTCATGCAGCAAGGACACGACCTGCGCCCCGCCCGCCAGCGACTGCACCGCTTCGCCCAAGCCCGGCATCAGCTCGGGGCCGACCCAAAACACCAGATCAGCCTCAGTCAGCGCCTGCGCCTGCGAGGGGCGCAGCTGAAAGTCATGCGGATCGGCCCCGCCCTGCAACAGCATCGTGGGCGTGCCCAGATCGCCCATCACCTCCATCACCAGGGATTGCACCGGGCCGAAATCGGTCACCACCTGCGGCACCTCGGCCCAAGCCGGACCCGCCGCCATCACCACCGCCAGAATCGCTGTCGAACGCATATGCAAAGCCTTTCCTTATCAGATGACCCGGCGTATATCGTTACATTATAACATGTCAACCGTAATGATATACTGTAACATCGGAGCCGCCATGCCCCATGACCCCAGCGCCTTTGCCCCGCATGACCATGCCGCCTGCGCAGGTGGCACGCTGGCGCTGGCCGAGCAGCGGCTGGCCGAGGCCGGCCAACGCCTGACCCCCGTGCGCCGCCGCACCCTGCAAATCCTGCTGGAATCGCACCGGGCGCTGGGGGCCTATGACGTGCTGGAACGGCTGGTGGCGGACGGCTTTGCCAATCAGCCCCCGGTCGCCTATCGCGCGTTGGAATTCCTCGAGGAGCAGGGTCTGGTCCACCGCATCCGCCGCCTGAACGCCTTTGCCGCCTGCATGCACCCCGGCGAGGCACATGCCCCGGCCTTTCTGATCTGCCGCACCTGCCACGCCGTGGCCGAGGCCCCTGCGGCCGCCGTCGCCACGGCGCTGGAGGCCGCCGCTGCCGCTCTGCATTTCACCATCGAACGCTCGACCATCGAGGCGCTGGGCCTGTGCCCCGCCTGCACCCCGGATACCCCCCATGTTGATTGAAGCCCCCATTCTAATTGAAGCCCGCGACATTTCGGTTAACCTGCAAGGGGTCGAGGTGCTGTCGCATGTCACCCTGCGCCTGACCGAGGGTGAGATCGTCACGATCCTTGGCCCCAATGGGTCGGGCAAATCCACCCTGCTGCGGGCGCTACTGGGCATTGTGCCGGTGAAATCCGGCACGGTGACGCGGGCGCAGGGCCTGCGGCTAGGCTATGTGCCGCAGCGGCTGGCGGTCGATGCCAGCCTGCCCATGACGGTGCGGCGGTTTTTGTCGCTGCCCCACCGGGTGACCGATGCCGATGCCGCGCAGGCGCTAGTTCGGGTCGGGCTGGAGGACATCGGCGGTCGCCAAATGGCGGGCCTGTCGGGCGGGCAGTTTCAGCGCGTTCTGCTGGCCCGCGCCCTGCTGTCGCGCCCGCAATTGTTGGTGCTGGATGAACCCACACAGGGGTTGGACCAACCCGGCGAGGCGGCGTTCTACCGTCTGATCGCCGAGGTGCGGGCCGAGACGGGGGCGGCGGTGCTGATGGTCAGCCATGATCTGCATGTCGTGATGGCGGCGTCCGACCGGGTGATCTGCCTGAACCACCACATCTGCTGCGAAGGCACGCCGCGTGTGGTGTCCAACGCGCCGGAATACCGGGCGCTGTTCGGCCTTGGCACCCAGGGGGCGCTGGCGCTGTATCAGCACCACCATGATCACAGCCACGAAGG
>CAMBWO010000386.1 GCA_945871285.1 Pseudorhodobacter antarcticus | reverse complement strand
GCACCGGACAAGGGCCTTGCCCCGCTCTGCCCCGCGCCCGGCAGCTATGTGATGCAGCCCTGAAACCGGAACCAACGACAGGATGACACCATGCCCCACCCCCGCCTGACGTTTCACGGTGCCGCACGTTCGGTCACAGGCTCCTGTTTCCGGCTTGAAACCGATCATGGAGATATCCTCATCGATTGCGGGTTGTTTCAGGGGTCGAAGAGCGAAAAGGAGCTGAACTATCGTCCCTTCCCCTTTGCGCCCGAGAAGATTGCGGCTGTGATCCTCAGCCATGCGCATATCGACCATTCGGGTTTACTGCCCAAACTGGTGAAACACGGGTTCTCCGGGCCGATCCACGCGACACATGCCACGACCGATCTGGCCGGCGTGATGCTGCCCGACAGTGCCCATATCCAGGAGATCGAGGTTGAACAGTTCAACCGTCGCGCCGCCCGCCGTGACCGCGGTTCGGTCACCCCGATCTATACCGACGCAGATGCGGCGGCCTGCCTCGATCTGTTCCAGCCGCATCCCTATGACAGCTGGTTTGCCGTCCTGCCGGGCCTGCGGGCGCGGTTCTGGAACGCGGGGCACCTTCTGGGGTCCGCCTCGGTCGAGGTCGAGCTGGCACAGGCCGAAGGTGACCCGCTGCGCATCCTGTTCTCGGCGGACATCGGACCGGATTACAAGCTGATGCACCCCGATCCCGAAGGCCCAAGCGGGGTGGACTATCTGATCTGCGAGGCGACCTATGGGGATCGCGACCGCATCGATGCCACCGCCGACCGCCGCCGCCAAATGCTTTGCGACGAGGTTCGCGCGGCCATGGACCCCCAAGGCGCGCTTCTGATTCCGTCTTTCGCCGTTGAACGCGCGCAGGAACTGATCAGCGATCTGGGCCGCCTGATTGCCGATGGTGCCTTGCCGCAGATCCCGATCTATGTGGACAGCCCTCTTGCCACCAAGGCCACGCGGGTCTTCGCCCGACATCACAAAGAGTTGGAGGAAGGTGCAGTGCTGATGCAGGGCCTGAAATCACGGCATTTGCATTTCACCGAGACACGCGAACAAAGCATCGCCCTTGACCGCGTGCAGGGATTTCACATCGTCATCGCCGCCTCTGGCATGTGCGACGCGGGGCGCATCCGGCATCGGCTGAAGAACTGGCTTTGGCGTGACGAGGCCACCGTTCTGTTCACCGGCTTTCAGGCGGTGGGCACACTGGGGCGCATCTTGCAGGACGGCGCGAAATCGGTGCGCATCCAGGGCGAGGAATTCGCGGTGCGCGCCCGGATACGGTCGCTTGACCTTTACTCCGGTCACGCTGACGGCACCGAATTGCGCGACTGGATCAAGGCAAGGCTGCCGATCCGGCATCAGGTGTTCCTGGTCCATGGCGAAGAGCCCGCGATGGCTGGGCTTGCGGCGCGACTGGACGGAATCATCCCGTCGGGCAATGTCTTGCAGCCGAACTTGGATGAGGGCTTTGTGCTGACGCCCGACGGCGCAGAAAGCCTAGCCCCAACGACGCCGCCGCGCCTTTCACCTGAAAAGGTTGCACACCTTGATTGGCACAACGACGTCTCGCGTCTGCTGCTGGAGATCAATGAGGGCCTTCTGGCCAGCCCGGACGGAAAGACCCGCGCCGCCCTGATCCGCCGGTTACAGCGCGCGCTGAAGGACGCAGAGCGCTAGTGTTCCGCACCAGACAAGGTGTTTCGGCAGGAGCAACAGAGGGTCAGCTATTCGGGACGGGGCGGATTGTCCGAGACATGATAGTCCGCAATCGGAACGATTAAGGGACTGACACCTTGATCTCGTCACTTGTGGGCAAAAGGCCGACCACCTAGGTGCATTCAATGAACCGACCGACAGGATATGAACCGCTCTTTACCCTGAAGCCCGTCACCACCGACGTATGGGTCGCTGACGGCGGATGGATACGGTTTTATGGCATACCATTCCCTACAAGGATGACTGTCATCCGATTGGCGGATGGCGGGCTCTGGGTGCATTCCCCAATTGCTGATCTGAGTGGTCTTGCTGAGGCAGTCGCCAATCTGGGCCATGTACAACATCTGATCGCGCCGAACTGGATCCACTATGCATGGATTCCTGACTGGCAGTCCCGGTTCCCTGAAGCGACGACTTGGGGGAGTCCCGGCGTTGTGGATCGTGCAAAAAGCCGGGGTGGAAATCTATCTATCGACAGTATTCTGTCTGACCTGTCGCCTCCGGCTTGGGCTGACCAAATCGAGCAGTGCCTCGCGGACTCGGGCTATCACCGTGAAGTGGTGTTCTTTCACCGCATGAGCCGGACTTTAATCCTTACGGATCTGATAGAGAACTTCGAACAGGACAAGATGCCGTGGTGGGTGCTGCCCCTGCTGAAGTTGGGGCATGTGTGCCACCCGGATGGTAGAATGCCACGCGATATGGCTGCGAGTTTTCGCAGGAAAGGCAGTCACTTGAGAAATTTGGTCGAGACGATGATTGCATGGGCGCCAGAACGCATCATTCTGGCGCATGGCCGCTGGTATGATCATGGTGGCTCCACAGAACTTCGGCGAGCATTCAGAGATCTGTTCTGACGCGAGGCGGAAAGGAGTCGAACCTGCTTGCAGGTCCCTATCTGCAACTGAAGGCCCGCAAAGGGCTGCGGCTGTCGTTGGGTGTCTTGCGTCGGGCGCAGAACACCAGATCTGACAATTGAGGCGCGACGGCTGCAATCTGATCCGTATCAACGCGCGGCCGGGTTCGATCTGGAAAACTGAATGAAGGAAAAACTTAGGAGGGTGGAATGTACAAGCATATCCTTGTTGCCGTGGCCTTTGATCCGGATCACGCGCCGGAGCGGTCATTGCAAGCCGCAAAAAGCCTGTTGTCGCCCGGTGGAAAGGTGACGGTTCTGCATGTGAAGGAGCGAATCCCGAGTTATGCGATTTCATATATCCCCGCGGATTATGAGGCCAATCTCAAGGTGGCCATCCGCGACCAGCTGGAGGGGCTGGCGGCGCAATTTGACAACGGCGCGGGCGTATTGATCGAAGGGCACTCGGGCCAGACGATCCTGGAGTGGGCCGAGGCCAATCAGGTGGATTGTATCGTGATCATGTCGCACCGGCCCGGGCTGCAGGACTATTTCCTTGGCAGCACCGCCGGCAGGGCCGTGCGCCACGCGCAATGCGCGGTCCACGTGATCCGCTGAAGGTCAGAGGCCGCGCCTGCTGGCCTGACCCGTCCCTTACCCCGCGAGCGCCTGATCCAGATAGGCCACGGCCAGTGCTGTGGTTTCCAGCCGGGGGTAGTCGGCCTCCGGAATGGGCAGGCCAAAGCGCATGTGTAGCGCACTGACGAGGTTCAGGAAGTCCATCGAATCGAGGCCGAGGTCATCCTGCATGTGATCGTTGTCACCGATGGTCGCGGCGTCGAGGTCGGGCGCGACGGCGGTCAGTTCGGCGATGAAGGCGGTGCGAAGGTCAGTCGGGGTCATGGGATTGTGGGCTCCTGCAAGAGGCGGTCGATTTCGGCCAGGAACAGCGCGCCGCGGCGGCCGTCGCTGACCCGGTGGTCGGCGGCAAGGCTGACAGTCACGGCGAGGCGCGGATTTATGGCGCC
>CAMBWO010000385.1 GCA_945871285.1 Pseudorhodobacter antarcticus | reverse complement strand
GTCAAGGTTGGACAGGGGTTCGTCGAACAGGAACACCGCAGGCTTGCGGACGATGGCGCGGCCGATGGCGACGCGTTGGCGCTGGCCGCCGGACAGTTGCGAGGGGCGGCGGTCGAGGAGGTGTTCCATTTGCAGGATGCGGGCGGCCTAGGCCACCTTGGCGTCCTTTTCCTGCTGGGAGGCGCCCGAAATGGTCAGGCCGAAGGCGATGTTTTCGCGGACGGTCATGTGGGGGAAGATGGCGTAGGATTGGAACACCATGGCAACGCCGCGATCCTTGGGCGGCAGGTCGTTCACGACCTTGTCGCCGATGGTCAGGGTGCCGTCGGTGATATCCTCGAGCCCCGCGATCATGCGCAGGAGGGTGGATTTGCCGCAGCCGGAGGGGCCGACGAAGACGACGAATTCGCCGTCGTCGATGGTGATGTCGACGCCCTTGATGACATGGGCGTTGCCGTAGGATTTCTTGAGGCCGTTGAGGGTGATGGCAGCCATGTCAGTCCTCCTGTTGCACGGTGAGCAGGCCGTCGGGGCCTTGGGTGACGCGTTCGGGGTTCATGGTGTGGCCCAGGAAGGTGGCGTGGCCAGAATCGGCAAAGCCCATGATGACAAGGCCGGCGTCGGTTTCCAGGATGCGGGCGGCGTAGCGGCGGCAGGGGTTGGCACCGTCGAGGAAGGGGCCGGGGGGGATGCGCCAGGGGCCGCGGGGGTGGTCGGCCATCAGGTAATGGGTGCCGGTGACGGGGGGTTCGGGGTTCAGGACGCGGGCGTGGTCGGACCAGTGATGCGCGGAGGTGCAAAACAGGCAGTACCAGTGGCCGCCGTGGTGGAAGACCTGCGGCACCTCTGGTTGGCCATAGCCGCCGGTAAAGACGGGGGGGCGCAGGGTCCAGGTGGCGAGGTCGGGCGAGGTGGCAAAGCCGATGCAGCCGCCACCGTTGGGTTCGGTTATGCCGGGGGCGCGGGCGGTGAAATACATCAGCCAGTCGGTGCTGTCGGGGTCGCGCATGACCCAAGGGTCGCGCATGGCGCGGTCGTGCCAGTGGCCGATCATGTGGTCCTTTTCGTAGCAGTCGGCATTGGGGCCGGTGAGGTCGAGGGCGAGGCCATCGCCGACGCGGGTCCAGGTATGCAGATCGGTCGAGGTGGCGTGGCCGATGCGTTGGTAGAGGTATATTTCGGCAAGGTTGGTGCCGGTGTAGAACAGATGCCTCAGGCCCGCATCATCCTGCACGACAGAGCCGGTCCAGGTGGTGCTGTCATCCCAGGCGGGACCGGTGCGCTGCGGCTCGAAGGTGGTGCCAAGGTCGGTCCAGGTGATGAGATCTTTGGACGTGGCGTGGCGCTGGGTGGCGTTCAGGTGGCGCAGGTCGGGATCGATCAGGGATTTGGGGGCCTGGAGGAAATAGCCGTGCCAGGTGTCGCCGTCGCGGGCGTACCAGCTGTCCCAGAGCCAGGTGTCTTGAAGTGCGAAGACCATGATGTGGTGCCTTTCCTTGATGTCGGATCGGGGGCGGGTCAGGGCGGGGGCCTGCCCCCGCGCCCCCGGGATATTTGGGCCAATATGAAAGGGGGGGGCGGTCAGCCCTTGACCCCGGTGGAGGCGATGGAGGCGATGGAGGCGATGAAGGCCTTTTGCAGGTAGAGGTAGAAGGCGAGCACCGGGATGGTGATGAGGGAGAGGTAGGCCATCACTTCGCCCCAGGCGATGTTGAGCTGGAAGAAGTATTGCAGGCCGACCATGACGGGGCGGTAGCCCTCTTCCTGCACGACCATCAGGGGCCAGAGGTATTGGTTGTACATCACCAGGAATTTCAGGATGGCGGCGGTGGCGAAGACGGGGCCGGAGAGGGGCATCACGATCTTGGCGTAGACCTGCCACCAGGAGGCGCCTTCGACGCGGGCGGCCTCGATCAATTCGCCGGGCAGGTCTTTGAAATACTGGGCGAAGAGGTAGATCGTCAGGTCGTCGGCGATGAAGGGGATGATCTGGACGCGGTAGGAGTTGAGCCAGCCCCAGGTCAGCCCGTCAAGCCCGATCCAGGGCATTTTGGAGGCGAGGAGGAGGAGGGGGATGGCGATGGTTTCGAACGGCACGATCAGGGTGGCGAGGATGATCGTGAAGGTCAGTTTGCGGCCGCGCCATTCCATGAAGGTGAAGGCAAAGCCGGCGGTCGAGCAGAGGAACAGGGACAGGACGACGGTCACCACCGTGACGACGACCGAGTTGAAGATGAAAAGGCCGACGGGGGCGCGTTCGAAGGCCTCGAAATAATTGTCAAAGGAGAGGTCACCGACAGGCAGGAAGGCGCGGGCATTGCCTGAATCGAGCAGCAGTTGCTGATCGGGTTTGAACGAGGACATCACCATGAATACCAGCGGAAAGCAGAACATCAGCGCGATCAGGACCAGGAGCAGATAGCGCAGGACCAGGCGGAGGCCGTGATTGTCGGTGCGGTGCATCATTTCGCTCCTTTGTCGCGGGTGAGCCAGCGTTGCATCAGCGATACGGACAGCACGATCAGGAACAGGATGACCGAGATGGCTGATCCGCCCGAAATGTCCTGTTTGCCGTAGCCGCGTTCGATGGCCTGAAAGACGATGGTCTGGGTGCTGTCGAGCGGGCCGCCCTTGGTCATCACGTTGATCTGGGCAAACAGGCCGAACGCCTGCATGGTGATCACGATGAACACCAGAACGGCGGTGTTTTTCAGCCCCGGCCCATGTGATGTAGCGGAAGACCTGCCATTTGGAGGCGCCCTCGATCGCCGCTGCCTCATAGAGGGTGGGCGAGATGGTTTGCAGACCTGACAGCCAGATGACCATATGGAACCCCACGGCCTGCCAGATCGACATCACGATGACGGCGCCCATCGCGGTGGAGGTCTGGCCAAGCCAGTTCACGGGTTGAAAGGCGCCGAAGGTCAGGGCGGACAGGATGTTGTTCAACAGCCCGTTGTTGCCGTCATAGATGATGCGCCACAGGATCGCGACGACGACGATCGAGACGACGACGGGCATGAAATAGATCGTGCGGAAAAAGTTGATGCCGCGCAGTTTTTGATTGATCAGCAGGGCGAGGCCGAGGGCCAGGGCGCCCTGGAGGGGGGCCACGATGATCACGAACAGGAAGGTGTTCACGATGGCCTTCATGAACACCACATCGCGGGCCAGCACATAGGTGATGCTGTCACCGCCCGTGCCGAAGCTGAACCATTCGCGCATGCCGGCATATTGCGGATAGTCGGGGTTGTTGCGGGTGATGGTGCGGATTGCGGGGTATTCGGGGACGCCGTCCTTGATCTGGACCGCGCCCGTATCGTCCTTGAGGAGCTATAGCTGAAAGTTGGTGACGGGGGGATGACCCGCAGGTGGCCCGCTCGGTTCATGATGCGCGAAGGCTTTTGTGCAGGCCGCGCGCCAAGCTGGCGGAGGGGGCTGCGTTGCACGATTGGGTGCGCCGCAAACTGATGCATCAGCGCTGGTCGCCCGAACAGATCGCTGCCAGACTACGCGCCATGCATCCCGACGATCCCACAGCCCGCGTCAGCCATGAGACGATTTATGCCGCAATCTACGCGCAGCCCAAAGGTGGGCTGAAGGCGGCGATGGTTTTGGCG
>CAMBWO010000384.1 GCA_945871285.1 Pseudorhodobacter antarcticus | reverse complement strand
GCGCCGCTTCGGCACCGCAGTGAATTCGGCTGAAACAACTTTGGCCGCAGACACAACACGGGCAGCGGGCGCCGGCAGAGCAACATCCTCAGGCGCGGCAGGCAACGGCATGGGCAGACGTTCGGGCATTACCATCAGATCGTTCTCCTGCGCCCCCGAGTGTAAACTTCAGACGGTCGAATGTCTCACTCTTGTTGGCACGGAGGGTCCACGTCGCCTGGTGGTCGCCACGCCTGTGGCCGCGCCTGACACGATGGACCGGATATCGCGGCTTGCCAACGAGGTGGTCTGCGTCCCCGCGGCCGCTGCTTTCTCTGCGGTAAGCCGACATTACGCCAGCTTTCTCCAACTCAGCGATGCTGAGGTCCGCTCCATCCTTGAAGCACCAAGGTCAGGGCCCTTGCCGACCACGCGCATGCCCTGACAGGCGAATGGCCTCGGTCAGGTAGTGCCGCGCCCGCGCGGGCCATTTTTCCGGGGTTGCCGGAGAGGGATCGCGCAAATGATCCAGCGCCAACCGCGCCCGCGTGACGAGGCGGAACATGGCATAAGTCGCCTGAAGCTCAGCCGAAGGGGGCGCGAAGCCAGGCGCGGGCGGCAAGGGGCTGACGGTCGGAGTTACCAAACTTGACGGGTTTCTTCAGCTTAAACGCCAATTCGGCGGTCAGGAACGCAAAGCCATCTGCGTCCAGATGACCCGGACGACCCCAGGGCAGTGCGGCAAGGAATACGACTTTCTCACCAACCGGATAGCCTCCGGGCAGGCCGTCGCAGTCGTCATCACATCCACAAATCGCGCAGGGGCTTGCGCATTGCCCAAGCGACCTGACGATATTCTCCCGGGCTGATCTGGCGCCGAAGCACGGCGAAGACTGCGGCTACGGCAACGTCAGGCTCGGGCAGCGGATCGCTGGCAAATGCCTTGGTCACGCGCTCCAGGAAATCATCCACTGAGCGCAATTTGGCAGGCGTCTTTGCCGGGACCCAACCCTCAAAGAAGATCCCGCGGATCAAAACCGGCAATTGGGCGGACAGATCCGCAGCCTCGTCCACTGTCAGGAAATCTCGGACGGCATGCAATGTCTCGCGCAACAGAAGAAGGGCTCTACCCCGGTCGAGCTACCCCAAATCATCCTGCAGCAGGTTCAGCCATTCAGCCACGACCTGGGGCGCGTGGTCCAGCGTGGTGATCCCTGTCGTTTTCATGTCGGACCCCTTTCCTGATATCAGTGCCCGCAGCCAAGAAGAGTGTCGACCCGGGCTCTCAGCCGATCATTGACGACCGTCAATGATCGGCCTTGCGAGGCCTGCCAGGTTGCCCGCCATGCAGTTATTTGACCTTACCCAGCATGATTCTTTGGGCCGCTGACATGCCGCAGGTTACCCCTCGGCCTACTTCGAAGTGCGCGCTTTTGAGGGCGGGCACCCGGTCCGGCCGCAACGCCAAAGGGAGGAGCCTGCAATGCCCGCAAACAAACGAACGACCGAAGACTCGAGACCGCCCCGGCCGCCTGAATTGGTCGTAAATGGACTTCCCATTGCCGTTGGCACTGCGGCAGTTCAGGCGTGGGCGGAGATGGGAGCCGAAGCGGTCCGGTTCGTCTGGTATCGGCTGCAAAAGGATATCAAGACACAGCAGGCGATGCTGGCCTGCATCAGTCTGGGAGAGATGCGGCAAATCCAGTCCGAATACTTTACCGCAGCGCAACAACAGTATGCGGCAGAAGCGGTCAAGATGCTGGACTTGATCCGCAAGGTGGCGGCGTCTGGACGGACGGCATCGACAACAGCGCGGCGCTACGATGATGTGCCCTTTTAGCAAGCTGCGGGGCGGTTATTCTGCAGCCTGTGCCAGTCTTTGCTCCGGATGCGCATAGAGGTAGTCGCGGGTGATCGGCACGGCGTCCGGCCTGCGGCACAACTGGAACTGGAACACATCCTGCGGGCCATGCCGGAAGGTTTGCTCGGACGCCGCCAGATAGTAGCGCCACATCCGGACGAACCGGTCGTCCTTCAGGGTGGCTGCCACATCCGCTCTGACGCTGAAGCGGTCAAACCAGCAGCGCAGAGTCATGGCATAGTGGAGGCGAAGGCACTCGATGTCCCCTATGCGCAGTCCAGTATCCTGTATCGCTTTGGCCACTTCGGACAGCGAAGGCACATAGCCGCCAGGGAAGATGTACTTGGCAATCCAAGGGTTTGTCGCATTTGGCGGTGCCGTGCGCCCGATGGTGTGGATAAGCGCCACGCCGTCCTCGACCAGACGGTCGCGGACGACATCGAAAAAGGTTCCAAAGTTCGGCGCGCCTACATGTTCGAACATCCCGACCGACACGATCCGGTCGAACTGCCCGCCCATGGCCCGGTAGTCCATTAGCTCGAAGGATACCCGGTCCGCCAGCCCCGCCGCTTTCGCGCGCTCGCGGGCGATGGCCAGTTGCTCTTGCGACAGGGTGATCCCGGTCACCTGCGCCCCATGTTCACGGGCCAGCGTCAGGGCAAGCCCACCCCAGCCACAACCGATTTCAAGCACCCGCATTCCCTGAGAGATCAACAACTTGCGGGAGATATGTGACTTCTTTGCATCCTGCGCCACGTCAAGCGAAACGCCCTCATGGGCGAAATAGCCGCAGGAATACTGCCGGTCGGCATCCAGAAAGAGGTCATAGATCGCCGGCGTCAGATCATAATGGTGCGCCACATTGCTCCGGGCCCCGGCTTCGGAATTGGATTGATCCAGACGCCGCCGGATGTGACGCGAAACGGCAAGGACACGGGCTGGAGCGCTCATCGCGTTCGTCTGGGCACTATTGCGAACCACGATCGCCAGAAGGCCATGCAAATTATCGCCGTCAATCGAAAGCGAGCCATTCATGTAGGCTTCCCCCAAGGCCAGCTCGGGATCGAGCATCAGCCGCAGCGCAGTGGCTTGGTCCCTGATCCGGACAATGACCTTCGGCCCGCCTCCGTTTCCGAAGGTCATCTCAGGGCCGTTGCCAATAGACACGGCAAGATGTCCGTCACGGATCAGGCGGCGCAGAAAGCGTTCAAAAAGTGTTGTCCACATAATGCCCTCCGGCAAAACCAAGCCTGTCGATACTGGCGCGGTGACCGGACTTCGGCATTGACGGGCGTCAACCGTCGGACGGGCCCGGGGCGGCGCAAGCCCGTTGCGCTTCGTCAATGCGAAAGTCGGGCCGAGGGTTACACTGCACTGGTCGCAATATTCCGCTGCGGGATCGCGCATTCAAGGGCCGTTTCCTAGACTTCTCGGGAATGGGGAAACGCTATGTAGGCGTCTTTCCGCTGCGCAGGGAGGTCGAGACGATTTGCGGGCGCGTTGCCATTCGGGGTCACAGGCACTCAATGTTACTTGTCGAGAATCGCTACCGTGAAGCCGCGAACGGCGGGTGCGCGATCTTCGTAGCAGAAGCAATCGCGCGGGGCCGACTGGCGAGGGATCGTGACGCATTCGGCGGTATTCAGACCGCCGGGGGTGTTCTAGTCGTCCAGCGTCAGATCATCGCCTGAGGCGTCAATCAGCGCCTGCTCGTCGAGAACCTCGAAGTGGCCGGGATCGACGATCCGCAATGCCCTCCGTGCCAACAAGAGTGAGACATTCGAC
>CAMBWO010000383.1 GCA_945871285.1 Pseudorhodobacter antarcticus | reverse complement strand
GGCGCTGAACCAGGTGCAGATCTTGCAGGCCGGGGTTGCCGTGCTGGGCCTGACGCTGGACGGGGCGGGGTATGTGCTGTCGTCGGGCGCGCTGTCGGTGCATCTGGACGGGCAGCTGCCGCTGACCTTTACCCAGTTTTATGACCTTGGCGGATTGCTGAACGATCTGGCCCATGTCCAGACCCTGAGCACCGCCGAGCGCAACGCCCTGTTCAACAAACTGGGCACCTATGCGGTGACGGGGTTGTCGGTTCACGACGGGGCGCATGTGCTGTTCGGGTTCGAGGTTCTGGCGACCTCGGCCAGTTTGACGTTGAACGGCCTGACGATCAGCCTGACGGGCACCTTTCCGGGGGATCTGGGCGAGGAAATGAAGCTGCTGTATCAAATGGCCAAGCAGCTTGAGGCCACCGGCATGATTGATGTGGACTTGCTGAGCAATTTCGCCGTGACGGGTTTGACCATCACCGATGCCGCGGGGGCGGTTGTGGGTGGCATGGCCAACCCGCTGGACGGCACGCCGGCGACCTGGCGGATGGACGGCAAGGCCATGAACGAGGTTGTGGTCGGCGGCATGGAGGATGACTGGCTGGATGGTGCGGCGGGGGCGGTGAAATCGGCCGTGGCGGGCTTGGGCGGGAATGACTGGCTTTATGGTGGGTCCAGCACGGACATGCTGTTTGGCGGCACGGGCCTTGACCAGCTGTTCGGTGGGCTGGGGGCGGACAAGCTGAACGGCGGGGCCGGGCGCGATGTGCTGACGGGCGGCGCGCAGGCGGATGACTTTGTGTTCACCGCCGGGTCCGGCATTGATGTCATAACGGACTTTCTGGCCGGGGTTGACCAGATCGAGATCAGGGCTGCCAACCGGTTGAGCGACCTGACCTTTACCGATACGGGCCGCAACGTCCGGATCGAGTATCGCGCCATAGTGATCATCGTGGAAGACATCGGGGTTGACGAACTGCGCGTCGCGGATAACTTTCTGTTCTGACGGTGTGGGTCTTGCGGCCCGTTCCGGTCAGGTTGCCGGTCCCCCAGGATTGGGGGCCGTTGCACCCCGCAAAGACCGAGAGGACGACCATGACCCCTGAATTGACCGCGCTGGCCCTGTCGGGGCTGGTGCAGGCCGTGCTGTTCGTGCTGTTTGCCGGCCCCGCCAACCGCGAGTTGGGTGTCAAATACACCACAGGTCCGCGGGATGCGCCGCCGCCGCGTCCGCTGTCGCCCCGCACCGCCCGGATGCAGCGGGCGCTGAACAACACCTTTGAGGCGCTGATCCTGTTCACGCTGGCCGTCGTGGTCGTCACGCTGGGCGGGCAATCCAGCCCGGTGACGGTGGCCTGCGCCTGGTTATTTCTGGCCGCCCGCGTCCTGTATATCCCGGCCTACTGGTTTGGCTGGTCGCCGGGGCGGTCTGCGATCTGGGGGGTGGGGTATCTGGCCTGCCTGATCATGACCGTGGCTGCGCTGATCTGACGCAAGGGCACTTGCCGGGTTAGACAAGCGGCCCGGCTTTGGATAAGAGCGGGGGAGTTTCACCCAAGGAGATCCCCATGGCGCATTTCGACGCAATCATCATCGGCGGTGGGCCCGGCGGCTATGTCTGTGCGATCCATGCCGCGCAACTGGGCCTGAACGTCGCCTGTGTCGAGGGGCGCGAGACGTTGGGGGGCACCTGTTTGAACGTGGGCTGCATTCCCAGCAAAGCCTTGCTGCACGCGACCCATTCGCTGCACGAGGTGCATGAGAATTTCGAAAAGATGGGCCTGATGGGCGGCGCGCCCACGGTCGATTGGGCGAAGATGCAGGCCTATAAACAGGATGTGGTCAACGGCAACACCAAGGGCATCGAGTTTCTGTTCAAGAAGAACAAGGTCACCTTGCTGAAGGGCTGGGCGTCGATCCCCGCTGCGGGCCAAATCAAGGTGGGGGACGAAGTGCACACCGCCCGCGCCATCGTGATCGCAACGGGGTCTGAGCCGTCCAGCCTGGCTGGCGTCACGGTGGATGAAAAGGTGGTTGTCACCTCGACCGGGGCGCTGGCGCTGGAGGCGGTGCCCAAGACAATGGTGGTGATTGGGGCAGGCGTGATCGGGCTCGAGATGGGGTCGGTCTATGCCCGTCTGGGCACGGCGGTGACGGTGGTCGAATATCTGGACGCCATCACGCCGGGCATGGATGCCGAGGTCGCCAAGGCGTTCAAGCGCATCCTGGAAAGGCAGGGATTGAAGTTCGTGATGGGTGCCGCCGTTCAGGGGGTTTCCGTGGCGGATGGGGCGGCGAAAGTCACCTATAAGTCACGCAAGACCGAGGCCGAGACGGTGCTGGACGCGGACGTGGTGCTGGTCGCCACCGGGCGGCGGCCGTTTGTGGCGGGTCTGGGGCTGGAGGCGCTGGGGGTCGAGATGTTGCCGCGTGGCCAGATCAAGACCGATCACTTTGCCACCTCGGTGCCCGGTATCTATGCCATCGGCGATGCGATTGTCGGCCCGATGCTGGCGCACAAGGCGGAAGATGACGGCATGGCGCTGGCCGAGATTCTGGCGGGCAAATCGGGTCATGTGAACTATGCGCTGGTGCCGGGGGTGGTTTACACCGCGCCCGAGGTGGCGACGGTGGGGGCCACCGAAGAGCAGTTGAAAGAGGCGGGCCGCGCCTACAAGGTGGGCAAGTTTCCCTTCATGGGCAATGCGCGGGCCAAGGCGGTGTTTCAGGCGGATGGCTTTGTCAAACTGCTGGCCGATGCCACGACGGACCGGATTTTGGGGTGCCACATCATTGGCCCCGGCGCGGGCGATCTGATCCACGAGGTTTGCGTGGCGATGGAGTTTGGCGCATCGGCGCAGGATCTGGCGCTGACCAGCCACGCCCATCCGACCTATAGCGAGGCGGTGCGCGAGGCGGCGCTGGCTTGCGGCTTGGGCGCCATTCACGCCTGACAGAGGGTCCACATGGCAACGGTCAAGATTGTGCATTTTTCGGACGTGCTGTGCATCTGGGCGCTGGTCGGGCAGGGCAACCTGCAACGGCTGGTGGCCGAGTTTGGCGCACAGGTCGAGGTCGAGGTGCATTTCTGTTCGGTCTTTCCCGACACCCAGACCAAGATCACCAAGGCCTGGGCCACGCGGGGCGGCTTTGCCGGTTACGGTGCGCATGTCAAATCGGTTGCGGACCGGTTTGACGGGATTGCCGTGCATCCCGATGTCTGGGCGCGCGTGCAGCCCCGGTCATCTGCCAGCCCGCATCTGTTTGTGAAGGCGGTGGAACTGCTGGAGGCGGCGGGGCTGGCCTTTGCCGACCGGCCGTCGGTGCAGGCGGCGGTGGCGCTGCGGCAGGCGTTCTTTGAACGGGCCGCGGATATTGCGAACTGGAATGTCCAGCGCGGGATTGCCGAGGCGATTGGCGTGGATTTCGCCGATGTCCTGCAACGTATTGAAACCGGCGAGGCGATAGCCCGGCTGTCTGGCGATTATGACCTGGCGCAGGCGATGGGCGTGCAGGGCAGCCCGACCTATATTCTGAACGAGGGACGGCAAAAGCTGTTTGGTGACGTCGGGTATCGGATTTTGGCGGCGAATGTGACCGAACTGCTGGCCCATGCGCGGGGGGTTGAGGGGAGCCTCT
>CAMBWO010000382.1 GCA_945871285.1 Pseudorhodobacter antarcticus | reverse complement strand
GCCCCCTTGCCGCCCGACAGAACCCAGCGCGGGGCATCGCCCTTGCGGCGCAGGCCGATGCGGTCAGGATAGGCGAGGGCGGCCATTTCGGCGGGGCTGCGGGTGGGGCCTTTGGAGGCCCGCGACAGGCGGCGGGCCTCATCCTTGATACGCTCGATCACCGGGCGGTTGACGGGGAAGGGGTGATCCGCCTCGAACCGGCGGGGGTCGGCGATGGCGCGCAGGCGCAGGGTCAGGTCGGGCGGGGCGCCGCGCAGGGGGTCGCGTTCGGCCAGAAGGGCGGCGAGGGTGGCCGCCTCGGGGCCGGACAGGGCGAGCATATGGGCGAGGCGCGGGTGCAGGGGCAGGGCGGCGAGGGTGCGGCCATGGTCGGTGATGCGGCCGTCTTTCAGCGCGCCAAGGCCGGTCAGCAGGGTGCGCGCCTCGGCCATCGGGCCTGCGGGCGGCGGGGTCAGGAAGGGCAGGGCGTCGCCGCCCCACAGGGCGAGTTCCAGGGCCAGGGCGGTCAGATCGGCGGCCTCGATTTCCGCGGGGGGATAGGCGGCAAGGCCGCCCTCCTCGCCCCGGGTCCATAGCCGGTAACAGGTGCCGGGGGCGACACGGCCCGCCCGGCCACGGCGCTGTTCCGCCTCGGCCCGCGTGACGCGTTCGGTGACAAGGCGGGACATGCCGGAATTGGGGTCGAACCGGGCGCGGCGGCTGCGGCCACCATCGACGACCACGGTGACATCAGGGATGGTGAGGCTGGTTTCGGCGATGGAGGTCGCCAGCACCACGCGGCGGCCGTCGACGGGCCCAAGGGCGGCGCGCTGGGCCGCAAACTCCATCGCGCCGAACAGCGGCAGGACGGTGCAGCCGGGCAGTGTGCCCAGCATCGCGGCGACGCGGCGGATTTCGCCCTCACCGGGCAGAAAGGCGAGGAGGCCGCCGTGGGGGACATCCTCCAGCGCCTGCCGGATCAGGCCCGCCATGGCCGCCTCGAACCGCTGGGAGGGGGCGATGGGGCGGGGCAGCCAGCGGGTGTCGACCGGAAAGGCGCGACCGGCGGAGGTGACGAGGGGGGCACCGCCCATCAGGGCGGCCACGGGGCCAGCATCCAGCGTGGCGGACATCACGATCAGCACCAGATCCTCGCGCAGGGCGGCACGGATTTCGAGGGCGAGGGCAAGGCCAAGATCGGCGTTCAGGCTGCGCTCGTGGAACTCGTCAAAGATCAGGGCGCCTACGCCGGGCAGGTCGGGGTCGGACTGGATCATCCTTGTCAGGATGCCTTCGGTGACCACCTCGATCCGCGTGGCGGAGCTGGTGCGGGCCTCACCCCGGATGCGGTAGCCGACGGTCTGGCCGACAGCCTGCCCCAGCGTTGCGGCCATCCGTTCGGCGGCGGCGCGGGCAGCCAGGCGGCGGGGTTCCAGCATCACGATCCGGCCTGTGATCAGGCCCGAGGCGAGCAGGTCCAAGGGGACGCGGGTGGTCTTGCCCGCACCGGGCGGGGCCTGCAGAACGGCCATGGCGCGGGTGGCCAAGGCCTCCCGCAGGGCGGGCAGGGCGTCGTCGATGGGCAGGGCTGTGGACATGCGCGGTTTATCGCCGCAACGTCGCCCAATGCCAAGCGCCGTAATCTCGCGGAGCGCTGGCGCGCCTGAGTCTATGCCTCGCCTGCGGGGCAAAGCCCCTTGTCTCAGGGTGGGTGCTGCGGGCATGGTGGTGTTTGAACCGGACAAGGGATCCCGCGCATGACCGTCACCGCCCGCACCATCGTTCTGGCCGCCAGACCCGATGGCGCCCCCGAGCCCAGCGATTTCCGGATGGAAAGCGCCGTCTTGCCCGAACCGGGGCAGGGGGAGGTGCTGCTGCAAACCCTGTGGCTGTCGCTTGACCCCTATATGCGGGGCCGGATGTCTGAGGGGCCGTCCTATGCGGCGGCGACGGAATTGGGGCAGTCCCTGCCAACCGAGGCGGTGGCGCGGGTGCTGGCGTCGGGCGATGCGGCGTTCAGGGTGGGGGATATCGTCGCGGTCCATGACCAGTGGCGCGACCACATGATCCGCAACGCCGGCGACCTGCGCAAGCTGGACCCGACCCAGGCCCCGGTCCAGACGGCGCTGGGGGTGATGGGGATGCCGGGGATGACGGCCTATACCGGGCTGAAGCACATCGGCAAACCCAAGGCGGGTGAGACGGTTGTGGTGGGGGCCGCCTCGGGCGCGGTGGGCGCGCTGGTGGGTCAGATGGCGCGGTTGGGCGGGGCGCGGGCGGTGGGATTGGCGGGCGGGGCCGACAAATGCGCCTATGTCACCGACACACTGGGCTTTGACGCCTGCATCGACCGCAACGCCCCCGACATGGCGGCGCAGCTGGCGGCGGCCTGCCCCAAGGGCATCGACGTCTATTTCGAACTGACCGGCGGCGCGATCTTTGACGCCGTCCTGCCCCTCCTCAACCCCTTCGCCCGCGTCCCGGTCTGCGGCACCATCGCCACCTACAACGCCACCCGCCTGCCCGCTGGCCCCGACCGCACCCCGGCCCTGCTGCGGGCGATCCTGACCAAGAGCCTGACCTTTCGCGGCTTCATCGTCAGCGAGTTCTGGGGCGATGCGCCCGAATTTTACCACCAGATGGCGGACTGGCTGAAGGCGAGCGACATCCGCTACCGCGAGGACGTGACCGAAGGGCTGGACCAGATGGTCCCCACCTTCATCGGGATGCTTGAAGGACGCAATTTCGGCAAGACCCTGATCAAACTGGCCGACTGACCCCTTTCCACGGCCCCCCGGCTTTGTCACAAGGGAGGCGGGGCCCAAGCCCTTTCATATTGGCACAAATATCCCACGGGGGGTCCGGGGGGTGTGAAACCCCCCGGGGGCGGCATGCAAAGCGACACAGACGTTCAGGCGCTGCAATCGGGCAACCGCCGCGCCCTGGCCCGCGCCATCACGCTGGTCGAAAGCGCCCGCGCCGACCACCGGGCGCAGGCGTTGGACCTGTTGGGCCGCCTGGGCACCCAGCGGCAGGCCCTGCGCATTGGCCTGTCGGGCACGCCGGGCGTGGGCAAATCGACCTTCATCGAGGCGTTCGGCCTGATGCTGACGGGGCAGGGCAAGCGTGTGGCGGTGCTGGCGGTGGACCCGTCCTCGGCGCGGTCGGGCGGGTCGATCCTGGGCGACAAGACCCGGATGGAACGCCTGTCGCGCGACCCCCTGGCCTTTATCCGCCCCTCGCCCTCGCGCAGCGAGTTGGGCGGCGTGGCGCGGCGGACGCGGGAGGCGGTGGCGCTGTGCGAGGCGGCGGGGTTTGATGTGGTGCTGATCGAGACGGTCGGCGTCGGGCAGTCCGAAACTGTCGTCGCCGCTTTGTGCGATGTGTTCGTGCTGCTGATGGCCCCGGCGGGGGGCGATGAATTGCAGGGTGTCAAGCGCGGCATCATGGAGATGGCGGACCTGATATTGGTCAACAAGGCCGACGGCGATCTGAAAGCCGCGGCCATGCGGACCTGTGGCGATTATGCGGGAGCCCTGCGCCTGCTGCGCCACCGGCCGCAGGACCCGCCGGGCTATCCGCTGGCCATGACCGTTTCGGCGCAGACGGGGGCGGGGCTGGCCGAGGCCTGGGGCAAACTGGACCTGCTGGT
>CAMBWO010000381.1 GCA_945871285.1 Pseudorhodobacter antarcticus | reverse complement strand
GCGGATGGTGTCGGTCATGGGTTCACTCACATAATGTGCCCGACAGGGGCGGTTGGGGGTCAGCCTTCGAACTTGAGCCGTTCGCGCAGCACTTGAATTTCAATATCCAGATCGGTGTGGTTGTTGGACAACAGCGCCTTGGACCGGGCGGCAAAGTTGGTTTCCAGATCGGTCAGCAGCGCCTCATAATCGGCGCGGGCGGTGGGCGATTTGGACCGGGCAAAGACATCGGCGAACTTGACCGTCGCATCGCGGGCGCCCTGCAAATAGACCGACAAATACTTGCGGGCGGCGGTAAGATCGCCGGGATCGCCCTCGATGGTGCGGAAAAGGCCGCGGGCGATTCCGGCAAAACGGTCCACCCGCGACTCCAACTGGCGGTCGCCGGCGCGCAGGATGGCATCCCTCATGGCGGTCAGATGGGCCTCGGCCTCGTCCACCGCGCGGGCGACGCGGTCGGTCTGGAACTGATCCACGCCCTCCATCCCCTTGGGGCGCATGGGGTCGGGGCCAAAGGCGCCAAAGTGCAGGAACGCGCCAAGCAGGCCAAAGAGATAGGGATAGATGAAGCTGGTGTGCCAATCCATCGTCGCCAGCATCAGCGCGGCCCCCGTCAGGCAGGCGGCGAACAGCTTGCGCGGAATGGCGGGGCGGCGGGCGACACGGCGGGCGTCATAGGCGCGGTGGGCGTGGATGCCCTCACGGGTCAGCCAGGCGGCAAGGATCAGCAGGCCCGCCGTGCCAAGGCCCACGAACAGCGCAGACGGATCGCCGCGAAACGCCTTGGCGATAAAGAGGAAGGGCAGGGCGAACAGCAGGTTGGCCTTGAACCCGACACCGGCCTGAACCGGGTCCGGGGCGGTAGGTTCCGGCTGATTGGGACTGTATTTGCCGCTGTAACGCTGAGCCATCAATACCCTCCGCCAAAGGCCACATAAAAGGTCAGCAGGACCAAAAGCCAGTAAGACAACGTTTGAAGGGCATTGGCCGACATGACGGGCGCCTCGCAACTCGTGATTGACGCTGACTATATGGTAGCCGGGCCGGGGAAAGCCAGAGCCATGCGATTGGGAATTGCGGGTCGTTATTCCCCGCGGCGCGGTTTCGCCGGGGGTCTCGATTTGGGCGCGGGCTTGCGCGTCTCGGCGGTGACGGGGGATTTGGGTTTGGCGGCGCTGGAGGTGGGGCGCGTCGCCTTTTGCCAGGTTTGTGACAGCTTGCGCAGGCCTTCGCCGGGTTTCAGGGGGGCGGCCGGTTTGGGCACGGCGTTGCGGGTGGCGCGGCGGGCGGGTTTTTCCTCGGCATCGGTCTGCGGGCTTTCCCCCAACTGTCCGCGCAGGATCTTTTGCTTGATCTCCTCGACCTGACCCGGTTCCAGATCACCCAGCCGGAAGGGGCCATAACTGATGCGGATCAGGCGGTTGACGGTCAGGTTGATCGCCGACAGGGCGCGGCGGATTTCGCGGTTCTTGCCCTCGCGGATGCCGACGGTCAGCCAGGCATTGGCGCCCTGGATGCGGTCCAGCACCACCGACATCGCCTGAAACTTCTCACCATCCACGGTGATTCCGCGGCGCAGGGGCTCCAGATCGGGATCGGTCGGGTTGCCATTCACCCGGACGCGGTATTTGCGCAGCCACCCGGTCGAGGGCAGTTCCAGACGGCGTTTCAACTCGCCATCGTTCGTCAGCAGCAGCAACCCTTCGGAATTGAGGTCCAGCCGCCCGATCGACATGACGCGGGGCATGTCGGGTGGCAGGTTGTCGAACACTGTGTCGCGGCCCTTTTCGTCATTGTTCGACGTGACCAGGCCATCGGGTTTGTAATACAGCCAGACCCGCGCCGGTTCCGGCTCGGCCAGCGGTTCGCCATTGATCAAGATCACGTCCTTGGCCGTCACGTTCAGCGCGGGTGAGGTGATGACGCGGCCGTTCACCTTGACCTCGCCCAACTCGATCATCCGCTCGGCCTCGCGCCGCGAGGCGACGCCGGCGCGGGACAGGACTTTGGCGATGCGCTCGCCCTCATGGGTTTTGGGCGTTTCGGGCTTGGGTTTTGTGGCCATGTTTGTCATCCTTGGGCGCGGGTGGCCAGAAGCCGGGGGTCTGCCCGGGATGTCGCAGGATATTTGGGATACGATGAAAGAGCAACCGTTCACGTCATACATGGACCTGGCGCTGGACGAGGCGCGGGCGGCGGCGGGGCGGGGTGAGGTGCCGGTGGGGGCGGTCGTTGTGCTGGGCGGCCGCGTTCTGGCGCGCGAGGGGAACCGGGTGCGCGAGCTTTGCGATCCGACGGCCCATGCCGAGGTGCTGGCCATTCGGGCGGCGTGCCGGGTGATCGGGTCGGAACGGCTGGTCGGGGCGGATTTGTATGTGACGCTGGAACCCTGTCCGATCTGCGCGGGGGCCATTGCGGCGGCGCGGGTGGGGCGGCTGTATTATGGGGCGGCGGACCCCAAATCGGGCGGGGTTGCGGTCGGGGCGCGGGTGTTCTCGCACCCGCAGTGCCATCATGTGCCGCAGGTCTATGAGGGGATCGGTGGGGCGCAATCGGAGGCCTTGTTGAAGCAGTTTTTCGCAGCCCGGCGTGGTCAGCCCTGATATCCCACGCGTGAACGGCAGGGAAAGCCGAACTGTATCATGGGCTTGAGTTTCGGCATTTACCCTGCGTCAACCTTTTGCCACAGCGTCGCGACGTCCAGAAACCATGTGTCGGATACAATTTTCCTCTGGAAAAAGTCACGCAATCGTGTATGAAGCCACCACTCGATCAAGCAAGTGGAGGGGCGATCATGATGTCATCTGTCACCACCCCGCATTGCTTCGGGACAGGCTCTGTCTGGATCGCCGGCCGTTTGGCCTGACGACCTGACCGGACCCCGCGGCGCCCCAATGGGCCCGCCCCTTCACCCCTAGCGCAACCGGGTCTGCCGCAGGCGGTATTCTGCCTCGGTCCGGCCCGCATCCAAAACCCCCAATGGACCCGGACCGACCCAAAGCGGCGGCCGGTGATGTGAGTATCATGAACACCCAAAGTTCCGCAGAACCCCTGCGGCCCGTCGAGGCCTTGAACGCGCTGATTGCGCACCACGGTCTGGGGCGGGTCATGCTGGCCCTGCCGGCTGCGCTTGTGCAACGGCGCCGCGACAGGTTGACCCTGAACCACGCCCTGTCGCCGCACCTCATGCGCGACATCGGCATGCCCCCCGACCGCAGCCGGTATTGGGAGATGCGCTGATGTCGGGCGCAGAGCGTCCTCCAAGTCGCGCCGGGCCCCTTGTAGGATGGGCAGTTCGCCTTTTCCCCTTGGGAAAAGGCGGTTTGCCCATCTTGGTCACAGCGTGATGGGTTGCAAGACCTGCGGCTCGATCACCGCGACCCCCGGCAAGCCGGCCTGCAACACCGCCGCACTTTGTTCCAGCAACGGAAACGTGCGATAGTGGCAGGGGATCACCGTCTTGAACTTGAAATAGCGCCGCGCGGCATAGGCCGCGCGCGCCATGTCCATCGTGAAATGGCCGCCCGCCGACAATATCCCGATATCGGGTTTGTGGTAATCGCCCATCCAGTCCATGTCGGCCATGATGTCGGTATCGCCCGAGACATAGACCGTGTGCCCCTCGCCCGCGATCATGAA
>CAMBWO010000380.1 GCA_945871285.1 Pseudorhodobacter antarcticus | reverse complement strand
TTCGCCTGCGGGCACAACATCCGCAAGATCCTGGCCCACCTCAGGTCTTGGCTTGTCTGCATTGTCGTCGCCATTTTGAACGCACTATACCACCCGGGTTGCCAGTATAAGGCTGTCACATCAGTCTGAATGCATTATTCAAGGCCAACTCATTGGTTCAGGGAACCAATGAGTCCTCCCCCAGTGGAGTATTTGGGCCGAAATGAAGTCAGCGCCAGAGGTTTGCGTGGCTGGCGAAGGCGCCTTGGAGTTTGGCCAGCAGGCGCAGGGGCAGGCCGGGGCGTGGCAGCGTGCCGGAGGCGAGGCGGTCCACGGCGACCTCGGGCGGGCAGGGGCGGCGGGTGACTGGGTCGTAGTAGCGCGGATAGGCGATCAGGGCGGCGTGGGCCAGTTGGGCCAGCGTCGGGCGGGGCAGCGGGTGGCCATCGGGCGCGCGTTTGCGGCGGTCGGGGGTCGGGCCAAGGTCGGTGGTCAGGTCCCAGCCGGCGTAGAAGGGCGCACCGAGGGTGGTGACCTTTTTGCCGCGAAGGAGCGCCTCGAAGCCCATCAGGGAGGTCATCGTCCAGACTTCGTCGCAGGCGTCGATCAGGGCGAGGGGGTCGGCGTGGGGGGCGAGGATCAGGTTGGGGATGTCGGGCGCGGTCAGGGCGCCGGGGCGCAGGCCGGCCTCGACATCGGGATGGGGTTTGAAGATCAGCACGGCGTCGGGGTTGGCCCGGGCTGTGGCGAGCAGCAGGGCGAGGTTGGTTTTTGTGACTGGCGAGCCCATGCGGAGGGAGGCGTCATCCTCGACCTGGCCAGGGATCAGGATGCGGTGCCCGGGGGGCAGGTCGGGCAGGGAGCCGCTGAGGTTGTATTTGCTGACGCGCTGGGCGATCAGGCGGGCGATCAGGTCGTTTGCACGATCCACGGCGCCGGGGGGCAGGGGGGTCAGGATCAGGCGTTCGAGGCGGGATTCGCGGGTGGGGTCGTAGTAGATGCCAAGGTCGTCGGTCACGAGGCTGAGCGGAGGGATCAGGTCGGCACCGAGGCCACGGGAGCGCAGGAAGCCGTCCTCGACCCGCAGGGCGGGGATGTCGGCGGGGGCTTTGGCGGCCCAGATCAGCAGGTTGCGGCCCTTGGCGGTGGCGAGCGTGGCGGCGCGGGTCGGGTCGGGTTCAAAGATCAGCGGTTTTGTTTGACCGAAGAAGAGTTGCAGGCGGCTGCGCTTCCACAGGCGCATGCCGGCGGCGACATGGCCGTCGCGGTCCTGGCGAAAGGCGCGGACCTGGGCTTCGAGGTGGTCGACGGCCTCTTCAAAGGCGCAGAGGCGGTCGCGGCAGGGGTCATACCAAGTGGGGGCGAGGATCATCGCGGCGGCGAAAAGCTGGGCGCGGGTCAGGGTGCGGATGCGGCGGGGCAGGGGGGCGCGGTCGTCGGTCAGGCCCCAGCCGATATAGAAGGGTTGGCCGAGGACCGTGGGGCGGTGGCCGGCAAGGATCGCCTCGAACCCCAGTTGGGAGGAGACGGTGTAGACGGCGGTGGCACCTTGGAGCAGTCGGTGGGGGGAGACGGGGTCGGTGAGGCGTGTGATGCGGCTGGTGGCATCGGCGGCGGTGAAGTGGCCGGGGCGCAGGCCGGATTGGGTTTCGGGGTGGGTCTTGATCAGGATGCGGGCGGTGGGGTGTTCGGTCTGGGCCAGCACCAGCATTTCGCGGAAGGTGGTGGTGGAGGCGCCGGAATGAAGGATGGAGGCATCGCCGCGGGTCTGGTCGATGACGAGGACATAGCCGGGGGCTGGGGGAGCCAAGTCAGGACGGTGATTGTTGTATTTTGACAAGTCAAGGCGCTGAAGGCGATCAATGCCGTCCCGCGCGCGGGACAGAAGGTTCGAATTATCCAAGGGGGATTTGGTGAGGATGTGTTCCAGAAGCGAGGAACGGGTGCTGTCGAAGTGGACGCCGAAGCCGTCGATCAGCAGGCCAAGGGGCGGATCGCCCATGCGGCCAGGGTTGATCGAGCGCAGGAAGGCATCCTCGACGCGGATCAGGGGCAGGGCGTGGCGGGCGGCGGCGGCCTCGCCGCGGTGGGCAAAGGGGGAATGGCCCCAGACGACCACGCCATCCGAGGGTCGGCCAAGGCGCAGGTCGTGGCCTGCGAGGGTGAGGATGCGGCGCAGGCGGGGTTGGGTCAGGAAGCCCGCGTTGTAGAATGAAAGCCGCCGGGGCAGGGCCCCGGCGGTGTGTTCAGGATATAGAGTGGTCAAGATGCCCCTACAGGCCGGAGGCTGCGGTGGCCACCGAGTCGACGCCTGCGGCGGAGCCGGTGATGGCACCCAGGGTCTTGTTCCATTGCACGAAGGGCGCTTCGGTCACATAGACGGTGTCGCCGTCGCGGATCAGGAAGTCGCGGGCCTCGAACATGCCGGTGGGCTGGGTCAGGTCCAGCACATAGACCATGCGCTGGGCGCCTTGCAGGTCGGTGCGGCCAAGGACGGCGTTGGCGATGGCCTCGGGTTCGTTGCGCAGGACGAAGACGCCGGTCGGGTCGGCGAGGTTGGAGTTCAGGCCACCGACGGTGGCAATCGCTTCCAAAGCGGAGAGGGTCTGGCTGGTGAAGGGCACGCGGTTTTGCGCGCCGGTGGCCCCGAGGGCGACGAAAGAGCGGCTGTCCTGTTCGATGACGATCTGGTCGCCGGGGCGCAGGGCGATGTCCAGCGCGGGGTTGGCGTAGAGGTCCTGCAACCAGACGGTTTCCGAACGATTGCCGCGGGTTACGCGGACGACGGCGACGGCCGGTGGGATTGTGACGCCACCGGCCTTGGAGACCATCGCGGTCAGGGTGCGGGCGGCGCGGTCGATGGGATAGTTGCCCTGGCCCGCGACAGAGCCTGCCACGGTGACGGCCGAGCCATCGCCGGCCACGCGGCTGACGGTGACCTGCGGGTCGGGGGTTTGCGGGTCCAGCTTGCGGGTGATGGCGTCGCGGACCCCTTCGGGGGTGTTGCCCGCGGCCTTGATCCGGCCGGCATAGGGGATGAAGATGAAGCCCTGGCCATCGACCTGCACCGTGCTGAGCGCCGAGACGCGCTGCCCGGTGTTGCCCAAAAGCGGGTCATCCTTGACGTTTTCAAACACGGTCAGCGACAGCACGTCGCCGGGCGAGATCACGTCGGACCCCATCACCCCGGCGTTGAGGAAGGTGGAGGAGAACCCGAGGGCCGGCACCACCGAGGTGGCGCGGGTCACTTGCGGGTTGACCGAGACGACGAAGGCATCGCCGCCCTCGAGCACCGACCCCTTGTAGATTTCGGACTTGTTCGGGCCTGACCGGGGCAAACCGCAAGAGGCGGTTCCCAGCAACAGGGCAACAAGGGACAGGGCTGCTGCCCCCCTTGAGAATACGTTGGTCACTGCCTCGGGCTCCTTTAACTGGAGTTTGCCTCAAGTTTTGCCAGTAACCTTAAGCAGGGACGGGAAAAATTGAAAGTGCCGAATGTGCGCGGCTATTTCACGACGCGCAACTGTTGCCTTGGTGCCGCGTTCCCGGAGGTCAGCGCGTCATAGGGGTCTTCGGTTTGCAGCATCAGGTCGACGACCTGGCGCAGCAATTCGCGACGCCCCATGGTGGAATAAAACCCGCCGGGGATCTGGGATGTTTCCAGCAGATAGTGGCGATAGT
>CAMBWO010000379.1 GCA_945871285.1 Pseudorhodobacter antarcticus | reverse complement strand
TCCACTCGGTTGATGCCGCGGGCACCAGCTATATCCACTTCATGTGCGACCGCCACGAGGTCGTGCTGTCGAACGGCGCCTGGACGGAAAGCTTCCAGCCCGGCGACATGACGTTGAAGGGCATGGGCAACGCGCAGCGTTCGGAAATCTATGACCTGTTCCCGGCGTTGAAAACCGAGACGGGCATCGATAGCTACACCGCCGCGCGCCGCACGCTCAAGCGTCACGAGGCTTTGTTGATCGCACGATAAGCTATGCAGCTGTCGGGGTCCGCAAGGGACCTGACACGGGAAAGGGGGGCGCAGGCCCCCCTTTTTCGTTGCGGCCAGCTCTGTGGCGCAATCACGTCGGCCGCCGCCTTGGTGCCATGATCCGGGCAGCAAAGCCGCGTTGCGCCCGCCAAATCGACACAATTTATCTCAAATGCCCGCGTATCCGGAAGGTTAACGCGGGCGGGTGAGTGATCATGGCAACCTATAACGGCAACAATTCTGGCAACACCTATTCGGGGACGCCTGACCCCGACCTTGTCAATGGAAATGGCGGAAACGATAACCTTTCTGGGGGTTTGGGTAACGATTCGATCTATGGCGGGGATGATCGTGACACGTTGTATGGTGGCGACGGCAACGACGTCATGGACGGCGGCAACCAGAATGACACTCTGTTTGGTGGCGCAGGCGCTGACCGGGTTGTGCTGACCGGCAGTTTTGGCAGTGACACGATCAGCGGCGGCGAAACCGACAATGCCCTTGACCTGATCGACGCCAGCGGGCTGGCGGCGGGGGTCACGGTTTCGGTGACGTCGGCGGAAGCGGGCAGCATGTTTCTGACGGCTGCCAGCGCCAACATCGCCCAGTTCAACGGGGTCGAGGCCTTTACTCTGACCGGCAGCGCCGACAGCTTTACCGCGACCAATGCCGGCGCCTCGGTGGTGGTAGATGCTGGGGCGGGCAATGACACGGTCTTTGGCAGCGCGACCCATGACACGATTTCAGGCGGTCTTGGCCGCGACAACATCGTGGCCGGCGCGGGGAATGATACGGTTTATGACGAATTCGCCGGAAACACTTCTGCCGGTTCGGCGGATTTTGTTGATCTGGGGGCGGGCAATGACATCTATATCGGCAATGGAACCGGAGCCGCCGACACCGACATGATCTACGGAGCGTCTGGCAATGACACCATAACCACAGCCGGCGGCACCGACACCGTCTATGGCGGTGAGGGGAATGACGTCATCACCGCCGGGAATGACACCCTGGCGACCAATGGCGATGCGCTTTATGGCGACGCGGGAAATGACAGCCTTTATGGCGGCAACACCCATGATACCATCACCGGGGGTGTGGGGGCCGACAGCATTCTGGGCAATGGTGGCGACGACCTGATCTATGGCGGCTCGAACTCGGGCATCGGCGTCACCTTCATCACCAACGGCACCTTCTCGTCCGGGACCGCTGGCTGGTCCGGCTCCGACATGGAGGTGAACCCCGAAAGCGCCTATCTGCCGACCGGGTCCAGCAACGCCGTGGCCGAGGTTGACGGCAATGCCGGCCAGACCACGGTGATGCAGCAAACCTTCAACGTCGCGGGCGTGCAGACGGCGGCGGTCACGTTCAAGGCGGCCTTGCGCACCGGTGCGGCGGCGCAGGCGGGCACGGACGGGTTTCGGGTGGACGTGCTGGATGCCAGCGGCACGGTGATCGGCACGCTGAATGTGTTTCCGACCGTGACCACCGGCTGGACGGATTACGCCTTTAACGTGACCTTTCCGGGGGCGGGATCCTATACCCTGCGGCTGACCGAACTGGGCAACAACGACAGCCTTGGTGCCATCATCGACGATGTGCAGGTCACCTCGACCACGGTCGCGGTCGATATGTCAGCCGATACGCTGGACGGTGGCGAGGGCAATGACACCCTCTTTGGCGAGGCGGGCAATGACCTGCTGACGGGCGGCGCCGGGAACGACCTGCTGTATGGCGGGACGGGCGATGACCTCTTGCAGGGCGGCGACGGCCAGGACACGCTGATCGGCGGCACCGGAAATGACACGCAGGACGGGCAGGGCGGCGACGATTTGCTGATCGGCGGCGCGGGGGCCGACAGTCTGGTGGGCGGCGCGGGAACGGATACGGCGGATTATTCAGCCTCGGTCGATGGGGTCACGGTCAATCTGACGACGGGGTCGGGCTCGGGCGGGGATGCCCAGGGCGACAGGCTGAACGGTGTCGAAAACCTGATCGGCTCGGCGCAGGGTGACAGGCTGACGGGCGACGGCGGCGCGAATGTGCTGACCGGGGGCGCCGGGAATGACACCCTGACCGCCGGGGCGGGCGCCGACACGGTTTATGGCGGCGATGGGCAGGACTATATCGCGGGCGGCAGCGTCGGCGATGTGGTCGATGGCGGCGACGCTGTCGACACGCTGGATCTGGTGGGCGCGGGGCCGTTCCGCATCCTGCCCGACCCGGCCGACCCGCTGAATACCGAACGGGGTATCGTTCAATTCCTCGATCCTCTGACCCGTGCGGTGGTGGGCGAGATGTCGTTTCGCAACATCGAAAGCATCATCCCCTGCTATACCCCCGGCACCCTGATCCGCACCGACCGTGGGCCCGTCCCGGTCGAGGCGTTGTCGGTGGGCGACGGGGTGATGACCCGCGACCACGGGTTGCAGCCCCTGCGCTGGATCGGCAGCCGCGATCTGTCGCTGGCCGATCTGATCGTGCAGCCGCAGTTGCAGCCGGTACGGATTGGCGCGGGCGCCCTGGGGGCGGGTTTGCCGCGCCGTGACATGCTGGTGTCGCCGCAGCACCGGATGGTGATCGAAGGCGGGCGCGCCGAAATGCTGTTCGGCGAGGCGCAGGTGCTGGTCGCGGCCACCCATCTGACGGGGTTGGCGCAGATTGACCCGGTGCTGACCCGTGGCGTGTGCTATATCCACCTGCTGTTTGACGCGCATGAATTGATCGAAGCCGAGGGCGCCTGGACCGAAAGCTTTCAACCCGCCGCACGGACGGTGGGGGCGATGGATGACGATCAACGGGCCGAGATTGCGGCCCTGTTTCCCGACCTGACGCACAGCTTTCCGGCGGCCCGTCTGACGCTGAAGGGCTACGAGGCGCGGGTGCTGCTGGCGGCCTGACGGGCGCGCCAAGCCGCCCAATCCTCGGGTGTGTCAAGGTCGGTCAGGGCGTGGTCATCGGGCAGGGGGTGCAGGTGGACCGGGTGCTGGCTGAACAACGCGCGTGCGCCCTCGTCTCCGGTCAGGGCGGCAAAGCCCGGCACCAGGGCGCGGGGCCAGATCACCGGATGGCCGGGCAGGGTGCCCGCGCTGCCGCGCAGGATATGGTCGGGGGCGGCCTGAAATGCCGCAATCAGGTTGGCCAGATCGGATTCGGTCAGGTCAGGCATGTCTGCGGGCAGCACCATTACCGCGCTGTCCGTGCCCGCGACAGCCCGAAACGACGCCGACATGCCAAGGGCGGCATCGGGCACGGCGATAATTCTGACGGCCAAGCCCCGCAACGCGGCGCGGCGCGCAGGGTCGGGGTCGCGCAGGGTGACGATGACCGGGGCCAGCGTCAGCGCGATGCGGGCCTGACGGCGCAGGATGGGTTCCCCGGCGACAGGTTGCAGCAGTTTGTCCTGCCCCCGCATGCGGGACGACGCGCCAGCGGCGGGGATCAGGAT
>CAMBWO010000378.1 GCA_945871285.1 Pseudorhodobacter antarcticus | reverse complement strand
ATGATGCGTTTTCTCATTTTGGTTCTTCATCCACTCACGGCTTCAAGGGCCGTATTTGCCCGGCAAAGGCGGTGCGTTGAGCGGCCCGCTCAACCGTGGTCCGACAGTGTCAGAGGTTGGACGTGCTTGCGGAAAGACAGGCGGTTGATGCGAGATCCCTCGATATGGCGCATCATGGCCTCCGTGTCCGCCCCATAGCAAGCGCAGACTGTCTCCCAGCCTGATGTGTCAATCGGCGGGACACCATCGCGCAGCAGGTCGGTCTTTACGAAGGAAAATCCAAGATCCAGCATCCGCCGCCATGCACTGTGCGTCGGGTTGAAACCAGACATCATTGATGGTTCGCAACCAAACAGTGTCTCGGTCCCGAACACGAAATGCTGACTGGGATCAGGCAGGTTGCAGCTGAGTGGTGCTATCCCATACTCATAACTTAAAATAACCTGCAATTTGTCTTCTTCGTTCTGGACCGTATTCCAGAAAATGCGCAGCGTATCAGATTGAAGATTTTGCTGGCTCCACCCGAAGAAATAGCTCTGGGCATGGTGCGATGTTTTGGTGCATTCGCTCAGCGCGAAGAACCCGGCGTTCCGATCTCGGATGCTGTCGATCATTGGGCCAAGCGGTTGGAACGGGCCGAGAATGCTGTCATTGGCGAAGTAAAGCCGCTCTGCGCTCCATGCCTGCGGAAAACGGCGCAAAAGATCTGCCCAAGCCCCAAAATCGTAACCACCGTTCTCCCTCAGTAGCACGCCATCGGCGAGGTCCATAACGGCATCAGCGACCGGGATCGACAGATCTTCCACCACGAGACAGGCGATGACCAGCACGCCGGCCCGCTTCAACTCCTCAAGAAAGGTGATGGTGTAGTCCAGTGGTGCCCCAAGCGGGCAATGCATCACGAAAAGGCAAACCTCGCGGCCCGCGACCGAAGCGGGTGGCATCTTGCGCCAAGTGTTCGCAACTGCCGGTCCGGCCTGCGGCACGTCGGACGGGATCCGCGATTTCTGCAACGGGCCCATTTGGGCGAAAAGGTCGCGTGCCCCCCATGCCATCCTGAACCGGGCGACCTCCGGATCCGAGGCGCTGACGACTTCAGCCATCAGCACACGCAGGGCCGAATAGCGTTCGTACATCCGGGCAAGACCCGTCGCGGTCAGATCCTGCCGCCGCTTGCTGGCGATGCTGCCACCGCCAGTGTGGTGGACATAGACATTGTCGGCGATCACCGAGTCGAGGCCGAGGTCGATCAGCTTCAATCCCAGGTCCTGCACTTCCCAGTAGCCATGCGGGAAGGCCTCGCAATCCAACCCTCCGGCCCGATCGAAGGCACCACGGTGGACCAACAGGCAAAAGCCCGAAAGGAAGGGGAAGCGGGGAAACACCTTTTGCGTGATGGTCTGCACCAAAGCCGCCATCTCGTCCGGCGTCCAGTCAGCCGGCGGCGCTGCGCCGATCGCCGGGACTGGTCGGATCGTCTGATGAAAGCCATTGTTGGACAGCGGGCCCACAAGCGCTGTCTGCGGTCCCGCCTGCATCGCCTGCAACATTCCGTCCAGCCAATGCGCCGTCACTTGGGTGTCGCTGTTCAGAAACAGCATGTATGGTGCGCTACTTTGCGCAACACCTGCCATCACGGCGCGGGTGAAGCCCAGGTTTTCGGCATTTCGGACCAGCTGCACATCGGGGTGGCGATCACGGTATTCCTCTAGCCAAACTGCGGTTTCGGGCGCGGAGCAATCATCCACCAATATGATCTGGCCGATCGCCGCTGACGGCCAGCGACGGATTGCGGCGAGGCAGGCCTGCAGGTCGTCGATTGCATTGTAGACAGGAATGACCAAATCGACGCAGGCCTTCTGTCCTGGTGCGGGTTTCTCCAGTGGTGCACAATCTGTTTTATCTGCCAAAACCCCGATTCCGTCAAGAAACTGGGAGAACCGCGCATCATCAGCAGTGTCGCGGAAGGAGCGGAAAGTCTCGGTCAACAATTCGCCGGCAGAGACATCCTGCAGGTGGCTCTCCAGATATTGGGCAAGATCGAACATCGCCGCCTCGTCTTCACCCTCATTGGCCAATAGGGCGATGCGCAGCAGATCACGGAAATCGCCCAACTGTTCGCAAGAGGCTAAGGCTTCGATGCTTTCTCGCGCCTTGGGATCTTTCAGCCGCAGCCTTGCTCCAGCCAGCGCCACCAGCGCATCCAGATTGCTGGCCTGCAGCTTTAGCGCCTTGATGGCATGATCGGCGGCCAGATGCAGCGCGCCCAGCCGAAGTGCAGTATTAGCGATCAGCGCGTGGCTTTCGGCATCGTCCGGTGCGCAATTGAGCGCAAAGCGCAGATAAGCATGGGCCTGAGTGATGTCTCCGTCCTTGTAGCATGCGATACCGCTGGCCCGGAACTGGGCGGCTAGGGCGTTACGATCTGGGCGGGGCACTGGCGCAGCAAGGGTCCGGGGTACAACGGGCATGGACACCAGAGGACTTAGGGCTGCCGCCGTCTGGCGAGCATAGCCGAATGTGTCGAAATCCTGCCGGTATATGCGTTCGATCGTGGCAATGTCCGCCGGGTTTGGCACCACCCTAGGGATGGATGGATCGCGCGCAAGAACACGCTCGAAGCGAAGCGGATGGTCGCAGGTGCCAACCAGCTCATCGAGATAAGCTACAATTTGATCCAACCCGTTTTCCAGCCGGAAGACCGTCGCATGTCCCGGAATCAGGTCGACCATCGGCCGAAGGTGGTTGTCATACAGCCATGGGTTCTCAGCAACCGCGCCATCAAGATGTGCAATCCAAGACGAAAAACTCTCACTCTGGTCGATCCTCTGCAGCTGGTCGCGCAGAAAGTGGTACTCCGAGAGCAGCCTTTCGACAGGATGGCGCACGATCGCAAACGATGCGTCGAAAAAACCCACAGGAAACAGCCGGTTCAGAATGTCGACTGGTATGTGCTGGGCGGAGCTGCGGGTCCAGTGGCGCGAACCCGGCAGCGCATAGAAATGCTCATCCAGAAAAGCGACAGAGCCGAACCGCGCGCGCAGATACTGTTCAACCGCAGATCCGCCACATTTTGGCACATGCGCGAAGTAGATGATCTTTCCGGCCGTCTTGACGATTGGCATAGGGTTCCTTGATCGGATGGCCATCCAGGTGTGGCGCGACAATCTGGATGGTGATCATATGTCGCAGCGAGTTGAGGATTGCGGCTTTGGGTGTCGCGCGCAAGTGGTCTTTTGGGTGTTGATTGTCGCGGCGCGTCAATCAGCTTGGAAAGGCTTATCCCCTTTGATCCGGCGGCACATGATTTAGTGCGACGCGGCTTGCCAACTTGAAATGTTCTGGTCTTGTTCTACCCATGCCAGCCAGATAGAAAAATGACAAACCTATGTCCCGCCAAGCGTTCGACGATCGGTTTTCCGACGAGGAAGCGTGCTCGCATTATCTGGCGGAGCATCGTTGGCCCGATGGCTTCGTCTGCCCCATGTCGCAGACCGACCGGGCCTGACCCACCAACGCGAAAACACGCTCTGGGAGGAGCCTTGTCCATGACCGCCAAACCGATCACGTCCAACCTGTCAGTCTGCGAACAGATTCATCCGCAAGACATCGCGGCGCTTGCTGCCGCCGGGTTCAAGTCCGTCATCTGCAACCGCCCCGATGGCGAAGGCGCCGACCAGCCGACGTTCTTCGAAATCGAGGCGGCGGCGACGGCGGC
>CAMBWO010000377.1 GCA_945871285.1 Pseudorhodobacter antarcticus | reverse complement strand
CACCGGGCCGAGATTGCGCGGGAAATGCAGTTGGGGTTGGGATTGCCGCTGTTGGTGGTGATTCCGCTGTCCTTTGTGGCGATCTGGGTGGCGGTGCGGTTGAGCTTTGGGCCGGTGCGGCGGCTGCGGACGGCGCTGGCGGCGCGGGGGCCACGGGATTTGTCGGCCTTGTCCGAGACGGGGTTGCCCAGCGAGGTGGCGCCGATTGCGGCGGCGGTGAACCAGTTGCTGGCCCGGCTGGGGGCGGCCTTTGAGGCCGAGCGCAGTTTTGCCGCCACTGCCGCGCATGAATTGCGCACCCCGGTGGCGGGGGCGATTGCGCAGGCGCAACGGCTGCAAAGCGAGACCCGCGACCCCGAGGCGGCACGGCGCGGGGCCGAGATCGAGGCGGCGTTGAAGCGGCTGACGCGGCTGTCGGAAAAGATGATGCAACTGGCCCGCGCCGAGGGTGGGCGGTTGCGCACCGGGGAGGCGCGGGACCTGCGGCCCATCCTGCGGCTGGTGGTGCAGGATTTTGCGCGTGGGACCGACCGGATTGATCTGACGCTGGCCGTGGGGCCGGTTCTGTCGGACATCGACCCTGACATATTTGGCATCCTGTGCCGCAACCTGATTGAGAACGCGCTGAAACATGGCACGGCAGGCACGCGGGTTGGTGTGGCCCTTTCGGCGACAGGGGTTTTGCGGGTGGTCAATGACTGCGCGGCGCTGGCGCCCGAAACGCTGGCCCGGTTGACCCAGCGGTTTGAACGGGGCAGCGGCGGGGCCGAGGGCAGCGGGCTGGGTCTGACGATTGTCGCCACGGTGGCCGAACGGGCAGATTGCGGGTTTGTGCTGGCCTCGCCCATCGGCGGGCAGGATCGGGGGGTGGAGGCGGTGTTTGATCTGGGGGGCGGGACATGACCTGGAATTTGCGGCGCTGGGGGCCGGCGGCGACCATCGTGGCGGCGCTGGTGGTCGAGGTGTTTGCGGCGGCGTTCTTTGTCTGGGACAGCCTGTTGGAACTGGCGACCGACACCAGCAAGCGCCATGCGATGATGGAATTGCCGGTGGCGATTGCGCTGTGCATCGGCACCTGGTTCACGGTGCAGGAACTGCGCCGCCTGCTGCGCCGGTCGGGTGAGCAGGACCGGGCGTTGGCCTTGGCCAGTGGGGCGTTCGTGCAGGTCGTCGAACGGCAGTTTGACGGATGGAAGCTGACCCCATCGGAACGCGAGGTGGCCTGGCTGTCGCTGAAGGGCGTGGACCCGGCCGCGATGGCCGAGTTGCGCGGATCGGCGGCGGGCACGGTGCGGGCGCAGCTGGCCCGGGTTTACGGCAAATCGGGTGTGACGAGCCGGTCGCAGTTTGCGTCGGTGTTTGTGGATGAATTGTTGGGCCGGTTGCCGGACCCGAAACACGGAAAGGACAACAGATGACCTACGAATCCGCGCATGAGGCGCCGCATTTCATCAACCGGGCGGGCTGGCTGCGGGCGGCGGTGCTGGGGGCGAATGACGGGATTGTCTCGGTTGCGTCGCTGATCGTGGGGGTGGCGGCGGCGGGGCCGGACCGGACGGCGATCTTGATTGCGGGCACGGCGGGCCTTGCGGCGGGGGCGATGTCGATGGCGGCGGGGGAGTATGTCTCGGTCAGCAGTCAGGCCGATGTGGAACGCGCCGACATTCTGCGCGAGGGGCGGGCGATTGTCGAGGAACCGGCGGCGGAGGAGGCGGAACTGGCCTCGATCTATCGCGGGCGGGGGTTGTCGGCCGAGACGGCGGCGCTGGTCGCGCGGGAGTTGACGCAAAAGGACGCGCTGGCCGCCCATGTGCGGGATGAGTTGGGTCTGTCCGAGGTTCATGCCGCCAATCCGTTGCAGGCGGCGATGGCGTCGGGGGCGACCTTTACCGTGGCGGCGGCGATTCCGTTGCTGGCGGCGGCGCTGGTGCCGGTAGGCGCGATCATTCCGGGGGTCGTGGCGGTGACGCTGGTGGCGCTGGCCGGGCTGGGGGCGATCGGCGCGGCGGCGGGCGGGGCGCCGCCGATGCGGGCCACGCTGCGGGTGTTGTTCTGGGGTGCGGCGGCCATGGCGATCACGGCGGCAGTCGGGCGGGTGTTCGGGGTCAACGTCTGATGCCCATACGCAATTGCGTATGCGGGTGTTCGGCGCTTTAGGCCCAAAGTTTAGGGAAATAAACAGCACGGCTAGTCGGGGTTCGTTGGCCTTGGGTTGATTGACGGACTGGGCGTATAGGGCGTTTTCAAGGGCATGGCGAACAGCGCCACCCCATTTCACAAGGTCAGACCCATGCCGATTCCCAGCACCAAGATCCAGTTGAACCCGGCCATTGTTGCAGGTGGCGGCTATTCCTTGTTGGCGCCCGACGTTGGGGACCTGACGGCGACGCCGTTGGGTGTGGTTGGGCCGGGCAGCATTGCCTCGGTGGCCGACCTGAACGGGGATGGCGTGGCGGACTTGATCGTCGGCGGTGCGGGCAGCGATGACAAGGCGGTGGATGCCGGGCGGGTTTTTGTGACGCTGGGTGCGGCGCTGCCAGGATCGGCGGTCAGCGCGGCACATGGCACGCCAGAGGCCTGGATCATTGACGGGGTTCGGGCGGGTGACATGGCGGGCTTTGCCGTGGGCAGCAGTGCGGACATGAATGGCGACGGGTTGGGCGAGGTTCTGGTCGGGGCTCCGGGCATGGCCGTGGGCGCTGCGGCCGATGCCGGTGCGGGCTTTGTCGTCTGGGGCAAGGCGGCGGCGGGGGTGGGCAGCGGGGTCGATCTGGCGGACCTGTTCAGCAATGGCGGCAACGGCTTTTCGATCAAGGGGCAGGTGGCGGGGGATATGGCGGGCTATGCCATGCTGTCGACCGGGGACATGAATGGCGACGGGATCGCGGATGTGCTGATCGGCGCGCCGGGGCAGGATGCCGGGGGCGTCGAGGCCGGGGCGGCCTATGTCGTCTGGGGCAAGGCCACGGGGTCGGTGGTGCAGTTGAACACCGTGCAGCTGGGCGCGGGCGGGTTCAAGATCACCGGGGCGGTGGCGGGCGACCGGATTGGCGCGGCGCTGGGCGTCTTGGGCGACCAGAACGGCGATGGGCGGGCCGAGATCGTGTTGGCCGGGCAGGACGCGGTTTATGTCGTGGACGGCAAGGCGACGGGGGCGGCGGTTGATCTGGCGCAGGTGGCGGCGGGGGTTGGCGGCTATGCGATCACCGGGCTGGCGGGGGGTGGCGCATCGGTTGCCGATGCGGGGGATGTGAATGGCGACGGGCTGCATGACATCGTGATCGGTGCGCCGGGGGCCGGGACGGCCTTTGTCGTTTACGGGCAGGTGGGGCATGTGGCGGTTGATCTGGCCGATGTGGCGGCGGGTGTGGGCGGCTTTCGGATTGACGCCGAGGCGGCGGGCGATCTGGCCGATATGGTGGTGCTGGGCGGGCAGGATCTGAACCGCGACGGCGTGGCCGATCTGGTGATTGGCGCGTCGCACAACGGTGAGGGCGGGGCCAATGCGGGCGCGGTTTATGTCGTTTGGGGTGGGTCGGGCCGGGCGGTCAATCTGGCCGAGGTGGCGCAGGGGATTGGCGGGGCCAAGGTCGTGGGTGCTGCGGGCAGTCTGGCGGGGGCTGCGCTGGGCTTTGCCGGGGATGTGAATGGTGATGGTGTGACCGACCTTATGATTGGTGCGCCGGGCAGTGGTGAGAGGGTGCAGGTTCTGTATACACCCGCGCT
>CAMBWO010000376.1 GCA_945871285.1 Pseudorhodobacter antarcticus | reverse complement strand
CCGCCAGATGCCAAAGCCCAGCAGCACCACCGCCAGCGCGGCCAGCGTCCACAACAAGACCACCGGCACCAAGGGGTCAAAGATCACCGTCTGCGTCATTTGCCCAACCTCTCCAACAAGGCAGGCACATGCACCTGATCCGATTTGTAATTCCCGGTCAGCACATACATCATCAGGTTGATGCCAAACCGATACGCATATTCCCGCTGCTGTTCACCGGCATAGCCGCGCCCCACCGGGAACATCGCTATGCCATTGTCATCCACCGCCCAGGCGCTCGCCCAATCGGCCCCGCCAATCACCACCGGCGTCACCCCGTCATTCAGGTTGCGAAACGGCATCCCCTCGGCCAGTTCGGCATCCGGCGGCGGTGCCTCGACCCACAGCGCCCCCCCGGCAAACCGCCCCGGAAACTCGGCCAGCAGATAGAAACTGCGCGTCAGCACATGATCCTCGGAAATCGGCTCCAGCGGCGGTATGTCCAGCCCGCTCGCAATGCGCTGCAAAGCCTGCCCCTCGGGCGATGTGCCGCCCGCCCCCGCAATGTCGCCATCCCGCGTGTCGAACAGAATCATGCCGCCGGTGCGCAGGAACCGGTTCAACTTGGTATAGGTCGCGGAACTGGGCACCGGCGCATCCGCCAGAATCGGCCAATACAGGAACGGATAAAATGCCAACTCGTCCGTCTCGACATCCACCGCCATCGGGGCCAGCGGCTCCACCGCCGTGCGGTTCCACAACTGGTCGCCAAGGCCCAGCAGCCCCGCCTTGGACACCTCATCAATCGTGGCGTCCCCCGTCACGACATAGGCCAGGATCACCCCCTCGGTTGCCGCAATCGCCACATCATCCTGCGCCTGCGCCCGCTCGGACCCCAGCGCCAGCACGGCCAGAACCACAACCGCCGCCCGCACAAGGCGGCCAGACACCAGCAGCGCCGCCAGAATATCGAGGCTCAGCAAGACCAGCGCCGCCGCCAAGGCGTGGCCTTTCAGGCTCTGCTCCGTCACCCCGGTCGGCCCCTCGATCCGGGTCCCCTCGGGCCAGACCTGCGGCGCAAGCTCGGTCTTGGCCCCCACCGCGTTCAGTGCCACCCGCCGGTCCGCCCCGGCATAGAGCCCCGGCGGCAACCCCTGCGCAGGACCCGCCTGCACCCCCGCCGCTAGAACGTTCCCGTCCACCCCGGCCAAGGCATCCGCCCGCACCTCCTGGCCAAACCCGTCCAGCACGCGTTCCGCCACCCAGGTCTGCCCCGCCAGATCGGACAGTTCGGGCAGGGCGGGCCGCGTCGACACCGCCAACCGCTCCAGCATCGACACGAACAGCCCCGACAGGGGCAGGGTCGACCATTCGGCATTGGCCGTCACATGGAACAGCACCACCTGCCCCTGCCCGACCACCTTGCGCGTCACCAAGGGTGTGCCATCGGTCAGCGCCGCAATCGTGCGGCTGGCCAGATCAGGGTCCGCCTGCGACAGGACCTGACTGGTCACCGCCACATCGCCCGGCACCACCAGCCCGTGAAAGGGCGAGCCCTCGGCAAAGGGTGCCAGCGTCTTGGGGTCGTCCCAACTCATCGCCCCGCCGACCGTCCGCCCACCCTCGCGCAGACGCACCGGCATCAGCGGGTCCTCCTCGGCGCGGTCCAGATCAGAGGCTGCGACGCGTGGTCCGGCAAAGCGCAGCAAGAGCCCGCCTTTGGTGACCCACTTCAGCATGGCCTCACTCTCGGCCTGACCCAGACGGGCGACATCGACCAGGATGATCACATCCGGATTGGCCGGCAGAATATCCCCCGCCCCGCCCTCGATCAGCTCGGCCGTAGGCTCCAGCGCCTGCCGCAGATAGTGGCCGGGCGACAACAGTTGCAGGCCCTCGCGGTCGCCCCCATCCGCCACGATCGCCACCTTGCGGCGTTTCAGACTGTCATCCGTCAGGCTGACCGCCCCCGCCGAGCGCCCGCCGACAACCTCAAACCGCGTAATCCGGTTGCGCAACTCGGGTGGCAAAACCAAGGCCGCCTTGGCCTCGACCGCGCCCGCCGGAAAACTGACCTTGCCGGTCGCCAGATCGCGGATCTGGCCCGACGGGTCCGGCCCCTTGGCCACCACATCCACCTCGGCCGCTGCCGCACCGTCCAGCCGCAGGGCGCTGACCTGCACCGCCCCCTCCTCGAACCCCGCCGGACGCAGGGCGACCACGGGCCGCGCCGTCTGAAACACGGTCACGGGACCGTGCTGTTCCAGATCGGCCAGAAAATCACCGCGCACGGGATGATCCACCCCATCCGCCAGCCAATAGCTGTCGAAATCCCCGGCAGGCAGCATCCGGCGCCATCCCGCCAAATCGGGAAACCACGCCTGCGGCTGCACCGACCCAACCCGCCCCGCCGCCTGATCGGCCGCCTGAAACACCACGGGCTGAGGCGCATCGGTCAGCCGCACCACCGCCACAGGCCGTCCGTCCCGGCCAGCACGCGCAATCAGATCGGCGGCCTGACCCACCCGCCCTGCCCAATCGGGGGCCTCGGCCCAGCCGCCGTCGAACAGGATCAGCAGGGGCCGCGAACTGGCCCGGTCAGGTTCGGGGTTCAGCACCGGCCCGGCAAAGCCGATGATCACCAGAGCAATTGCCAACATCCGCAACAGCAGCAACCACCAGGGAGTCTTGTCGGCCTGCCGGTCCTCGTCTTGCAGGCCCAACAGCAGCGCCACCCCAGGAAAGCGTCGCCGGATCGGGGCCGGTGGAATGGCGCGCAGCAGCAACCACAAGAGCGGAAGTGCCGCCAACCCCCACAGCAGCAAGGGCGCGGCAAAGGCCAAATTCATCGCCCACCCTCCAGCGCCCGGTAAGCCCACAGCAGCGCCGATTGCGCGCCGCCACCGGTGTGATGGGTCTGAAACACCCAGCCCGCCATCCGCGCCAGATCGGCCAGCCGCGCCTTGCGCTCGGCCAACCGCACCAGATAGCGCGCCCTCAGATCGCCCGCCTGTTGCGTCTCATGGCTGACAGACCCGCCCATCGAGACAAAGATCGTGCGCCCGTTAAAGGGAAACTCCTCCTCCGCCGGGTCCAGAACCTGCAACAGAACGCCCTTGACCCCCCGGTCCGCCGCCCGCGCCAAGGACGCCTCGACCCCGGCCAGATCGCCCAGAAAATCGGACAAGAACACCGCACGGCCATGGGATACCAGGCCATCCTCGACCGGTGCGCCGTAATCGGCACGGGCCACCTGCAAGGCGAACGCCTCGACCAACCGCAAGACCTGCGCCCGCCCGGTGCGCGGAAGACCCTGCCCCACCAAACCGACCCGCTCACCCGCCCGCAGCAACAACACGGCCAGCGCCAGCGCGATCAGCCGCGCCCGGTCGGCCTTGGTCGCACGGTCGCGGCTGCCCGAAAACGCCATCGACTGCGACGGGTCCACCCACAGCATCACCGACTGCGCCGCCTGCCATTCGCGCTCGCGGACGAAATGCTGGTCACTGCGGGCAGACCGCCGCCAATCGACGGCCCGCACCGGATCGCCAGCATGGGCGGCGCGGTATTGCCAGAAATCATCCCCTGTGCCCGCCCTGCGCCGACCATGCTCGCCCAGCAGCACCGTCGCCGCCAGATGATCCGCCTCAGCCAGAAGCGGCGGCAAGGTGGCGCCCAGCGTCTCGGCCCGCGCCCGCAGATCGGCGTTTTCCGTCATGGCCAAACCCAAGGAAGATGGGCAAACCGGCCGTTTCGG
>CAMBWO010000375.1 GCA_945871285.1 Pseudorhodobacter antarcticus | reverse complement strand
TCACCAGACGTTCCAGGAACGGCACCATATCGAAAGGTTTGGTGATGTAATCCGCCGCTCCTGCCTGCAACAGTCGCACCGCCTGTTCGATGCCTCCCTGCCCGGTAATGAACAGGAACGGCGGCGGCGTGATGGTCCGGCAAAGGGTGGTGAACACCTCTTCGCCGGTGCCATCGGGCAGTCGGATATCGCAGATAACTGCGTCGATCGGGGCCCGTGGCGTGCGCAGTGCCCCGATGGCGCGCTGCGCCAGTTTCAGCCAGATCACCTCGGCCCCCTCCAGCGTCAGCCGCTGGGCAATGGATCCGCCCATGATCTCGTCATCCTCGATCAGTGCGATGCGTCGGCCCTTCAGCATGGCGCGGCCCCCGTTGGCAGGGTGACAGTTATCCCAGCCCCGCCGGCGTCTTTGGCGTTGTCGATCCTTCCGCCCATCTCAGCCACCAGATCGCGCACCAGCCGCAGGCCAACCCCACCTCCGGGTTGCACCGGGTCATCGGTCAACAGCCGCAGGCGGGCCGGTTCGGGCAGGCCCGGTCCACTGTCACGGATCCTAAGACTTAGACCGGGCGTTACCTCCAGACCAACCTGTCCGCCCGGCCCAGCAGCGGCCGAGGCATTGAGCAGCAGGTTCAGCGCAATCTGGCGGACCGGAGCGGCAGCAAGTCGGCCCATGTCCTGAGCGGTGGCTGTTACCACCCAGTCCAGCCGTTGGCCCAACCGCGACACCTCGGGCGCGAACAGCAGGCGCAGGTCGTCAAAGTCCTCTGGGGTCAGCGGCGTGCCGTGACGGTCCAGCCGGTTCTGATCCAGCGTGGCACGCGCAACGTCGCGCAGGTGGCGCAGGCCACGGTCCAGCAATCCCGCCGCCTCGCGCACCACATCAGGGCGATCGGCATAGGTGCGGATCGTGTCGGTGGCATTCAACAGGCCGCCCAGGGGGTTGTTGATCTCATGCGCCAGAGAGGATGACAGCCGCCCCAGGCTGACGAACCGCTCACGCTCGGCCAGACGCCGCTCGGCCACCGCCTTGGCCTCGGCTGCGCCGGACATCGCGTTATAGGTCTGGAACAGGCGGGCGAGTTCGGTGTCGCCCCGTGGCACCTGATCCGCGGGAATGGCCCGCGGTGCCCCCTCCATCGCGGCCATGTGGCCGGCCAGCGTGGCGACCGGACGTAGCATCCGCCGCATCGCCAGAAATCCGCCGATGGCCAACCCAAGCGTCGCCAGCGCATTGCCGGCCAGCAACAGGCCCCAGACCCGGCGGCGTTCGCGGATCAGGTCGGCCACGTCCAACTCGCTGAGGATCTGGCCCACCCGGCGGTCCTGATAGGTCAGGTCGGCCAGCACCCTCACATGCGGCGCGTCGGCGGTCAGGCGGATGTCTTCCACCGCCTGCGCGCCGGGCAGGAGGGGTGCCAACGTGCTGTCCACCGGAGCGCGGCGCGGGTCAGACGCGGCGATCACACGGCCCGCCTCATCGGCCACCACGGTCAGCACCATGCGCTGCCCGGCCATGGCGGTGGTTGCGCGGTCCAGCGTGTCATACACCTCCCACACATCGCGGCGCAGCACGGACGGCCCCAAGGCCACCGCCAGGCCGTCAACATGTAGCCGCGCCAGTTCGCGCAGCCGCGCCTCTTGCACCCTATTCAGCGCCGATAGCACCTGTTGCGAGGCAACGACGCCAACCAGCACCATTAACCCTGCCGCAATCAGCGGCACCCGCGCCGAAAGGGGCATTTGGCGCAAGGAAAACATCACAACCCCTGCACGTCGCGCATCCTGGCCCGGATGCCATCAAACAGCGCAGGTTCCCCGGCAATCACGCCGTCCAGTTGCAACAGACCCAGCGCTGCCTGACCCTCAACCGTGCCCGACAACCCGAATAACGCCTGTTGCAGCGCCTGAACCGCCGCGTCGCCCGCCCGGTCTCGCCGGGTAACGAAGGGTGGGAAGCCCAGCATCTCGGACCGGGCGATCACGCGGGTCTGTGCGGTCAGGCTGGGCTCAACCTTTGCCAGAGCCTCCCAGACATAGCCATCAACGCTGCCTGACCGCGTCAGACCACCTGCCACCGCCCGCACGACATTGCGGTGTCCATAAGCAAACAGGCTGCGCTGAAAGAACGTTTCGGGCCGCTCGCCCATGCGGGCCAACTCGGACGCAGTGACAAGCCAGCCCGAATTGCTGTCCGGGTCGGAAAACGCATGCGCTCCGCCGCGCAGGTCGGTCAACGACTGCGCCGCATCCTCGGCCCCAACGATCAGGTAGGATTGATACAACGGCGCCTTCCGCCACAGCGGCACGCCGATCAGGCTAAGCACGTTTTCATGTTGCAGGTAGGGAAAGCCGCAGAGCCAGGCCGCATCCACGCTGCCTTCCAGCAGCATTCCCGTCACCTCTTGGTAGGTGCGACGCTGTGATAGTTCGATGCCACGCCCGCTGCCTTGCCCCAAGGCCAGTTGCAAATGGGAAATCACCTCGGCGTCATTGTCCAGAAATACCGGGGTCAGGCCCAGCCGGATCGGGTCCGCTGCGCGCAGAAGGGAAGGGGCAGCGATCAGCGCCGCAGCCCCGGTCATAAATGCGCGTCGGGTTGGTTGGGTCATGCGGTTCCCCTCGTGGGTCAGCATAGGGCGAGGCATCGCGCAGGGGCAAGCCCGGGATTGCCGCTTGACAAATCTGTGCGACAATCGATTACTATCGTTAATCGACGATAGACGAAACATGACCCCCACCGATGACCACCTTGCCGATCTGGCCCGTGCGCTGGGCCACCCGGCCCGCCTCCGCATCCTGCGACTACTGATGGCCTCTCCGGGCTGCATCGGCGGCGATATCGTGGATGCGGTGGGCCTTGCGCAATCCACGGTGTCCGAACACCTGCGCATCCTGAAATCGGCAGGTCTGATCCGGGGCGAGATTTCCGGCCCTCGGGTCTGCTATGCCCTGAACCCGCCCGCCCTGGCCGCACTCACCGACTTCATCGCCAGCCTCACCGCGCCTGAAGGCGCCTGCTGCATCCCCGAACCGAAAGCCCACCATGAGCCTTTTTGAACGCTATCTCACCCTCTGGGTCGCGCTGTGCATCCTGGCTGGCATCGGCCTTGGCCGCATCGCACCGGGGATATTCGAAAGCCTGGCCGCACTGGAATACGCCTCGGTCAACATCCCGGTGGCCGTGCTGATCTGGGCCATGGTTTACCCCATGATGATCTCGGTCGATTTCGGCAGTTTGCGCCGCATCGGGGCGCGGCCCAAGGGCCTGGTGATCACGCTGGCGATGAACTGGCTGATCGCGCCCTTCACCATGGCCGCGCTGGGGGTCCTGTTCTTCAACCACCTCTTCGCGGGCTTCATCGCCCCAGATGATGCCGCACAGTATATCGCGGGCATGATCCTGTTGGGTGCCGCCCCTTGCACCGCGATGGTCTTTGTCTGGTCGCAACTGACCAAGGGCGACCCGAACTACACCCTGGTTCAGGTCTCGATCAACGATGTGATCCTGATCTTTGCCTATGCGCCGCTGGTCGGCGTGCTTTTGGGCGTCACCGACATTCAGGTGCCGTGGGAAACGCTGATCCTGTCCGTCGCGCTTTATGTCGTGCTGCCGCTGCTGGCGGGCGTCTTCACCCGGTCGCGCCTGATGGCGCGGGCGGGTGAGACGGCGGTTGCGGCCTTCACCGCCCGGCTGAAACCCACCTCGATGGCCGGGCTTCTGTTGACCGTGGTGCTGCTCTTCGGCTT
>CAMBWO010000374.1 GCA_945871285.1 Pseudorhodobacter antarcticus | reverse complement strand
AAAACTGCGGCACAACTCGGCCACGCGGGCCGCGGTGCGGTGGACGTCAAACAGCAACTCCGGGTGACGGTGAAAATCCTGACGCCATTCGGCGATCTCGGGCAGCATGTCGGCGATACGGTTCTTGACGGCCATGATGGGTCTCCTTCTCCCCTTAGCCTGATCCAAACCCGGCTTCCCTGCAAGTCACGAAACCCGCACCCCATGCCGCGCCGCCAGATCGCAAAAGAACTGCCACGCCACCCGGCCCGACCGGCCCCCCCGCGTCGCCTGCCACTCGATCGCTTGCGACCACAGCTGATCCTCGGGCAGGGTCACGCCATGCGCCGCCATATAGCCGCGGATCATCGCCAGATAATCGTCCTGCGTGCAGGGATGGAACCCCAGCCACAGGCCAAAGCGGTCTGACAGCGACACCTTTTCTTCAACCGCCTCACCGGGGTTGATCCCGGCTTGCCGCTCGTTGTCGATCATTTCACGCGGCATCAGGTGGCGACGGTTCGATGTGGCATAGAACACCACGTTCTCGGGCCGCCCCTCGATCCCGCCGTCCAGCACGGCCTTCAACGATTTGTAGTGCTGGTCATCCTGCGCAAAGCTCAGGTCATCGCAAAACAGGATGAACCTTGCATCCGTGCCGCGCAAATGCCCCAACAGCCGACCCACTGAAGGCAGATCCTCGCGGTTCAACTCGACAATCTTCAGGTCAAACCCCTCGGCCCGGACCTGCGCATGCACCGCCTTGACCAATGAGGATTTCCCCATCCCCCTTGCCCCCCACAGCAGCGCGTTGTTGGCAGGCAACCCCGCCGCAAAGTGCCGGGTGTTGGTCAGCAAAGTATCGCGCGACCGGTCCACCCCGATCAGCAGGCCAATATCCACCCGCGCCCCAGGCTCCAGCCGGTCAGGGACCGTGTGCCATACACACGCCTCGCCCGACAGGTCCGGTGTGGCCAAAGGCGCCGGAGCCAACCGCTCCAGCGCCTCGGCAATCCGCAACAAGGGATCGCTCACTTGGCGGCCTCTTCGTCGTCGTCCTCGTCCCACAACCCTTCGGCCCGCAATTCGGCCTCGCGCCGTTTTTCGATGCGCCGGATCAGGAAAATCGACACCTCATACAGCGGGTAAACCGCCGCGAACAAGATCAGCTGGCTCATGATGTCGGGCGGCGTCATCAATGCGGCCAGAATCAGGATCAGCACCACCGCATATTTCCGCGTCGCAATCAGGCCCTTGGCACTGACCAGCCCCGCCTTGCCCATCAACGTCAACAGCACGGGCAATTGGAAACACAGGCCAAAGGCGATGATCAGCTTCAACGCAATGTCCAGCGTCTCGTTGACCTTGCCCTGAAACACGATGTCGATCCCGGTTTCGGGCACCAGCGGGTCGACAGCGGTATCCGTCACCCCCGGCAGGATCGCCGCCACGATCGACGAGGCGTCGGCAAAGCCCAAAAAGAACCCCATCGCAATCGGCGTAACGACATAATGGGCAAACAGCGCCCCCGCCATGAACAAGACGGGCGAGGCGATCAGGAACGGCAGAAAGGCCGATTTTTCATTTCGGTACAGTCCCGGCGCCACAAACCGCCACAGCTGATAGCTGATGATCGGAAAAGAGACGGCCAGCCCCATCACCATCGAAATCCGCACAAGGGTAAAGAAATACTCTTGCGGGGCGGTGTATTGCATCACCGGATGGGGGTCGCCCAAGGCGCGCATCGCCTGTTCGATCGGGTGCAGCAGATAGTTCAGGATCGGTTCGGCCACCACAAAGACCAGGAGGATGGCGACCACATAGGACCCCACCGCCCACATCAGCCGGTTGCGCAATTCGATCAGGTGTTCAATCAACGGGGCTGCGCTGCCGTCGATCTCATCGGTCTTGCTCATTCTTCAGCGGCCTTTTTCTTGCGCGGCGCCTTGGCCACCGGCGGGGTGGCGGTGGCTTCAATGGCAGGTGCAGCCTTCTTGCGTCGGGCGGGCTTGGGCGACGCCGCCTCGGCGGGGTCGTCCAACGCCTTCAGCTTGGCGGCACTTTCGGCCAAAATGGCCTCGCGCGCTCCCTTCTTGTCATACAACGCCGCGGTCGCCGGGCCAGGTGCAAGCGGCACGTCTGGCGGCAGGATCGCCGGTTCCGTCGTCACAGGCGCCGTCGCCAGAACCGGCGTCGCCGGCATGGGGGGCGGGGTCAGCGGCTTGGCCGGAATCGTGGGTTTGGCCGCATTCTTGATCGGGTCCCACTTCTCGAACTTGTCCATCGCCCCTTTGACCGTGTTCAGCCCCAAGGACGAGGGGCTGGTCATCGATTTCAGGTCCTTGGCGACATCCTTGACGCCGGTTTCATTTGCCGCCTGCTCCATGGCGCGGTTGAACTCCCGCGCCATGCCGCGCATCTTGGCCGTCATGCGGCCAAGCTGGCGAAACATCTCTGGCAGGTCACGCGGGCCAATGACGATCAACGCCACGATCCCGATGACCAGCAGTTCGGACATGCCTATATCCATTGGCCCCTCCGAGGGTGCAAAGGGCTGGGTTTCAGACCTTTTCCTTCTCGATCGGGGTCACGTCCTTGGCAGCCTCGGTCGCCTGAGCAGCTTCGCCCTCTTTGACGCCATCAGACACACCGCGCTTGAACGCCGTGATGCCCTTGCCAACCTCCCCCATCAGCGAGGACACCTTGCCCTTACCGAACATCACCAACACCACAACCGCGATCAAAAGAAGGCCGGGAAGGCCGATATTGTTAAGCATGCGCATCTCTCCATCAAATCGGGCCGCAGCCCGTCAGGTTTCCGTCTTGGCCCAAGGCTTAAGCACAGCGCCGGGGCAATCAAAGACCCATTTTGGGTGAACAGGCCAAATCCCAAACAAATCCGGTCTCAACTGACAGGTTTTTGTCAGTTGACGTGCGCAGATGCCCGATTGACCAGCACCCCGCCGCGCGCCACTCTGCCGCCATGCGCCGCACCGACCGCCTGTTCGACATGATCCAGATTCTGCGGGACGGCCGCCTGCACAAGGCGTCCGAGATCGCCGGGGCGTTGGCGGTGTCGACGCGCACCGTCTGGCGCGACATGGGCACCCTGATGGCCTCGGGCCTGCCGGTTGAGGGTGAGCGTGGCGTGGGCTACATCCTGCGCGCCCCCATCACCCTGCCCCCCATGGTCCTGACCTCGGCCGAGTTGGAGGCGTTTCGTCTGGGCATCCGCCTTGTCGCCGATGGCGCCGATGCCGGCCTGGCCCGCGCCGCCCGCAGTCTGGCCAACAAGATAGGCTCGGTCACCCCCGCGCCCCCCGAGCCCGATGACGACGGCCTGTTTGCCTTTGCGGGCCGCGAGTCGACCCGCGCCGCCCCGCACATGCCCATGCTGCGCGCCGCGATCCGGGCGCAGGAACGGCTGACGATCACCTATGTCAACGCCGATGGCCTCGACAGCCACCGCGACATCCGCCCCCTGCACCTCGAATTCGCCGGCCGCGTCTGGACCCTCGCCGCCTGGTGCGAAGCCCGCGCCGATTTTCGCAGCTTTCGCGTGGACCGCATCCTGGCCATCACCCCCACCGGCGAAACCTTCCCCGATGAGCCTGGCCACGACCTCGCCGCCTACAAGGACCGCATCAAGGCCGAGGACGCGCCCTAGGCTGCCGGAAACACGAAACACCGGTCCCGCCTGATCATCAACCACAGCGCCGTGCCCGCCTTGGGCAAAAACACCCCCGGCACCGAGGTTGTCAGCACCGATCCGTCAAACTCCATCCG
>CAMBWO010000373.1 GCA_945871285.1 Pseudorhodobacter antarcticus | reverse complement strand
GCGTCGAAATCAGCAACGCCGTCGCCGCGAGTCTCATGCCGGAGGGCCGGATCGTCGTCGAAACCGTTGGACGGGGTCTACGCCTGCTGGACTATCCGGACATCACCCTGATCAACCTGTCGCCGCGCCTGCTGGAGGCCTTGCCGCTGACACAAACGGCAACCGGTTTGCAATGCGTGGTTTCCGCCGCGATTGCTGCAGAGGTTGCAGGCGCGGGGTTGGGTCAGGACAGCTGGATCGGCGATCTTGAGATTGCAGAACGCGGCGATGTGTTGGGTTTGCATTTCGGTGACTTGGTGGCATTTCATGACATCGACAGCGCCGTGACGCGACATTACGCACCGGGGTCAATCTCGATTGGGATCGTCAGCCACGGGCCTAGCCTTGCTCCCGGTCACGGTATCGGTGTGACCATTCTGCTAACCGGACCGGCCTCGCGCCTGGAGGCTGTTCCGGGCGATGCCGGGCTTGGGCGATTGTTGATCGCATGGTCGACGGAAATGGGAGGCTCGATGTGACCTTTTCCATAGTCGCAATCGACACGGTGACCGGCGATGTCGGTGTTGCCGTCGCCTCGAAATTCCTTGCGGTTGGTAACATCGTGCCTTGGGTCGGTGCCGATCAGGGCGCTGTCGCGACGCAAGCCTTGTGCAATGCCAGCATCGGGCCTGATGGGCTGGCGCTCTTGGCTGGCACGTGGGCCAAAGACGTGCTGGCGTTGCTTTTGAGCCGGGATGCCCGCGCTGACCGGCGACAGGTCGGCATGGTCGACGCGGCGGGGGGTTCGGCGTCGCATACGGGCAGCGGTTGTCAACCCTGGGCCGGACATAGCGTGGGCGCTGGCTATGCCTGTCAGGGAAACTGCCTGGCCGGACCGAAGGTGATCGAGGACATGGCGACAGCCTTTGAGACGACCGCAGGTTCGCTGCATGACAGGTTGCTGGCCGCCCTGATCGCGGGCGACGACGCAGGGGGTGACAAGCGGGGAAGGCAGTCCGCCGCAGTCAAGGTCCTGCGCAAGGGGGCGGGGTATCAAGGACTGGGCGATACGGTTCTTGACCTGAGGGTCGATGACCACCCTGCCCCGCTTGTCGAGATGCAACGCCTGTTCGCGCTGCACGAACTGTACTTTCAGAAACGGCGATCCGAGCGCCTTGCCCTTGCAGGCGCCGTCCTTTCCGAGGTTCAGGCCATCATGGTCAGGGCGGGCTGGTCACCGCCGGCCGGACTCGACTGGACGGCGGAGCTGGCGGCCGCGATCGACGGGTTCACCGGCAGCGAGAACCTCGAAGAGCGCATTGATCTGGTGGCCCGGACCATCGACCGCGAGGCGCTGATGCATTTGCGTCTGACCTATCGGGCCTCCGGTGGATATTGAAACGCGAGCGAGGGAACGTTTCTCCGATGGTTCCCCTATCTTCTAAAAGTATCATTACCAATATTTCATGAACTTCCATACCCGACTAGAATGACGCCATATCAAGGGTTGAACCTCGGCCCGACCCTTCGCAATCAGGAAACGCATATGTCTGTACAGACCAAGTTCAGCCGGCTCGGCACCGACAACGCTCCGGGACAGGCTGTGCGCCAGCAGATGACCGACATGGCGGACATGCTGCGTGGCGAAACCCTGCCGGGGCGTCCGGTCGATTTTTCCCATGGCGACGTGGATGCGTTCCCCCCGCCGTCCAGATCGTTCGAGGTTTTCGCCGAGGGCGTCGCTATAGGTGGGCAGCAAGCCTATGCGGAATACCGTGGCGATATCGGCATCCGCGAGCAGGTCGCGACGCGACTTGCCAGCTTTACCGGTGCGCCGGTCGATGCCCGCGACGGCATGATCCTGACCAATGGCACGCAGGGCGCGCTGTTTCTGGCGGTGGCCAGCACCGTGGCGCGCGGCGACAAGGTGGCCATCGTCCAGCCCGATTATTTCGCCAATCGCAAGCTGATCGAGTTCTTTGAGGGTGAAATTTTACCCATCCGCATGGATTATGCCGCGGCCCAAGGCCGCGCAGGTCTGAACCTTGACCAGCTTGCGGATGCGTTCAAGGCCGGGGCCCGGATGTTCCTGTTCTCGAACCCCAACAATCCGGCCGGGGTGATCTATTCTGCCGAGGAGATTGCCAGCATCGCAACCCTCGCTAGCAAGTACGGCGCCGCCGTGATTGTCGATCAGCTGTATTCGCGGCAAATCTATTCCGGCATCAGCTATACCCATTTGCGCACCATCTCGGCAGACGCCGAGAACATCATCACTATCATGGGACCCTCCAAAACCGAGTCGCGCAGCGGCTATCGCCTAGGTGTGGGGTTTGGTTCCCGGATGATCGTCGCACGAATGGAGAAGCTGCAGGCGATCGTCTCGCTGCGGGCCGGCGGTTACAGTCAGGCGGTCCTTCGCACATGGTTCAACGAGCCGGACGGCTGGCTGGCGCAGCGTATCGAGCATCATCAGGCGATCCGCGATGATCTGCTGAAAATCCTGCGGTCGGCTGCTGGCTTCTCGGCGCGCACCCCGGAAGCCGGCAGCTACCTGTTCCCCGGCCTGCCGAAACTGGTGGTACCGTATGCCGATTTTGGCCGGATTTTGCGGATGCAAGCGGGTGTCACGGTGACGCCTGGCACCGAATTCAGCCCCACGTCCGCCAGCAGCCTGCGCCTGAACTTTTCCCAGAATCACGCCGCCGCCGTTCAGGCCGTTACGCGACTGGTAACCCTCGTCGACAGATACCGCGCATAAGCAACGCGCCAGCCCGCACAGGCGAACCTGCGATGTCTTGCCGTTGCGTTGCCTGCTCGTGGCTGTCTGGCGTCACCCCGTCATGATCGTTACTGCACCGCCTCGACGATATCCGCCATCAACCGCGCCGACGGCATCGACACCACCGTGTCCGCCAGCATGGCGATGGCGGCCGGGTCATTGGTTGCGTCGATCAACCCGGTGCGAAAGCCGTGCTGGTCCCACGCGATCTGCTGCATCTCGAGGTCAACCAGCGCCAAGACCAGCCGCTTGCAGGTGGCGAATAGGGGTCAAGGTGGACGAAGCTGCGCTTGTCCCACCAGCGGCCGGTTTTTTGCTCTTCGATCACCACGTCTATCGCCTCGGCGCTGGCTTGCAGCAATTTGAAGGCGTTACCGTCCATCGCCTTGTTGGAGCTTGACAAAGCTGCCCCCCTTGACGCATGTTTAAATCATCGCTGAGTTGCGCCCGGAGAGAAATCTCGCGGGCGCTTTTTAGTTTCCGGCACCTTACCGGTGCGCGCGCGGATGCCGATGGTAAGCACCGTTCTCAGATCTCCCGAGCGAACCAGCGGATGCGGCCAATGATGCGGATCTCTTCGGCGGTGCGTTCGTACTCTGGATATAGCTTGTTGTCCGAGATCACCCGCACTGCGGGTGGATCGCTGTTCGGGATATGCTCGAGCCGCTTGGCGACCAGCCCCATGCCATCGTCGAGCACGAAGATGCCGGTTGGGCAGGTTGTGGCATTCGCCAGCTAGCCGAAGCTGGTTTGTGGTTCCGTAACGCTTGGCCCACGGACGAGCTTGTAGGAGTACATGACGGCGCCGTCCCATTGGTTCAGGGTGGCTCCGCACAGATCGCAGTCTGCGTGGTCTTTGTCCCTCATCGTCAATCTCTGACTTTGTTCGTGGTACAAAGCTCCACACGTGCAAGTTATTTCGGTCATTTGATCCATTTATCCTATGAATTCACCGGTTGCCTAGACAAGGCCTCGAAGATGGCATGAAGTTTTTTCAATTACGGTAATAATA
>CAMBWO010000372.1 GCA_945871285.1 Pseudorhodobacter antarcticus | reverse complement strand
GGAACCGGCCCGGGCGTCGCCATCCGGGTTATCCGCAAGTCTCCCGACGAGATCACGCCCTTTGGCGCTGGGCGCGTCCTGTCGGAAACTACCCAGTTGGATGCGCGGGTGGCCGACATGCCAACCCCCACATCGGGCGATCTGATCCGCATTTCGGCGGAGGACTTCATCTTGCAGGGCGAGCCCAAGGCCGATCGCGAACGCCTGATCTGGACGCTGAACACCCGGCCCGTGTGATCCTCACTGATCGACATCTCGACCGGGGCGGGAGCGATAGGTGGGGAGTGTCCAACCATAGGCCAACGCACTGCCGCGCGTGACGCTGGCCACGGCGAACCCCAGACCCGCTGAAATGACTTGGTTCAGGCCCGCAGCATCTGCAGCCACAAAGGCCAGCGCGCCCAGCAAGGCGGCCGTCACGTAGACTTCGCGCCGCAAAAGGACAGATGGTTCATTGGCCAGCACGTCGCGCAGGATCCCGCCGAGTGTGCCTGTCAACATGCCCATCACCACGGCGACGGTGGTTGATCCAGTGACGGACAGTCCCTTGTCCGCTCCAATGACGCAATAGGCGGCCAATCCGATGGCATCAAACCAAAGGAGCCAGCGGTATCGCGATTCCAGAAGATGGGCCGTGAAATAGATGACCACGGCCGTAAAGGCGCAGGCGAGGATATAGAACGGCTGGACGATCCAGAACACCGGAACGCCGAGCACCAGGTCGCGAACCGTGCCACCCCCGATCCCCGTCACCGCCGCGAGAAACAGAAAGCCGATGATGTCCAGTTCCTTGCGCGAAGCGGCCAGCGCCCCGGTCGCGGCAAAGAGAGACACCCCGGCGTAGTCCAGAGCCGTGATCGCATCCAATTCCGGTCCCTCGTGCCATCGAACTCACGCTCTTTCCTGCCACCAAATCCAACAACCCGCCATCCAGTGACAAGCAAGGCCAGATGAAACTCTCGATCAACATCACTCCCGACCTCGACGCCTTGATGCGCGCCGAAGTGGCGGCAGGCCAAAAAGCGGTTTCCGTCACGATGGCTCAAGCAGGCGCTGGCCTGAAATCCGCCTGGCGAGGTCAGATCATCGGTGCGAGCTTGGGCCAGCGCCTTGCCAACACCATTCGGTTGCAGACATATCCCAAGGGTCGCAACAGCCTGGACGCGGCCGCGCTCGTCTGGTCCAACGCTCCGGTCATCATGGGCGCGCATGATACCGGGCCATTGATCCGTTCAGGCAGCGGCTTCTGGCTGGCAATTCCGCTGCCAGCCGCAGGCAAGGCGCTGGGCGGCAAGCGCATCACGCCCGGCATGTGGGAGCAAAAGACGGGCCTAGGTCTTCGCTTTGTCTATCGCAGCCGAGGTCCGAGTCTGCTGGTGGCGGATGCCGTGCGGCTGAACACGCGGGGGCAGGCAGCAGTCTCCAAGTCGAAAACCGGGCGCGGCCAAGTGGCAGCACCGATTTTCCTTCTGGTGCGGCAGGTCAAACTGCCGAAGCGTCTGGATCTCGCAAGGGATGGCGAACGGGCGCAGGCGGCCATTCCGGGCGGCATCGTGCGTAATTGGGTCGAGGACCACCTTTGAAAGTCACGTTGCGGCTTCAATATCCGGCTTCGCGCTGATGCCGAACCGCAAGGACCACCGCCGTTTCGCCGCCAAACCGATAGAGAGACACATATCCGCTCTCACCAAAGGTGATGAACCACTCGCGAAACTCCGGATCCATGTCCTCGACGGGTCGCCCGACACCTGGTTGGTCGGCAAGGATGTTCATGCCCTCGCGGATGGCTTTGACAGCGCGACGGGCTGCGTCAGGGTTCTTTTCGGCAAGGAAATGATAGAGGCGCTCAACATCCCGCAGCGCTGCGGGGGACCAGATCAGCCGTGGCATTCAGGAACTGTTGCGTCTTCGCCCGCTTCCAGTTTCGCCAGCCACGAGTCGGCCTCAGTGTGGGTCACATGCTGGCCGGTCGCCTGGAATTCGGACCATGCCTTAAACCCGGCCTGCCGGAAGGCTTCCCGCTTTTCCTCGCGCTCAAGGAACTGCGAAACAGCCTCGCGCAACATCCAATGCGTCGAGCGGTCCTTGGCATCGGCGAGCCGCTTCAAGCGGTCGCGGGTGTCCTGATCCAGCTTGATCGCAACCGGGCGTATGGCGTTCATGGCATGCTCCGCACAAGTATTCAGAGGTATTACCTATAGCACATCGGCACGTGAGTCAGAAGTCAGAATCCTGAAGGGGACCAGAATTGGCCAGCAAACGCGAAACCATCGTCGCCGCCCTGCACGCGCGGCTGCAAACCCTTGCCGCTCCAGTGCTGCGTGGAGAGGTGCTGCCTGAACGCATCCCGGCCACCGGCCTGATCATCCTGCGCGACGGCAAACCGGGCGAGCCGGAGGTGACGCTATCGCCGCTCACCTATTTCTATGAGCATCGGGCGGAACTGGAGGTGGTTATCCAGGCCGGTGCCGGGCGCGATGCCCTGTTTGATGCCCTGACGGCCGATATCGGCGCGGCACTGGCGGCAGACCGCACGTTGGGTGGTCTTTGTGACTGGGTCGAGGCGGAAGCGCCGGAGCCGGTTGATCTGCCTATCGAAGGAGCTGCGGCCCTGAAAGCGGCAGTGATCACCATGGTGCTGCACTACGCCACTCCCGACCCACTGATCTGATTTCCCTCACAAAAGGACACTGACATGGCACGCGCACAAGGAGCGCGGGCGCAGATGGCGCTTGCGTTCGAGTCTGTTTACGGCACCCCGCCAGGGGCGGGCTACACCCAGATGCCTTTCATCACCTCCTCGTTGGCGGCCGAGCAACCGCTGCTGGCATCCGAACTGCTGGGCTATGGCCGCGATCCTCGCGCGCCTTTGCTTGATGCGATCACCACCGATGGCGACGTCGAGGTGCCGATCGACGCTGTGGGCTTCGGCTTCTGGCTGAAGGCGGCTTTCGGGGCGCCTACGACAGCAGGCACCGTGGCCGCAACTGGGTCGATCACATTTTCGGCGCAACCTGCGGTCAACGCGACGGTGACGATCAACGGCACCGCCTTCACCTTCGTGGCCTCGGGCGCCACCGGCAACCAGGTGAATATCGGGGCCAACCTCGCCGCGACCATGACCGCGCTGGCCGTCGCGCTGAATGCCAGTGTGGTCGCTGGCGTGGCGCTGGCAACTTACACCGGCACGGCTACGGCGCTGACGTTGGTCTATGACGTCCTCGGCAGTGCGGGGAACAGTTTCACGCTGGCCGCCTCGACCACCCCGGCCTCCAACGGCACAGTGTCGGCGGCAACCCTGACTGGGGGTTTGAACGCCCACACCTTTCTGTCGGGCAGTTGGACCCTGCCCAGCATGTCCATCGAAGTCGCGATGCCGGAGGTGCCACGCTTTGCTATGTATTCTGGCTGCGTCCTGGACTCCCTGTCTTGGCAAATGGAGCGGTCTGGCCTTCTCGGGGCCAAGGCGATGCTGGTGGCACAGGGCGAAGCGGTTGCGGGTGCCACTGCCGCTGGCACAACGGCCGCCATCGCTCTGAAGCGGTTCGGCCATTTCAATGGGGCGGTCAAACGGGATGGGTTGGCGCTGGGCAATATCGTCTCGGCCGATCTCACATATGCCAACAACCTCGACCGGATCGAGACCATCCGTTCCGATGGGAAGATCGACGGCGCGGATCCAACCATCGCGGCGCTGACGGGCAAAATCGAGGTGCGCTTCGCCGACACCACGCTTTTGACCCAAGCGATCAACGGCACGGCGGCAGCGCTGGAGTTCTC
>CAMBWO010000371.1 GCA_945871285.1 Pseudorhodobacter antarcticus | reverse complement strand
ATGATTTCTACGAGGGTGGTGAAGAAGGGCTTGAGCTGGCGGTAAAGCGCGCGGCGCAGATGGACCGCGAGCTGGTGGAAAACCCCGATCGCGGGCCGGAAGGGCTTGTCCTTGAAAATCTGCCACAGCCCGAATTCGCCCGCCCCGAGGCAGCAATCTACGCAGGCGATGAGGCGCAACTTGTGCTGACCCTCGGTCGGGACAATGAAAACACCCGCGATCTGGCCGAGCGGCTCGTCGCCGATCCGGAATTTCGGAAGGTGGTGGCCGAGCATATCCCTGATGCGGACGGCGCGCTTGGCACTGGTCGCTTTGTCGACGGCGAAGGCTCCGCCGGCTTTCTGCCCGATGAGCTTTTGGCCGTCACCTCCTATGCCCGGGATGGCGGTGCTGAGGTTCTCGCGAAGTTTCCCGATGAGGGGCCACTCAGTGAAGCCTTGGCCAAGCATCTGGCTCAAAGCCCAGTGATGGCGGCCTATGTCGAAGAAGAACGGCAGTGGAGCGATTTTGCTTCCGACCCTGCGCGGGCAATCTCGGCTTGGGTGGCGCAATCGACGACCCAAATCGACAGATTGCCGTCGGACCGACAAGACGACCTGCGATCCGAAATGCAGGGCATTGCCAAGGAGGCGGCGGCAGCCTTTGGGCTAGATCGGGGGCCGACTGAGCGCGAAAACCCGCCGCGTTCGACCCTTTACAGCACCTCCATCAGCGCGACCGAGCTTGCGGTTGGTGGCGATGAAACCGCAGCACAAAACGGCCGCGCCAACACCCTCAAGGCGGACCTAAGCCTATATGCACGCTTCGCAGGCATCGACGCAGAAAAACTTCAAAAGCGATTGGAAACCGGGGCCGCCAATGCCCGCGAGGAAGAGTCTTGGGTGAAGTCCGACATCGCTGAGGTGGCCAAGTTTAGGGGTTACGACCTTAGCAGCGCGCAAGGCCGCAGCGCTGCGGCTGAACGGGTGGATCGTTTCTACGAACGCGCCGCCGAATTGATCCAGTCCGCCCGGAGCATCGAAGTGACCCGTGGTCCTGACACGTTAGTCGAGGCATTGGGCTCGCTTGCACGCGTCCATGCCAGCCAAGGATCCGTTGCCTTCCGCAACGAAAATCAGGCGCGTGATTTCGCGGAAGAGATGAAGGAGCGCTTTGGGGCATCTGTTCTCAAGGATATCGCCGCGGGCCGGACCGACGCATTGGCCAAGGACGTGCCGGACCCGGCCGCTCGGGCGGCCATAGCGGTGGCCGTTGTCTCAGCTGCCAAAGAGCATCCCTCGCTTGGCCTCAGCGCACATGAAGCGGAGGCGGCGGAGCGCAGAATGGTGACGCAAGCGGCGTCACGGCCTCCGGAACACGCGCGGGCGCATTCCCATGATCGAAACCAAGACAGGGAGTTTTGAACATGCAACGCATTGCTTTGCTGCTTCCCCTCGGTCTCACGTCCGGCTTGCTGGTTGGTCTCATCGCCGGCGGCCTCGTCCTCAACCTGATCTTGGGGCGCGATCCGAACGCAACCGGCATCTTTGTCCTGATTGCCGAGTTCCCCGGTTTCGCCCGGCTGACCTCAGTGCCCTGGGTCCTGCCTTGGCAGATCGTCGGCGCGTCGACCGTGCTCTTCACGGTTGCGGCCGTCGCCCTGACCTTCCGCCAACAGCTCACCGAATACGGTCAGGCCAAGTTCCAGGCGCGCGCCGAGATGAAAGCAAATGGCCTCCTGCAGCCCTTGGGTGCCGGGATGGTCTTCGGCAAACTCGGGGCACCCTCAAAGACGGCAGCTTATGTCAGCGCCACGTTTCAGAAATTCCCGCATTGCCTCGTCGTGGCACCAACCCGTGCCGGCAAGGGGGTGGGTTATGTCATCCCGAACACGCTCCTCTTCAATGGCAGCATCGTCGTCCTCGACGTAAAGGGCGAAATATTTGAGGCAACCTCCCGGCACCGGCAGGCCGAAGGCGATGCGGTCTATCGCTTCTCGCCATTCGACTTTGAACATCCGACGCATCGCTACAACCCGCTTGAGCGCGTCGCCCGTATTGAAAACTATGAGCAGCGCTATACCGAACTGGCCAAGATCTCGGACTACTTCTTGACGGTTTCCGACAAGGGGACGGCTGGCGATTTCCTGACCGAAGGACGCGAACTCTTCGTGGCCGCAGGTCTTCTGGCCATTGAGCGGGGCAAGCCAACCATCGGTGAGATCAGCCGCATCCTCTTTGGCCGGGGTGCCACCCAGGAGATTTACGGCGAGCATGCCGAAGAGGTGAAACACCCAAATGCGGCCCAGACCTTCCGCAAATTCGCAGGCTATTCCGACCGGACCCTGTCCTCGCACGCCTCGGTACTTGGCGGCGCAGGCATGACGCTTTGGAACAACCCGGCCGTCGACCGCGCGACCTCCGGCAATGACTTTTCCTTCGCTGATCTGCGCAAGCGGCCGATGTCGATCTATGTCGTGGTCAACGCCGATGACATTCGCACCCTGTCGCCATTGGTGCGGCTCTTCTTCGGCGAGTTGATCGCAACCATGCGCTCAACCCTCCCCGACCCGAAATCCGAGCCCTGGCCCGTCATGGTCATGCTCGATGAATTCGACCAGCTCGGGCCCATGCCGATTGTCGAGCAGGCACTGAAGCAGCTCGCCGGTCACGGCGCGCGGGTCTCCATCATCACCCAGTCGATCCCTGGGCTCGACAATATCTATGGCGAGAATGTCCGCCTGTCGCTCGAGTCCGCCGCCGGCATGAAGCTTTACTTGGCGGCCAACGACAAGAAGACGGCGGGGGAGATTTCTGACGCCTTGGGCAAGACGACGAAGCTATCGGTGTCGGACAGTGTTTCAAGAGACAGGGATTTCATGCAGAGGCGTTCGGTCAGTCGGCGGATGGAAGAGCGGCCACTTCTGACCCCCGACGAGGTGCGGCGGTTGAACCCGGATCAGGCGATCCTAATTCCAGAACGGCAGAACCCGCTCTTGGTCCAACGGATCGTGTACTTCCAGGACCCGACCTTCAAGAAGCTGTTCGATGCCCAAAAGGGTGCCCTGCCCTATCCGCCAAAGGAAGCTGCGGACGTGCAAGTCCTGAACCAACGGATGGAGGCGCTGGAACGGCGGCTGGCCGAAAGGTTGCTGGTGGATTTCGTGCGGCCGGAGAAGACGAAAGCAGAAGCCCCGGTGGAGTCCGAGCCGAAGCTGGCGGCCGAGATTGTGGTGCAAGAAGCGGCCCTGCACAAGGTTGAGCCGGAGACAATGGGTGATGGGGTGCCGTCGCCATTGGTAGACCCTGAGGTCGCCTCGGAGCGCGAAGTTCACCTAGACATACTGAAACCGCCGATGAGGATAGTGGTGTCGCGGATGAACAAGTTCTCCCAGAGAGTCACAGGCTTTGATTTGTGACGCAATTCGGGGTGAATTGAGGCCCAGTTCGCGCACTTTAGCCAGCAGCGGACCTTGCTGGTCTAAGCTCCAGATTCAAGTCTACCAGATGATGACGGCTACGACGGCTGAAGCGAAGTAGATGGCCAGCTTGTCGTAAAGGGTGTAGATGGTGGTTGGAGGGTTGTAATCGGGCAGTCACTCTAAGCCCCACTGAGTGACAAGCTGCTTGCGCCACATGTAGTATTTTCGCATGGTGGTTTAGGAAAATTTCAGCCAGTGCGGGGAGAGTGTCAGATATTCTGTGTAACTGGGATTTGGTCCATGCTTCCTGAGAGGAGCAAGGACGATGACGATTTCCAAGGAACTGCTGGACGAACTTCTGAAGGGCTGCGAGCGGCCTGAAGATCTGCTTGGCGATGCCGGGCTGATG
>CAMBWO010000370.1 GCA_945871285.1 Pseudorhodobacter antarcticus | reverse complement strand
ATCCACAAGAAAGTTCTGCAAGACGGCGCCGGTTTTCCCTTTCCCGGCCATACCGAATTTCTGGCCCATCTGGGCGGGGATGTGCCCGTCGTCATGATGCTGGCCAGTCCGCTGTTGCGCGTCGTGCCCGTCACCATTCACATCGCCCTGTCGCAAGTGCCCGCAAGGCTGTCGCCCGACCTGCTGGAACAGACCATCCGGCTGACCCATGCCGGCCTGATCCGCGATTTTGGCGTGGCCCGCCCTAGAATTGCTGTGGCGGGCCTGAACCCGCACGCCGGCGAAGGCGGGGCCATGGGGCGCGAAGAGATCGCCCTGATCGCCCCCGTGCTCGAAAAACTCCGTGCCGAAGGGCTGTTGATTGCGGGCCCCCTGTCTGCCGACACGATGTTCCACGCCAGGGCGCGGGCGCAGTATGACGTCGCGATCTGCATGTATCACGACCAGGCCCTGATCCCGATCAAGACGCTTGATTTCGACGGGGGCGTCAATGTCACCCTGGGTCTGCCGTTTGTCCGGACCTCGCCCGACCACGGCACCGGTTTTGATATTGCAGGCAAGGGCATTGCACGGCCCGACAGCCTGATCGCCGCGCTGCGGATGGCGTCTGACATGGGCAAAGGGCGAACAAAATGGCGATGATCGACGGTCTGCCCCCGCTGCGCGAGGTGATCCGGGCGCATGATCTGGTGGCCAAGCGGCAGTTGGGGCAGAATTTCCTTCTGGACCTGAACCTGACCGCCAAGATTGCCCGACTTGCTGGCGACCTGACCGCCTGCGACGTTCTGGAAATCGGGCCCGGTCCCGGCGGGCTGACGCGGGGTTTGCTGGTCGAGGGGGCTCGCCGCGTTCTGGCCATCGAGAAAGACCCGCGCTGCATCGCCGCACTAGACGAGATTGCCGCCATCTACCCTGGCCGCCTCTCGATCCTGAACGCCGATGCGTTGCAGGTGGATGTGGGCCAGCATCTGACCAGCCCGGTGCGGGTTGTGGCCAATCTGCCCTATAACATTGGCACTGAACTGCTGATCCGGTGGCTGACGCCACAGGTCTGGCCGCCGTTCTGGCAAAGCCTGACGCTGATGTTTCAAAAAGAAGTGGCCGAGCGGATCGTCGCGAAACCAAGGACCGAGCATTACGGCCGACTTGCCCTGTTGGCCCAATGGCGCACGGACCCCAAGATCGTGATGACCTTGCCACCCGAAGCCTTCACCCCCGCCCCCAAGGTGCATTCAGCGGTGGTCCATCTCACGCGACTGGACCAGCCGCGCTATCCGGCCGATGAGGCGATGTTGGCCCGCGTCACGACCATGGCCTTTGGGCAAAGACGCAAGATGCTGCGGTCAAGTCTGAAGGGGATGGGGCCAGATATCGAGGCCAAACTGGTTTCCGTGGGGATCGAACCAACCGCCCGGGCCGAGGAGATTGACCTTGCCCGGTTCTGCGCCCTGTCTTTGGTGCTCAGGGGCTGATCGGTCCCGCCGGTCAGGCGGGACCTGTGCCGTCTATTCTTCCGTACCCTTGATCGGGGCGGCGTCGGCCTTGACCGCTGGCTTGCGCGGGGCACGGCTGCGCGGCTTTGGCGCGTCGACCGGCTCTGCCGTCGGTACCGGGGCCGCGGCTTGCGGTTGCGCGGGTTTGGGAGCGGGCTTTGGTTTAGGAGCAGTTTGCGCCACCACGGCTTCGGGAGCGCGGGTTTCGACAGGGCGCGCTTCCACTGGACGCGGCTCTTGCGAACGCGGCTCTTGCCGATGCTCTGCGGCCTTCTCGGCACGTTCGGCTTGCTGCTGGTCTACCCGCGGAGGATAGGGGCGGCGCTGTTCGTCACGTGGCCGGTCATAGCGCGGCCGATCGTTGCGGGGTGGGCGCGGAGCCGCTTCAGGCGTTTCAACCAGACCGGCGTCGTCATAGCGGACATGGTCCACAATGTCGTGGGCCGTGATGATCGGCTGTTCATCGGCCGCCACATCCCGGAACTCGGCGCGATAGTCGGGCCGATCCTCGCGGCGCGTGTCACGCTGTTCGCCGCGCTGATCATTGCGATGCTCACCGCGTTGGTCGTTCCGCTGATCACGGTCGCCCTGTGGTCGGTCGCGCTGCTGGTTCTGGCCGTTCTGGTTGCCACCGTTCTGGTTGCCACCATTCTGGTTGCCGGCGTTCTGGTTGCCACCGTTCTGATTATTGGACTGTTGATAGTGTTGGCGGCTTTCCTGCTCCGCCGCCATCTCGCGGTTGGCTTCGGCCAAAAGGCGCGTGTAATGCTCGGCATGCTGCAAAAAGTTCTCGGCGGCGACGCGGTCATTTGACAGCTGTGCGTCCCGCGCCAGAAACTGATATTTTTCAATCAACTGGGCTGGGGTGCCACGCACCTTGCCCTCGGGTCCGGAACTGTCGAACACGCGGTTGATGACATTGCCCAGAGTGCGGGGGCGGCTCGTTTTTGAACGCGAACGGGACTTGGAAGAGCGCATTGGGTCCTTTGATCCAGATAGCCGCTTGACCTGCGCCAGACACATTCAGATGTCGTTGCCCTCAATCGGGCCCCCCAAACGGGAGAGTGCAGTCAAGGTCGGGTTGGCACGCGCCTCAGGCTTGACCGATCACTGGCCCGCCCCGTTTCGCGTGAAGTTGAATAAGCATGGGGCGGCACGGCTGACAAGGGTTTTTTGCGGTTTTGCGCCAATTCTAGCAAGATTGCTGGGGAAACGCGCTGGTCAGCGGGGTTTCACAGCACTGACGACCCGGTCGCGGCCATCCATATCTTGCCGGACTTGCGGCGCTTGCAGCCCTGCCGCCAGCATCATCGCGACAACCTCTGCCCCTTGCGTCGGCCCGATTTCCACCATCAGGACCCCGCCCGGCACCAGATGGGTCGCCGCACCCGCTGTGATGGCGCCGTAACACCCCAGACCGTCGCCACCGTCGGTCAGTGCCATGTGCGGCTCGTGGTCGCGCACTTCGGGTGCCAGCCCTGGCATTTCGGCCGCGGCAATGTAGGGCGGGTTTGACACGATCAAATCAAACTGCTGATCAACCGGATCGTACCAACTGCCCTGACTCAGGGCCATCGGTCCTTCCATGCCATGATCGGCACGGTTTCGCTGTGCAACGGCGACGGCCGCCGGGGACAACTCGACCCCAAGGCCCCGGGTCCCAGGGCGTTCCAGCAACAAGGTCAGCAGAATGCAACCCGTCCCGGTTCCAAGATCCAGCACATTCACGAACGGCACCTCAAGAGCTGCCGCAATCAGCGTTTCGGTCTCCGGACGCGGGTCCAGCACATCGGGCGTCACGCGAAACGGTCGGCCCCAGAACAACCTATGACCGATCAACTGGCTTACAGGCTGGCGGCGCAAACGTTCGGCGATAACGTCGGAAAACAGGTCTTGCGTGGCGGCCGGGATGTCATCGCGCAAGTGCAATGTCAGACGGTCGCTCGCGATCCCGCAGACGTGGGCCAACAAAAGCCGTGCATCGCGGGGGGCATCCTCGATCCCCGCGGCGCGCAGTCGCGCAATCGCGAGGGTCAATGCATCCGAGAGGGTCATCCCTCCATCTCGGCCAGCTTGGTGGCCTGATCGTGGGCGACAAGGGCGTCGATCACCTCCGACAGGTCCCCCGCCATGACCTGACCCAAAGAGTACAGGGTCAGGTTGATGCGGTGGTCGGTCATCCGGCCTTGGGGGAAGTTATAGGTGCGGATGCGTTCGCTGCGGTCGCCGGACCCCACCTGCGCCTTGCGGTCGGCGGCACGGGCGCCGTCCACGCGGTCACGCTCCATCTGATACAGCCGCGCCCGCAGGACCTGCATCGCCATATCCTTGTTGCG
>CAMBWO010000369.1 GCA_945871285.1 Pseudorhodobacter antarcticus | reverse complement strand
CGGGTGGTGCATCCGCTGGACCCGAACTGGGAGCTGCCGGTTTATATCGCGAACTTTGTCCTGATGGATTACGGCACGGGCGCGATCTTTGGCTGCCCGGCGCATGATGGGCGGGATTTTGAATTTGCGACCAAGTATGGGTTGCCGATCGTGCCGGTTTTTGGAGAAACCGACGACTTGACCGAGGCCTATGTGCCGATGAAGTCGGAAAAGGTGCGTTATGTCCGGGGCTTTGCCGGTGAGGCCGAGCAGACCGGTGAGGCGGCGGTGGCGGCGGCGATTGCGTATTGCGAGGGCAAGGGCATCGGCAAGGGCGTCACCAACTACCGCCTGCGCGACTGGGGGATTTCGCGGCAACGCTATTGGGGTTGCCCGATTCCGGTGGTGCATTGCGAGGCCTGCGGTGTGGTACCCGAGAAGAAGGAGAACCTGCCGGTCGAGCTGCCCTATGACGTGACGTTCGACATTCCGGGCAATCCGCTGGACCGGCATCCGACGTGGCGCAACTGTGCCTGCCCGAAATGCGGGCAGCCTGCGCGGCGCGAGACGGATACGATGGACACGTTCATGGATTCCTCGTGGTATTACGCCCGGTTCACCGCGCCGCACGCCCAGACGCCGACCGATCTGGCGGAAGCCGAGTATTGGATGAACGTCGATCAGTATATCGGCGGGATCGAGCATGCGATTTTGCATCTGCTGTACAGCCGGTTCTTTGCGCGGGCGATGCACGCGACGGGGCATCTGCCCGCCAAGGCGATTGAGCCATTCAACGCGCTGTTCACCCAAGGCATGGTGACGCATGAGATCTACAAGACCACCGACGCCAACGGTCGCCCGGTTTACCACCTGCCCGAGGATGTGACGGCCTTTGCCATGGCCGACCGGCGGATCGTGGTGCTGGGCGATGCGCCGGCGATTGACCCGGAGGATGTGAGCGACGTGGATGCGCTGATCCAGGCGCTGGATGACGAGGGTGTGCTTGTCGAGGTGATCCCGAGCGCCAAGATGTCGAAGTCCAAAAAGAACGTGGTCGATCCGATGAACATCATCGCGGCCTTTGGCGCGGATACGGCGCGCTGGTTCGTGATGTCGGATTCGCCGCCCGAGCGGGATGTGGAGTGGACGGCCTCGGGGGCGGAGGCGACGAACAAGCATCTGACGCGGGTCTGGACGCTGTGCGCGCGGATTGGTGACATGCCGGCGGATCATGTTGGCGAGGGGGATGAGGCGTTGGCGCGGGCGATGGCCAAGGCGGTGCATGAGGTGACGCAGGGGATTGAGGGGTTCGCCTTCAACAAGGCGATTGCCAAGCTGTATGAGTTTACCAATACGCTGAGCCGCGCCAATGCCTCGACCGCCGCGATGAAGCAGGCGATCCGCACCTTGGCGCAGCTGATGTCGCCGATGACGCCGCATATTGCCGAGAGCATCTGGACCTATCAGGGCGGCGCGGGGCTGTGTGCGCAGGCACCCTGGCCCAAGGCGGACCCTGCCCTGCTGGTGGATGATACCGTGACGCTGCCCATCCAGATCAACGGCAAGCGGCGGGCGGAAATTACTGTGCCCAGGGATATGGCCGCATCAGAGGTTGAAAAGATCGCCCTGGCGAATGAGGATGTCATAAAGTTTCTGGCCGGGGCGCCGGTCAAGAAGCTGATCGTCGTTCCGGGGCGTATCATCAATGTCGTTGTCTAGCCGCCGTTCGGTTTTGGTCTTGCTGGCTTTGGCCGGGTGCGGGTTTACGCCTGCGCTTGGCACCGGCGGTGCGGCGCAAAAGCTGATGGGCACGGTGCGGGCAGAGGACCCCAAGGATCAGCTGGATTATGATCTGGTCGGGCGGATCGAGGAGCGGTTGGGGCGGCCGCAGGTGGCGGTGTATGACCTGCGCTATGCCATCACCACGGCGACCGAGGGGGTCGCGATCACGGGGGAAGGTGCCATCACGCGGTATAACCTGACCGGGGCGGTGGATTGGACGCTGGAGCGGGATGGGGTGCGGGTGGCCGGTGGGCGGGTGGACAGTTTCACTTCGTATTCCGCCACGGGATCGACCGTTGCGGGGCTGACGGCCAAGGAGGATGCGGCGCGGCGGTTGATGGTCATTCTGGCGGATCAGATTGTTGCGCGGCTGATGGTGGCGGCGCCGTGAAGCTGGCAGGGGCCGAGGCGAACCGCTATTTGGCCAAGCCTGATCCGGGGCGGGCGGGGGTGCTGATTTACGGTGCCGATGCGATGCGGGTGGCGCTGAAGCGGCAGGAGACGATTGCCGCGCTGATCGGCCCTGCGGGCGAGGCGGAGATGCGGTTGACGCGGATGTCGGGTGCCGAATTGCGGCGGGACGGGTCGTTGCTGCTGGATGCGATCAAGTCGGTGGGGTTCTTTCCGGGGCCGCGGGTCGCCTTTGTCGAGGAGGCGACGGACGGGTTGGCCGAGACGGTGGCGATTGCCTTGAAGGAATGGAGGCCGGGGGATGCCAATATCGTCCTGACGGGGGGCGAGTTGAAGGGCAAGTCGGCGCTGAAGACGCTGATCGAAAAGCATGTGGCGGCGGTGGCGATCGGGTTGTTTGACGACCCGCCCAGCCGCGAGGAGGTTGAGGGGCTGCTGGCCAAGGCGGGGCTGGTGGCAATCGACCCGGCGGCGATGGCCGAACTGCTGACGCTGTCGCGGGCGCTGGACCCCGGCGATTTTCGTCAGACGTTGGAGAAGGTGGGCCTTTACAAGCACGGCGACGCCACGCCGCTGACCGTGGCGGAGGTGGTGGACCTGGCCCCCGGTTCGGTTGAGGCGGATGTGTTTGACGTGGTGGCGGCGGCAGTCGATGGCCGGGCGGTGGAGTTGGGCCTGCTGATGCGGCGGATCGAGGGGCAAGGTGTTGCGGCGGTGACGCTGTGCATTCAGACGCTGCGCTATGTCCGGGCGCTGCACGCGGCGGCGAGTGATCCGGGCGGGGTGGCGGCGGGGATGGCGCGGAGCTTTGGCTTTGGCAACCGCCGCGCCGCGATGCAGGCGCAGGCGCAGAAATGGGGCATGCGGGCGTTGGAGCAGGCGTTGGGGTTGCTGGTGGAGACGGATTTGACGCTGCGGTCCACATCGCGCGCGCCGGCGATGGCGGTGATGGAACGGGCGTTGATCCGCATTGCGATGATGAAGAGGTAAGGCATGACGTATACCGCCATCGGGTCGGTCAAGACCCGCGCTGCCCGTGTGGTCTGGATGCTGGAGGAGTTGGGGGTGCCGTATGAGCATCTGCCCCTGCGTCCGGCTTCGGCGGAGGCGCGGCAGGTCAACCCCTCTGGCAAGGTGCCGGTGTTGATTGCGGATGGCGTGACGCTGACCGATTCGGTGGCGATCATGACCTATCTGGCGGACAGGCATGGCCAGCTCACCTATCCCGCCGGAACGATTGAACGGGCGCGGCAGGACGGATTTACCGGGCTGATCCTGGATGAGTTGGAGGGGCTGCTGTGGACGGCATCGCGCCACAGCTTCATCCTGCCCGAGGAGATGCGGCTGGCCGAGATCAAGCCGTCGCTGAAATGGGAGTTTCAGCGCAATCAGGCGCGGCTGGCCGAGGGGTTTGTGGGGCCGTATCTGATGGGCGAGCGGATGACGGTGCCCGACATTCTGCTGGCGCATTGCCTGTCCTGGGCGGTGGGGGCCAAGTTTCCGGACCCTGCCCCGGTTTTGGCCGAGTTTCACGCCCGCATGACGGCGCGCCCGGCCTGGGTGCGCATGACGGCGCGTTAGAGCGGATCGCCTTCAATCTGATCCAGATTGCAGGCGATCCAAGACAGGCAAGCCGATGGTCATGTGGCGTAGCGCCTTTGATCAGGTGAACC
>CAMBWO010000368.1 GCA_945871285.1 Pseudorhodobacter antarcticus | reverse complement strand
TCACAGGCGATACGCAACATGACCAGCGGCTTGCCTGTCTTGGAGTTCCTTCATTCTGAAACAGATTGAAGGAACTCCGCGCTAGAGCGGTTCAGGTTTTTACGGAAGCATAGCCTGAGTTGACGAGATAGTTTTGACATTCTTGGGGTGTGAACTGGGAGAGTAAGTCGCCGATTTTGCGCCAGAGGGTTTCCTTTGAACGTTCGGCGGTCTTCTGGAGGAGATGCTTGAGTTTGGCGAAGACTTGCTCGATTGGGTTCAGGTCTGGACTGTAGGGTAGCAGGAACCATAGCTTTGCTCCGGCGGCGCGGATGGCGTCGCGGATGGCGGGAGCCTTGTGGCTGCCGAGGTTGTCCAGAATGACGATATCGCCAAGGTGCAGGGTTGGGACGAGCACCTTTTCCACATAGGTGCGGAACACGTCCGCGTTGATCGGGCCGTCGAAGACCCAAGGCGCGTCGATCCGGTCGTGGCGCCGGGCGGCGAGAAAGGTCATGGTATTCCAATGACCAAAGGGAGCCTTGCCCTTCACGCGGGCACCGCGCCGCCCCCAGCCGCGCAGCGGGACCATGTTGGTCTTGGCCCAGGTTTCGTCTATGAATACAAGACGTTTGGGGTCGATCTGCCCCTGATACCGCTGCCAGCGCACCCGCCTGCGCGCCACATCGGGCCGGTCCTGCTCCTCAGCCAGCACGCTTTTTTTTAAAGCTGAGACCCGCCCCGCGCAGAAAGCGCCAGACCGTATCATGCGAGACCTGCACACCCTGCGCCCGAAGCGCATCGCGCAGGGCGACCAGCGTTACCTCGGGTGTCTCCCGGACCCGCGCCATCAGCCAGTCGTGATGCGGTGCCAGGATCGGCTTGCGATGCCCGCCCATCTGGCCCGGCGTTACCGCTCCCGTGCGGGCCTCAAGCTGCGCCCACTTCACCACGCTCGAAACAGCCACTCCGAACCTTTCCGCAACGACACGGCAAGTCGATCCCGACCGAACCGCCGTGACAACACGCTCCCGAAGATCGCGCGAACAAGGTCTCGTCATCTGCGTATTCCCCCAAAGCCAGACACCGACAGGGAATCACGAAAACAAACCCAATGGAATCCCTCACGATTCAGTCAAAAGCTGAACCGCTCTAGGCGGTCAACCGCCCCCCGGCCATCCCCGAAATCCGGGCGCGCAAAATCTGCCCCTCGGGCTGATCGCTGGCAAAACTCACCTCGGTGAACTGCTCGGTCCGGCCCAGACGCGGCCCCTCGACCAGCACGACATGCTCGCGCCCGACCTGCGCCGCCAGATGGCGCTGCAACGCCGCATCGCCCACCGCCCGCAGCCGCGCCGCCCGGTCCTTGATGTCCGGCCCATGCACCTGCGGCATCCGCGCCGCCGGCGTGCCCTTGCGCGGGCTGAACGGGAAGACGTGCAAAAACGTCAGGTCACACTCCGCCACCAACGCGACCGAGTTTTCAAACATCGCCTCGGTCTCGGTCGGGAACCCCGCAATCAGGTCAGCGCCAAAAACCATATCGGGCCGCAGCCGCCGCGCCTCCTGACAAAAGGCAATCGCATCCTCGCGGGCATGACGGCGCTTCATCCGTTTCAGGATCAGGTTGTCGCCCGCCTGCAACGACAAATGCAGATGCGGCATCAAACGCGGCTCGGTCGCAATCGCGCCCAACAACGCCTCATCCGCCTCAATCGAATCAATCGAGGATATCCGCAGCCGCGCCAAATCCGGCACCAGCCGCAGGATGCGCATCACCAGATCGCCCAACCGCGGCAACCCCGGCAGGTCCGCCCCCCATGAGGTCAGGTCAACCCCGGTCAACACCACCTCGTTGAACCCCTTGTCCACCAGCCGCTTGATCTGATCGACCACCACACCCGCAGGCACCGACCGCGAATTGCCCCGGCCAAACGGAATGATGCAGAACGTGCAGCGATGGTCACAGCCGTTTTGCACCTGCACATAGGCCCGGTGGCGGCCAAAGCCGTCAATCAGATGCCCCGCCGTCTCGCGCACCGACATGATGTCATCGACCTGCACCTTTTCGGTCACGCCAATCAGATCAGGTGCCGAAATCCCCGCCCAGGTGCCCGCCTGCATCTTCTCATGATTGCCCACGACGCGGGCGACCTCGGGCATGGCGGCAAAGGTTTCCGGTTCGGTCTGCGCGGCGCAGCCCGTGACGATGATCGTGGCACCGGGGTTCTCGCGGCTCAGACGGCGGATTTCCTGCTTGGCCTTGCGCACCGCCTCGGCGGTGACGGCACAGGTGTTCACGATCACCGCATTGGTCAGACCCGCCGCCGCCGTCAACTCCTTCATCGCCTCGGTTTCATAGGCGTTCAGGCGGCAGCCCAGCGTGGCAAAGACCGGCGCGGTCACAGCGCGGCCAGAAAGGCCGGCGACAGCACGCCGTCAAACACCCGCGCCACCGGCCCGGTCATCCAGACCCCGTCCTCGCGCCAGTCCACCTCCAGCACGCCACCATCCAGCTGCAAGGTCACCCGCCGCCCGGTCAGCCCGCGCAGATGCGCCGCCACCGCCGTCGCACAGGCCCCCGACCCGCAGGCCAGCGTGATCCCCGCGCCCCGCTCCCACACCCGCATCCGCACCTGGTCCGGCCCGGTCAGCGCGGCAAATTCCACATTGGTCCGCTGCGGATACAGCGCGTCATGCTCCACCGCCCGGCCCCGCGTGGGCAGGTCAACCGCCTCGGCATCGGCCACGAAAAACACGCAATGCGGGTTGCCCATGCCCACCGCCACCGGATCGCCCGCAATCGGCAGATGCAGCATGTCCACTGCATGGGCCAAAGGCACCTCGGCCCAGTCCAGCTGCGGCGCGCCCATGTTGACCGAAACCAGCCCATCCGCCCGCCGCACCGCCGACAGCCCACCCCGCGCCGTGATCAGCGTCACCGCATCCCGCCCCGTCTCGCGCATCACCAGATCACTGACGCAGCGCGTGGCATTGCCGCAAGCCCCGGCACGACTGCCATCGCTGTTCCAGAAATCCAGCGCGAAATCAGCGCCCTCCGCCGTGCGGATCTCGGCCAGCTGGTCAAAGCCCACCCCCCGGTTGCGATCCCCCAGCGCCCGCGCCAGCGCAGGCGTCACCACCGCCTCGCGCCCCCGCGAATCGATGATGACAAAATCATTGCCCGCTCCATGCATCTTGATGAAGCCAAGGCCGTTGGGGGATTCCTGCGCCATGGCGGCCATATACGCGCGGATAAGGGGTTTTGCCAGCCATTCCGCCCATTCCCGCCCCGGCCCATCGGCTCAGGTCAATCTTCCTTGGCCGACAGCCATAAAAAATGGCCAATCGGGGTTGACGCGCCCTGCAGGTTTACGTAGCTACCCGCCACGTGGGCCGGTAGCTCAGCTGGTAGAGCAACTGACTTTTAATCAGTAGGTCTCGGGTTCGGATCCCGACCGGCTCACCAAAACTCCAAGGGCTTGGGTGGCGACACCCAGGCCCTTTGTTTTTGCCGGGGCCAAAGCACGTTCATCTGCCCCCAGGATCGCCGCCGCAGCGGATGCGCGAACAGCCCCACCCAAACCTTACCAGAATGGTTAACGAAAAAAGCCAAACTATTGATCACAAAGGATTTCCCGAAGTGTCCACGCGTGGACACTTCGGGCAAGGCACCCTACACCACCAGGCTGGTCCCACCCCTGGCCGCCGATTGCTCGGCCCGGTCCAGCATCCGCTGCAAGGCGGCACCGCGGGCAAAGTCGGGGTCGGCCACGCCCTCACCCCGGATCGCGGCGATAAAGCGTTCATAGATCGTGGCCAGAACCGGCGCCTCGATGTCGGTCCAGGTCGCGGTTTGCAGGTCCGGCTCCAGACAGGC
>CAMBWO010000367.1 GCA_945871285.1 Pseudorhodobacter antarcticus | reverse complement strand
CCCATCCTCTTCGTCGTCCGCATCTTCTGGCTGCCCATGGCCCGCGACGCCTTCATCAAGGCGCATGAGACGAACTCGGCCGTCAACGGCGCCCTGGCCGAAGGCATCCACGCCGTCCGCACCGTGCAGGGCATGGGCCGCGAAGGGGTCAACGGTGCCCTCTACCGTGACAAGGTCATGGCCAACCTCGACAGCAACCTTTACGCCTCGCGCATCGCGCAGGTGCTGGTCCCCATCGTGGACAGCCTCACCGGCCTCGCCATGGCCCTCGTCGTCGTCCTCGGCGGCATGATGGTGCTGGATCGCCAACTCGAGGTTGGCGTGATGGTCGCCTTCCTGTTCTACATCCAGCGGTTTTTCGACCCGATCCGCTCCCTGACCATCCAGTATTCCGTGATGCAACGCGCCATGGCCTCGGGTCAGCGCCTGATCGAGGTGCTGGATGTCGAGGTCTCGGTGCAGGACAAACCCGGCGCGGTCGATATGGGCGACAGCGACGGCTCGGTCGAATTCGATCACGTCACCTTCGGCTATGACCCCCGCGTGCCCGTGCTGAAAGATGTCAGCTTCCGGGTCGAACCGGGCCAGACCGTCGCCCTGGTCGGCCCCACCGGCTCGGGCAAATCCAGCGCCATGTCGCTGATCCACCGCTTTTACGACGTCACCGATGGCCGGGTTCTGGTCGGCGGCCAGGATGTGCGCGACCTGACCCAGGCCTCGCTTGGCCGCCAGATCGCCATGGTCCTGCAAGAGCCCTTCCTGTTCACCGGGACAATTCTGGAAAACATCCGCTACAACAAACAGGACGCGACCCGCGAACAGATCATCGCGGCAGCCGAGGTTCTCGGCGCCGACCCATTCATCCGCGCCTTGCCCCAAGGCTATGACACCATGCTGGGCGAACGCGGCGGCAGCCTGTCCACCGGACAGCGGCAACTCCTCAGCTTCGCCCGCGCTTTGGTGGCCGATGCCAAGATCCTTGTGCTGGACGAGGCGACGGCCAGCATAGACTCCGCCACCGAACAGGTCATCCAGCGCGCCCTTGCCACCCTGCTCAAGGGTCGCACCGGCCTCGTCATCGCCCACCGCCTGGCCACCGTGCGCCACGCCGACCGCATCCTTGTGCTGCAAGCGGGCAAGCTGATCGAGAGCGGCACCCATGCCGAGCTGCTGGCCCTGGGCGGCCTTTACGCTGGCCTCTACCGCGCCAACTATGCCAGTTTTGACGATGTGGGCGCGTCCGACTGAGCCGTCAGCATCGCGAAAATCTCGTCCCGGTCGCCATGGACCAACAACAACGCCAGATCACCCGGTTCCAACCGCGCGACCACCAGCGCCGCCCCCGCCCCCGGTGACGCTGCCCGCAGCACATTCTGCGCCGGCATTCCCAGATCCTGACAAATGCGCGCAATCAGGTCCGACGTCTCCCCCGGCCCTCGCCCCCGCTCATACCCCGGCAGCTCACTGGCCACCACATAGTCAGGCCGCATGACAAAGGCGCCGCGCACCAGCCCCCGGATATCCTCATCCGACCGGTCGCCCGCCTGGCTGATCATCACAAAACACCGTTTGCCCGTGAGTCCGGCCAGGGTCTGAGTCACCGCCGCAATCGAATGCGGATTATGGGCGAAATCGACAAAAACCCGCGCCCCCTTGACCGCAAACTCGTTGCACCGCCCCGGATTGTCGGTGACGTTGCTTTGAAACCCCGCCAAACCCGCCCGGATCGCCTCAAACCCGATCCCCAGCGCCCGCGTCAGACAAATCGCCGCAAGCGCGTTCTGAATGTTATGCCGCGCCCGCCCGCCCAAGGCGATGGGCAGGTCGGCCACCGCAATCACCGGTATGGCCTCGGTCCCGTCCCAAAACACCAGCGCGTCATCCTCCAGCCAGGCGCAGGGCAGGGCGCCCGCCCTTAAGCGGGCCGCATCCCGCGACAGCGCAAACCACCACGCCGGACCCTGCGCCTGCGCCACAACCAACGGGTCGTCGGCATTCAGCACCAGCACCCCGTCCGCAGCCAAGCCCCGCCGCACAGCAAACTTGGCCTCCGCCAACGCCTCGACCGTGTTGACGCCATATTCCCCCAGATGATCCGCCGCGACATTCAACACCGCCGCCGCCCGCGCCTGCCCAACGGGCAACCCGCGCCGCAAGATGCCCCCCCGCGCCACCTCCAGAAAGCCCACCTCCAGCGCCGTGTCCCGCAGCAACATCCGCGCCCCACCGGGCCCCGAAAAGTCGCCCTCCTCCAGCACCCGCTCGCCGATCTGCACATAGTCGGTCGAGGTCAACCCCGCCACAAACCCCGCCGCCCGACCAATCGCCGCACACAGCCGCGTCGTCGTCGTCTTGCCATTGGTCCCGGTGATCAGCGCCACGGGGATGTTGTGCAGCCGGTCCCAATCCACCACCTCGGGCAGGTCCCGCACCGGCCAACCCGCCGACCCTACGCCATGCCCGACCGTGACCAGATCGTCATCCACCAGCACATCCAACCCCCGCCCCCGCGCCGCCGCCATCAGCGCCAGCAAGGCCGGGTTAGCCTCCGCCGCCGCCTCGGCGCGCAGGCGCTCGACCTCGGCCGCAAAGTCGGGCGCCGCAACACCCTGCAAGGCCGCCACGCAGAACCCCCAGGCCGCCTCGGCCACCGAAACGGCGGAATATAACTGGTCCTCCGGTGCCGAAATCGCCAGCGTCATGCCGCCCTGAAAGACATGCGCCAGGACCTGCTCTTGGCCCCAGCCCACAGCCTCCAACATCCGCCCCGCATGCAGCCGCCACAGATCGCCCACCACTGCGGGGTCCAACGGCGCAAACTCGACATCCAGCATCGCCCCCGGATGCTGCCACAGCATCCCCGGCCCCGTCACCCGCCTTGCCTCGGCCACGAAGGTCAATCCGCCGCCTCGCCACCGCCCCGCGCCAGACGAACCCCGCGCTCGTCCCGGATCAGCATGTCGCCGTCGCCAATCAGCGCCTCGACCCCGTCCGGCACCGGATGAGCCCGCGTCGCAGCCGGGGCAGGTTTGCTGCCTTCGGGTTTCTTGAAATAGATGATCTGCTTCCAGCACCGGGCCGTGTCATCGCCGTTGATCACCACCAGATCCCCCTCGCGTGCCATGTTCAGCGCTATGTCCAGCGCCTCGTGTTCCTCGGGCTGGATCAGGATCGCGGCCGGATCAACCCCCGCCGCCATCAACCCCGCCCGCAGCAGCTGCGGGATCTCGTCATGCCCCCGCCCGCGCCGGTTCGCATCGGCCTTGCAGATGAACACATCGAAATGCGCCGCCAATATACGCGCCGATTCCGCCACGTCCTGGTCGCGCCGGTCCCCCGGCACCGACACCACCAAAATCCGCTTGCCCGGTATGTCCAGCCGGTCCACCAGATCGGACAGCGCGGAAAAGGCCGCCGGGTTATGGGCATAATCCAGAATGACCTTGAACGGATGCTCGTCAAACACGTTCGTGCGCCCCGGCACCTGGAAAAAGCTCGTGTCAAACGTCCGCAGCCCATGGCGGATATTGTCCAGATCGACCCCGAAACTATAGGCCATCGCCGTCGCAAACATCGCGTTGCTGACGTTGTACATCGCCTTTCCCTCCAGCGTGGCAGGGATCAGATGCGACCACAGCACCGGCAGATGGGTGCCGTTGTTGTAGATGGTGATCATCTCGCCCTTCATGCCGCGCTCCAGCACAACGGCGCGGCCACCCGACCGGATATGCTCTTTGACCAGCGTGTGGTTGGCGTTCAGCGTGACATAGCAGATGTGCTTGGCTTGCGCGAAATCGGCCATCCGCAGGCAATGGATGTCATCGGCGTTCAGCACCACCGTATCCGTCGCCGTCTCGATCACCACCCGCTTGACCTTGGCCAGTTCTTC
>CAMBWO010000366.1 GCA_945871285.1 Pseudorhodobacter antarcticus | reverse complement strand
GTCCCGCAGATCCGCCCCGACCTCGTGATCTGCGACCTGAAAATGCCGGGCGAGGATGGCCTGTCCCTGACCCGCTGGCTCCGCGCCTAAAGCCACGCGGCGGTCCTCGTGCTCACCGGCATGGGCTCGGTGCTGGACCGCGTCGTGGGCCTTGAAATGGGCGCCGACGACTACCTTGGCAAACCCTTTGAACCCGCCGAACTGCGCAGCCGCATCAAGGCCGTCCTGCGCCGCACCATGGCCCCGGTCCACGCCAATGGCCGCCCGCCGGGCCGCATCCGCGTCGGGCGCTGCGTGGTCGATGTCGAACAAAAGGCGATGTTCAACGATGCCGGCGAAAAGGTCGCGCTGACCTCGATGGAGTTTGACCTGCTCTATACCTTCCTCTCCAACCCCAAACGCGTGCTGACCCGCGAACAACTGCTGGAAATGGCCCACCACCAGCGCTGGGACCCGTTCGACCGCTCGGTCGACATCCGCATCAGCCGTCTGCGCAAAAAGATCGAACTGGACCCCGCCAAGCCCCGCGTGCTCTGCACCGTGCGCGGCGAGGGCTACATGCTCGTCCCCGACGGCGAATAGCTTCGGACTGGACAAGCCAAACCGTCTGGGGCACAGAACCCGCATTGATCGAGGCAAGGGGTTTGGCAATGCATGTTCTGGTCACGGGCGGCGCGGGTTACATCGGCTCCCATGCCTGCAAGGCCCTGTCGCGCGCCGGCTTCACCCCCGTCGCCTTTGACAACCTCAGCACCGGCTGGGCCCAGGCCGTGAAATACGGCCCCCTGTTCCAGGGCGACCTGATGGACCGCGCCAGCCTCGACGCCGCCTTCGCCCAATACCAACCCATAGCCGTGATGCACTTCGCCGCCCTGTCGCTGGTGGGTGAGAGCATGACCAACCCCGGCAAATACTGGCGCACCAACGTCAACGGCTCGCTCAACCTGATCGAGGCGGCGGTGGCCGCCCGCGTCCGCAACTTCGTGTTCTCCTCGACCTGCGCCACCTATGGCGACATGGACGGCGTGACACTGGACGAAGACACCCCGCAACTGCCGATCAACGCCTATGGCGGATCAAAGCGCGCCATCGAGGAAATCCTGCGCGACTTTGGCAAAAGCGCGGGGCTGAACCACGTGATCTTCCGCTATTTCAACGTCGCCGGGGCCGACCCCGAGGGCGAGATCGGCGAACAGCACATCCCCGAAACCCACCTCATCCCCCTGATGCTCGATGCCATCGACGGCAAACGCCCGGCACTGACCGTCTATGGCTCCGATTACAACACCCCCGACGGCACCTGCATCCGCGACTACGTCCATGTCAGCGATCTGGTCGATGCCCATGTGCTGGGCCTGAACTGGCTATTGCAGGGCAAGGGCGACCGCGTCTTCTGCCTCGGCTCCGGCGAAGGTTTTTCCGTCCGCGAAGTCATCGAAGCCTCGCGCGTCGTTACCAACCGCGAAGTGCCACTCATCGAAGGCACCCGCCGCCCCGGCGACGCCACCATGCTCGTCTCCGGCTCCAGCCGCGCCATGCAGGAACTCGGCTGGTCCCCGAAACGGTCAACCCTGACCCAGATGATCGGCGACGCCCTGACCTGGAGCCGCAAGCCCCGGTTCGAACGCTGACCCGGTCCGCCGCCCTTTCATATTGGCCCAAATATCCTGCGGGGGACGTCACACTGGTTCTTGAACCAGTGTGACGTGGGGGTGCAAAACCCCCGGACAGGGCCAACCACCGCCACCCCCCCTCAATTCATCGGCGCCCCGCCCTCCCGCTTGCGCCGCTCCACATAATCCTGCAACGCCGCCAACACGCCCGCATCCAGTGCGGGCTGCTCATATTCCGCCAACACCTGCTTCCACACCGCATTGGCCCGGGCTGGCAATTCCACCGACCCTTTTTCCAACCATTGCGGATAGTTGTCCCAGTTCGACAGCATCGGCGTATGAAACGCCGTCTCATACCGGCTCATCGTATGCGCCGTGCCAAAGAAATGCCCGCCCGCGCCGACATCCAGAATGGCCTCCACCCCCAGACTGTCCGCATCCGTCTTGATCGGCTCAAGGTACGCCTGCATCATCTGCAACATCTCGGCATCCAGGATCAGCTTTTCAAAACTGGCCGTCAGCCCGCCATGCATCCACCCCGCGCCATGCTCGATCAGATGCGCCCCGCCCATGATCGACCCCCACAAGGCCATCTGGCTCTCATAGGCGGCTTGGGCATCCACCGCATTCGCCGCCGTCACATTGCTCGACCGGAACGGCACCCCGATCAACCGCGCCAACTGCCCGGACGCCTGCGCCGCCTTGGCATATTCCGGCGTCCCGAATGCCGGCGCCCCCGACCGCATGTCCACGTTGGACGTGAACCCGCCATACATCACCGGCACCCCCGGCCGCACGATCTGCGTCAGCACGATCCCCGCCATCGCCTCGGCATGCTGCAACACCAACGCGCCGCCAATGGTGACCGGAGCCATCGCGCCGGACAGCGTGAACGGTGTGATCACATTCACCTGGCCCAGCTCGGCCATGCAGATCAACCCCTCCGCCATCGGAATATCCAACGTCAGCGGCGAGTTCGTATTGATGATCCCCAGCAGACAACACGGCAACCGGTCCACCGCCACCCCGAACATCAACGCCGCCATCTCCAACCCATCCATCGTGCGCTGCCGCCCCAGGGTCTGCGTCTGCCACGACTTGTCCAGCAGGGTGATCTGCGCCAGATAAATGTCCAGATGCCTTGTGTTGGCGGGAAGGTCCAACGGCTCAAACGGCCCCCCGCCCTCCTGCTGGATGACGTTCAACCCCTGAACAACCTTCAGAAAATCGCACATCTCCGCAAACGTCCCATCCCGCCGCCCCTTGTCGAGATCCATCACATAAGCGGGCCCGCCCACACTCGTGAAAACACAATCCTCCCCCCCAAAGCGCAGGTTCCGCGCCCCATTCCGCGCCTGAAGCCCAAACCGCCCTGGCACCGTCGCCAACCGCTCCGCCACCATCGCAGGGTCCAAAACCACCGTCTCCCCCACCACCCGCGCGCCAGCCCCGGCAAACAAGGCCCGCGCCCGCCCGTCCAGCACCCGCATCCCCACCCGCGCCAAGACATCCAGCGCAGCGACATGGATCGCCCCCACCTGATCCGCCGACAACACCTCGACCGGCGCATAGCGCCGCGGCACCTGCCCAAAGCCCCGCTGCGGGATGCCCCCCGTGATCCGTCCCGGTCTCGCTCTGCGGCTCATGTCATCCCCCTGACCAAGATGGGCGTATCGCCCATCCTACAAGTCACTCTTGTAGGATGGGCAGTTCGGCTTTCCGCCTGCGGAAAGTCGGTTTGCCCATCTTCCTCATACATGCGGCGCCCTCTCGCGCCGCAACGGCACCGCCACCGCCCCCAAACCCCGCGCAAAGGCGTGGCCCGAATAGACCGCATCCGCAATCGAAGACGGCGCCAGACAGTCCCCCACCCGAACCGCCCGCCCCCCCAACTCCAACCACAACGCCTCCTCCGGCACCCGCCCCGTCACCAGAACCAGCGTCCCACAGGCCACCTCACTCTCCCGCCCAGTATAGGCGCAGGCCAACCGCACCGACCCCTCGCTTTGCCCCACGACAAAGGACGACAACACCAGCCGCACCCCCAACTCCATCAGCCGCCCCTGCACGAACCCCTGCTCATCCGTCATCGCCGTCCACGACGAAGCCACCGACTGAGGTGTCACCAACGTCACCTCATGCCCCTCGCGCCGCAACTTCTCGGCCAGCGCGCCGCCCATGAAATAATGCTCGTCGTCATAAATCACGACCGGCCCGACCACCGCCGCCCCGGCAAACACATCATCCGGCGTCAGCGCCTGCACCGCAAAGCCCTCGACCCCCAGCACCCCCACCCCATCGCGCCGC
>CAMBWO010000365.1 GCA_945871285.1 Pseudorhodobacter antarcticus | reverse complement strand
CCGTTGAGGAAAGCGGCGCGGTCGAAGGCGGGGAGGAGTTCGCGGGCCATCTCCAACTCGTCCTTCAGCTTGGCCAGCAGATCGGCGGGCACGTGCAGGGCGAGGTTGGGGTCATCCAGACCGTCGATCTTGATGGACTCGGCCACCTTGTTGCGGTCGGCGCGGTCCATGATTTCCAGACGGTTGTGCAGCAGGTCATAGGCGCCCACGAAGTCGCGCCCCACCCCGATGGGCCAGGATGCCGGGGTCACGTCGATGGCCAGGTTTTCCTGGATCTCGTCGATGATCTCGAACACGTCGCGGCTTTCGCGGTCCATCTTGTTGCAAAAGGTCAGGATCGGCAGGTCGCGCATGCGGCAGACTTCGAACAGCTTGCGGGTTTGTGACTCGACCCCCTTGGCCCCGTCGATCACCATGATGGCGGCATCGACGGCGGTCAGGGTGCGGTAGGTGTCCTCGGAGAAATCGCTGTGACCGGGGGTGTCGACCAGATTGAACCGCCATTGGCGGTAATCGTAGGACATCGCCGAGGCCGACACGGAAATCCCGCGTTCCTGTTCAAGCTTCATGAAGTCGGACCGGGTCCGCCGCGCCTCGCCCTTGGCGCGCACCTGGCCGGCCATCTGGATGGCACCCCCGAACAGCAGGAACTTTTCGGTCAGCGTGGTCTTGCCGGCGTCGGGGTGCGAGATGATCGCAAAGGTCCGGCGGCGGGCGATTTCGGGCGGGAGTTTGGGGGCGTTGTCAAGCATGGGGGGCGTGTAGCGGAAAACGGGGCGGGGGTAAAGCCGGGGGGATTGGGTGTGTCCACGCGCGGACAAAGCAGGAAACCATGCAAATACAGGGGGTTAAATGTCAGTTTTTACCTGATATTAAGATATGTCCCACAGACGGCGCGTGGAATGAACGGCCCAGGTGTCACCGCCCGCTGCGATCCTTGAACAGACGTTCGGTGCCGATGGCGTCCAGAAACTGCCGTCCGGCCTCGGTGCCGAAATGGGGGTTTTGCGACAGGCCGGGGAATTTGGCTTTGACTTCGGCGGCAATCTCGGGGGGCAGGCGGTTCACGGTGGCGTCGTTGACCATCAAGGATTCCGAGGGGATGCCCTCGGCATAGATGATTTCGTGGCGATCAAAGACCAGACTGAAGTAATCGACAAAGCCGCCGGTGCGCAGGTAGACGTGTTCCTCATCCACAAAGTGCCGGGCCTGGACCAGCAGTTCGGACGTCGAAAGGCCGGGCAGTTTCTGGCGCTGATACAGGAACACGCGGTGGTGTTGCGACAGGATCAGGTCGCCGCCATTGCCAAGGGTGCCGGCTGAAATCACCACGGGGGCAAAGGCGCCAACGGCGCGCAGGCGGGCGTGGCCGATCCAGCGGACGGGCTGGCGGCCGTGGTCGCGGGTCAGGACGGGGGCGCCGGGGTGCAGGGTTTCGATGGCGCGCTGGGCGCCGTCGGCCATGGTGATCATGGTGCCGCGGGCAAAGGACAGGCACAAGAGGTCGGCCAGCATCAGGTCGGTGGGGGCGGGTTCGACGGCCAGCAGGGTATAATCGACATCGGTGCCTATGGGCGACAGGGGCAAGACAAAACGCTGTGTGCCGTCCACCAGCAGGATCACGAGTTCGACCTTGTCGCCATCGGGGGCCATCAGGGCAAAGCGGGCCTCGAGCGTGACCTTTTGCCCCTCGACCCCGACGGCCGAGCCGGGGGCAATGCGCTGGTCGGTGCCGACGGGTTGGCTGACCACAAGGCGCAGCGGGGTGGCGTTACGGTCCAGCCGGTAGACATCGCCCAGGTCCACCTGCTGCGGGCCGCCCAGATCATCGCCCTGATTCGACCCCGAGGCGACAAAGATATCGGCAGCGCGAAAGATCTGGCAGGCGTGACCGGGTTGCGGGGCGGGGGGCATGGCGGGTAATGTCCTTTGAAGCAAGCGACCAAGGTAAGGCTGGAACTGGCGCGAGGAAAGGTCAACAAAGGGGCCAAGTCGCGACGGTTGCAAGGCATTTTGTGAACAATGGGAAGGGCGGACAGATGGATCTGGGGATCAGGGGCAAGCGGGCACTGGTGACGGCGGCCTCGAAAGGGCTGGGGCGGGGCTGTGCCGAGGCTTTGGCGGCGGCGGGGGTTGATCTGGTGATCAACGCACGCGGAGGCGAGGCGCTGGAGGCGACCGCGGCGGCCTTGCGGGCGCAGGGCGTTACCGTGACCACGGTGGTGGGCGATGTCACCACGCCCGAGGTGCAGGCGGCGGTGCTGGCCGAGGGGCCCTTTGACATTCTGGTCACGAACGCGGGCGGCCCGCCGCCCGGATCGTGGGAGACCTGGAAGCGCGAGGATTACCTGAAGGCGATTGACGCCAACATGCTGACCCCCATCGCCCTGATGACGGCGGTTTTGCCGGGGATGATCACCCAGGGCTGGGGCCGGGTGATCAACATCACCAGCCAGTCGGTCAAGTCACCGATCCCGGCGCTGGGCCTGTCCAATTCGGCGCGGGCGGGGTTGACGGGGTTTGTCGGCGGCACGTCGCGGCAGGTGGCGCCCTTTGGCGTGACGATCAACAACCTGTTGCCGGGCAGCCATGACACCGACCGTATCCGGGCGCTGGATGGCGGCGATCCGGCGGTGCGGGCGGCGTCGATGGCGCGGATACCGGTGCGGCGCTATGGCACGGCGGCCGAGTTTGGCGCGACCTGTGCGTTTTTGTGCTCGGTTCATGCGGGATACATCGTCGGCCAGAACATCCTGCTGGACGGCGGTGTGGGCAACACGACGATGTGACAGGGTTGAAGGTCATCGCTCCGGCTGATAGGAAAGCCTTAGAAAATCAGTCGGGTAATGATGAACGCTCTGCGCTTGAAAGTTGAGGGGATCACCCGCCGCTTTGGTGGGCGTGCGGTGGTGCAGGACGTGTTTCTGGCGGTGCAGGCCGGTCAGGTGACCTGCCTGCTGGGACCGTCGGGCTGCGGCAAATCCACCACCTTGCGCATGATTGCGGGGGTCGAGACGCCGGATTCGGGGCGGATCGTGATCGACGGGGTGCAGATGTTCGGTCCTGGGGTGAATTTGCCGCCCGAGGCGCGGGGCGTGGGTCTGATGTTTCAGGATTTCGCGCTGTTCCCGCATCTGACGGTGGCGCGCAATGTCGGCTTTGGCCTGAGCGGCGACAAGGCGGCGCGGGGGCGGCGGGTGGGCGAGTTGCTGGAGAAGGTCAATCTGGCCGGGTTTGGCGACAAGCATCCGCATGAGCTGTCGGGCGGCGAGCAGCAACGGGTGGCTTTGGCCCGGGCGCTTGCGCCGCGTCCGCGGGTGATGCTGATGGACGAGCCGTTTTCGGGCCTGGACAACCGGTTGCGCGACGGAATCCGGGATTCGACACTGGATGTGTTGAAAGAGGAGGGGGCGGCGGTGTTGCTGGTCACGCATGAGCCGGATGAGGCGATGCGGATGGCGGATGAGATTGCGCTGATGCGGGATGGCCGGATCGTGCAGCAGGGTGCGCCCTATAATGTCTACAACGCCCCGGTGGACAGGGCGGCGGCGGCATTTTTCAGCGATATCAACGTGATACGCGGCGTTTCCAAGGGGGCGCTGACCGAGACGCCGTTTGGCGCCTTTCTGACGCCGGGGCAGGTGGATGGCGCGGCGGTGGATATCGTGATCCGGCCCCAGCATCTGAAGATCGACTTTGACCGGGCGGGGCGGGGGCCCAACCCCACGGCGGTCGAGGGCACGCCGGCGCGGGGGGTTGTGCAGCGGGCGCGCTATCTGGGGCGGGAATCGCTGGTGGAATTCCGGATGGAGTTTGACGGATCGGTGCTGACAACCTCGGTGCCGGGGGTGTTTTTGCCCAAGGCGGGCACGGCGCTGTGGTTGATGATCAGGCGGGACCGGTGTTTCGTGTTTCCGGCAGCCTAGGGCGCGTCCTCGGCCTTGATGCGGTC
>CAMBWO010000364.1 GCA_945871285.1 Pseudorhodobacter antarcticus | reverse complement strand
AGGGCGGCACGGCGAGGAAGCAGCCGTCGGGGGCCTGCGGCAGGTCATCGACGGTGGCGTAGCAGGGGTGGCCGCCCAAGGTGGCGCGTTTGGGGTTCACGGGCCAGATCTGGCCGGTATATCCCATCCGCTCGGCCTCGCGGATGGCGACCTCGGCATCGCGCCCGCCGACAAAGGCGATGTGGCGGGGGGACAGCAGGCGGGTCAGGTTTGGATTGGTCATGCGCCAAGCGGCCGCAGGATGGACCGGGTGATGATGTGGCGCTGAATCTCGGATGTGCCGTCCCAGATGCGTTCCAGACGGCTGTCGCGCCACAGGCGTTGGATGGGCATCTCCTCCATCAGGCCCATGCCGCCAAAGATCTGCACGGCGTCATCGGCGACCTTGTTCAGCATTTCGGAACAGAACACCTTGACCATCGAGACATCGGCATCGGTCAGTCGCCCCTCCTCGGCCCGCGTGACGGCATCGGCCACCAGCAGGTCGCCCGCCCGAAGCCCGATGGCCATGTCGGCCAGTTTGAAGCCGGTCGCCTGAAACTGGCCGATGGGCTGGCCGAATTGTTTGCGGTTGGCGGCCCAGTCGGTGGCAAGGCCAAGGATGCGTTCGGCCTTGCCGCAGCAGCAGGTGCCGACCCAGACGCGGCCCATGCCCAGCCATTGGCCGGCCAGTTCGAAGCCTTTGCCCTCTTCACCCAGAACCTGCCCCGGCCCAAGGCGGACATCGGTGAAGGACAGCTGAAAGGTTTTATAGCCGCGATAGCTGACCGATTTGTTGCCCTCGCGAATGTCGAAACCGGGGATGCCGACATCGACAAGAAAGGCGGTGATGCGCTTGCGGGGGCCGCGTTTGGTGTCGTCATAGCCGGTGACGGCAAAGACGATGGCGAAATCGGGCAGACAGGGGCCCGAGATGAAGTGTTTGGAGCCGTTCAGGACCCAATCGTCGCCATCGCGCCTTGCGTTGGATTTCATGCCCATCGCATCGGACCCGGCCTCAGGTTCGGTCAGGGCAAAAAGCTCGCGCTTTTCACCGCGCACGGCGGGCATCAGGTAGGTGTCGATCTGATCGCCTTGGCAGGCCAGCAGCAGTTCGGTTGGCCGTCCGATCCAAGAGTGCAGGGCGTGGCTGGTCTTGCCATATTCGCGTTCGACCAGCGAGGTGGCCCGCATCGACAGCCCACCACCGCCCACCCGTTCCGGCATGTTGGCGGAATACAGGCCCGCCGCCTTGGCCCGTGTTTCGATCTGGCGGCCAAGGTCGTCGGGGACCACGCCGGTGCGGTCGACCATATCCTCATGCGGGAAAATCTCGGCCTGCATGAAGGCGCGGACGGTGTCCAGCAATTGGTCGGTTTCGTGTTTATCCATGCTTTAGCCCCTTTGCCCGTGCCCTTGCGGCCAAGGCCCAAATCAGAAATGCGACGAGAGTGACGACCATCAGCACCACGGCGGCGGCGGCCACGGTGGGGTCGGTATTCTCGCGGATGCCGTTCCACATGCGGCGCGGCAGGGTGTAGACGCTGAACTTTGACAGGAACAACGTGACGACGATTTCATCCCAGGACGAGATGAAGGCGAACACCGCCCCCGCCATCACGCCGGGCTTGATGCCGGGCAGGATGACCCGGCGCATTGTGGTGAAGCCCGAGGCACCAAGGCCGCGCGACGCCTGTTCCAGCCGCACGTCGAACCCGGCGAGCGAGGCCGAGACGGTGATGAGGACGAGGGGCGCGGCAAGGACGGTGTGGGCCAGGATCAGGCCGGGGTAGCTGTCGATCAACCCCAAGGGCACGAACAGGCGGTAAAACGCCATGGCGGCGATGATGGGCGGGATGACGAGGGGGAGGAGGAGGACGGCCCGCATCACCTCACCCGCCCGCGACGACACCCGCCACAGGCCTATGGCGCAGAGGGTGCCGGTGGCGGTGGCGAGGAGGGTGGAGGCGAGGGCGATGACGGTGCTTTGCCAGAAGCTGGACATCCATTCGGCGCTGCCGAACAGTTTGCGGTAGTGTTGCAGGGAGAGCTCGTCGGTCGGGAAGGAAAGGAAGGTTTTGGGCGTCAGTGACACGGGGATGGCGACCAGGGCCGGGGCGACGAGGAATGCCAGAAGAACCCAGGCGAGGGCGGTGTTCAGGCGGGCAGCGGCAGAGGGGTTCATGTCCGCGCCCCGCCGAACACGGTAGACAGTTTCATGAAGCGGGACATCAGGAACAACAGCGCCAGCACGCCGAACAGCAGAAGAGCCGCCAGCATCGCCGCTGTGCCCCAGCGCAGGGTGATCAGCACCTGGACCGAGATGTATTCGGCCACCATCAGCACCTTGCCGCCGCCCAAGACGGCGGGAACGACATAGAAGCCGAGGTTGATGATGAAGACGAGCAGCGCCGCCGCCACGACGCCGGGTCGGGTCAGGGGCAGGTAGACCCGCCAAAAGGTCTGCGCGCCCGTGGCCCCCAGGGACCGCGAGGCCGACACCACCCGCCCGTCCATCGCCTGCATCGAGGCGAGGATCGGCAGCACGGCATAGGGCACCATGTAATGCACCATGCCGATCAGGACGCCCAATTCGTTGCGCATGAAGGCGATGGGTTGCGAGATGACGCCAATCGCCTCAAGCCCGTTGTTCACAAGGCCATTGCGGCCCAAGAGCATCAGCCACGAGAACGTCCGCACCAGCACCGAAATCCAGAAGGACACCAGCAGCAGGCCAAGCATCCGGTTGCGGTCGCCGTCAGCCGCATGAACCATGGCATAGGCGATGCAGTAGCCAAGGATCACCGATATCGCCGTGCAGATCACGCAAATCCGCAGGGTCGTCCACAGGATGCGGGTCAGGGAGTCCGAGGTGATGAGGGCGGCATAGTTGCCGAAACCCGGTTCAGGGTCGGTCACGCTCAGCCACAGGATGTTGACGATGGGTCCCAGAAACAACGCCAGCACCAACGCGAGCAGCGGCAGCACAAGCAGCCATCCGGCGTTCAGTCTGGGGCGGGCAGGGGTCACGGGATACCTTTCAGTCAAGCGCCCCGGCGGCAGGAACCGCCGGGGCGGGGGGTCAGCTGATCGCCTCAAGGAAGGCGTTGACGGCCATGTCGGTGTTTTCGCCCCACCAGGTCGGGTCGTTCAGGGCGACGCCGGGCAGGTTGGCGGCGGAGGTGATCGAATAGGGCTGATCCGCCTCGGCCAGGGCGGCAATCGCCTCGGGGTTGGTGGGGGTCATGCCCAGGCAGGCGAACAGGTCCAGCTGTGCGGGAACCGATTGCGCGGTGGCGATGAATTTCATCACCGCCGCACCACCCGGATTGCCCTTGGGCACGATATAGGCGCCGGGCATCGCAAGGGCCTGGTTCATCACCATCTTGTAGCGGCCGTTCGTCTCCATCTCGATCGACCGGCCCCGGTTTTGCCAGACCATGCCCATCGACACCTCGCCATTGACGATCATCTGCTGCGCCTCGGAGCCTGCCCCCCAATAGATCGTGTCGGCCTTGATTGCCTTGATCTTGGCCAGGGCGCGGTCCATGTCGATGGGGTAAAGCGCATCCTTGGCCACGCCATCCGCCATCAAGGCCGCCTCAAGCGAGCCGTTCGCCCATTTGTAGAGCGACCTTGTGCCGGGGAATTTGGCGGTGTCAAAGAAGTCGGCCCAGGAGGTCGGCGGGCCGTCGGGATAGGCTTGGGTGTCATACATGAAGGCATAGCCATACAGGATGATCGAAATGCCATATTCCAGCGCATAGCCGTCGATGGTCTTGGTCTTGTCCACGACGGTATAGTCGATGGGTTCCAGATGCCCGGTCTTGCCCAAGGCCACGGCGTCGAACAGATCAGCGTCGCAGACATCGGCGGTGACGTTGCCGCTGTCGACCATTTCCTTGATCTTGCCCTGCAACGGGCCCGAGGTGTCGAATTTCAGGGGCATCCCGGTTTCGGCGGTAAAGGCGTTGCCGATGGCGCTGGTGTGGCACTGTTCGGACTG
>CAMBWO010000363.1 GCA_945871285.1 Pseudorhodobacter antarcticus | reverse complement strand
GGAGGCGGCGCGCTGGGCGCCGTCGGCCAGCAATATGCAACCGTGGCGCTTTGCCTATGGGTTGCGCGGCGATGCGGGGTTTGTGGCGATTGCGGGGGCCTTGGCGGCCAGCAACCGGGTCTGGGCGGAAAAAGCGGCGGCGCTGATCGTGGTCGCCTCGGCCCAGACGGTGACGAAGGGGGGGGGCGAGGTGCCCAACCGCACCCATGCTTTCGATGCGGGGGCGGCCTGGGCGCAGCTGGCGTTGCAGGCGCATCTGTCGGGCCGGGTGGCCCATGCGATGGGCGGGTTCGACCAGGATGCCTTGCGCTCCGCGATTGCGGTGCCTGAGGGGTATGCGCTGCACTGTGTCGTGGCGCTGGGTCGTCACGGCGACCCGGCTGACCTGCCCGAGGCGCTGCGGGCGCGTGAGGTGTTCAGCCCGCGCCGCCCGATTGCGGAACTGGCGGGGCGCGGCGGGTTCGTGGGTTAACCAAACCGGCGGCGGGCGTCCAGTGCGAGGCCCGCGCCGACCGACCCCAGCATGTCGCCTGTGGCGATCTTGACCCCCGGCAGGGTTGCCGCCACGGCCTGATGCAGCAGCGGCAACCCGCTGGAGCCGCCGGTCATGAAGACGGTGCCGATCTGGTCGGGCCGCAGCCCCGCGTCGCGCAGGACCGTCGTGATCCGCGCCTTGATGCGTTCGGTCGGCTGCTGCACGGCGGTTTCAAAGGCCGCACGGTGGATCAGCGGGTTGGGGCCACCGGCGAGGGTGGACAGGTGGATGCGGGCGACGTCCGCCGAGGACAGGGCGATCTTGGCGGCCTCGACCTCCATCGCCAGCGAGTGGCCGTGACGGCCTGCGACCACGCGGACCAGACGGGCCAGCAGTTCGGGCCGGTCGGCGGCGGCGGCAAGGGCCTTGAGGTCCGACGCGGTGCGTTGGGTATACAGGAAATTGATGCGGTTCCAGGTGGCAAGGTCCAGGAAATAATGCCGGGGCATCAGGGATTTGCCTTGGCCTGTCGTGGTCATGTAGCCCAGATGCGGCATCACCTCGGCCAGAGACAACAGGCGGTCAAAGTCGGTGCCGCCGACGCGGATGCCGTCATTGGCCAGGATGTCTGATGCCCGGTCATGGGCGCGGGCGCGGGCGGGCGAGACGCGGACGATGGAAAAATCGGAGGTGCCGCCGCCGATATCGGTGATCAGCACCAATTCTTCGGCCCCGATGCCCTGTTCATAGTGCAGGGCGGCGGCGATGGGTTCGTATTGGAACAGCACGTCGCGAAAGCCTTGGGCATGGGCGATCTGTTTCAGCACGCCTTCGGCCTTGGCATCGCCCGCAGCGTCATCATCGACAAAGTGGACAGGGCGACCCAGAACGACCTGGGTCATGCCCCCGGTCGCCTGATCCAGTTTGCCCTTCATATGGCCGATGAACTTGGCCAGCACATCGACAAAGCTGACCGCGCGGCCCCCGACGGCGGTTTTCTCGTCGATCAGGCCGGAACTGAGGGTGCTTTTCAGCCCGCGCATCAACCGCCCGTCATCGGCCCGGACATAGGCGGCAACAGCCGCACGGCCAAATTCGGGCGGGGCACCATCGGCATCCCAAAAGACGGCCGAGGGCAGGGTGACATCCTCGCCCTCCAACGGCAGCAGCCAGGACCGGTCGCGGTCGGCGAGGGAAACGGTCGAATTGGACGTGCCAAAGTCGATGCCACAAAACAGATCCGCCATGACGCCCCCTTTTTCGCAAGACGCCGGACCTAGGGGGTCGTGCCGGCCTTGTAAAGGGTCAGTCGCCGACTTCCTCAACCCGGAAATCGCGCAGGATGCTGCGGGTTGCCTCAAACCATTGTGACGCACGGGTGCGGGTCTGGTGGGCGTTGAAATCATCGCGGGTGCGGAAGGTTTCAATCACCTCGAACAGCATCGGGTCGTCGGTCGGGGTGATCTCGAAGCTGAGGCAGCCCGGTTCGGCCCGCGTCAGGGCGATATGGCTGGCGAGGTTGGTCTTGACCGCGGCCACCTCGTCGTCGGCCCCGCAGACCAGATGGCCCCGCAGGCGGATCATTCCAGTTCGATCGTGCCGGGGGGTTTGGACGTGCAGTCGTAAAACACCCGGTTGATGCCCTTGACCTCGTTGATGATGCGGGTAGCGGTTTCGCCGAGGAAGTCATGGGTGAAGGGGTAGTAGTCGGCGGTCATGCCATCGACCGAGGTGACGGCGCGCAGGGCGAGCGCGAAGTCATAGGTCCGCCCGTCGCCCATCACGCCCACGGTTTTCATGGGCAGGATGGCGGCAAAGGCCTGCCAGATTTCGTCGTATAGGCCATGCTTGCGGATCTGGTCGATATAGACGGCATCGGCGCGGCGCAGGATGTCCAGTTTCTCGGTCGTGATCTCGCCGGGGCAGCGGATGGCAAGGCCGGGGCCGGGGAAGGGGTGGCGGCCGATGAAGGACGCCGGCAGGCCGAGTTCGCGGCCAAGGGCGCGGACCTCGTCCTTGAAGAGTTCGCGCAGGGGTTCGACAAGTTTCAGCCCCATCTTTTCGGGCAGGCCGCCGACGTTGTGGTGGGATTTGATGGTGACCGAGGGGCCGCCGCTGAACGAGACCGATTCGATGACATCGGGGTAAAGCGTGCCCTGGGCCAGGAATTTGGCCCCGCCGACGGCATGGGCGTGTTTTTGGAACACGTCGATGAACAGGCGGCCAATGGTTTTGCGTTTGACCTCGGGGTCGGAGATCCCGGCAAGTTCACCCAGAAACAGGGCGCTCTCGTCGGCGTGGATCAGCGGCATGTTGTAATGGTCGCGGAACATGGTGACGACCTGTTCGGCCTCACCCAAGCGCAGCAACCCGTGATCGACAAAGACGCAGGTCAGTTGTTCGCCAATCGCCTCGTGGATCAGGACGGCGGCGACGGAGCTGTCCACGCCACCCGAAAGGCCGCAGATCACCTTGGCGTCACCGACCTGGGCACGGATCTTGGCAATCGCCTCGGCCCGGTAGGCACCCATGGTCCAGTCGCCCTTGAACCCGGCCAGACGGACGAAGTTCTCATACAGTTTCGCGCCCTTGGGGGTGTGGTGGACCTCGGGGTGGAACTGCACGGCGTAGAAATGGCGGGTGGGGTCGGCGGTGATGGCAAAGGGCGCGTTGGGCGAGGTGCCATAGACCTGAAAGCCCGGGGCGATGGCGGAAACGTGGTCGCCGTGGCTCATCCAGACCTGTTCGGGGCCTGCTTCAAACCAGCCGTCGAGCAGGGGCAGTTTGGCCTCCGCGGGGGTGACATAGGCGCGGCCAAACTCGGCGGTGCCGTGGCCGCCTTCGACATGACCGCCCAGCAGGTGCATCATCACCTGCTGGCCATAGCAGATGCCAAGGATCGGCACACCCAGATCGAAGACGCCCTTGGGCGGCATCGGGGCACCCTCCCAATAAACCGACGCCGGGCCACCGGAAAAGATGATGGCCTTGGGCGCGAAGGCCGCAAGGAAGGCCTCGTCGATGCGGTTGTAGGGGTGGATTTCGCAATAGACGTTCAGCTCGCGCAGGCGGCGCGCAATCAGTTGCGTTACCTGAGAGCCGAAGTCGATGATGAGAAGGCGGTCATGCTGAGTCATGCCCTCGCGTAGCGATCCTGCCGGAAAAGTTCAAGACTGCAATCGGCCTGCCCGGGCGCAGAGAGGCAGGTTCCGCGCCCGGGCCCAGATCAGCAGGCCCCGACATCTAGATTTCAGAGGTCACGGCGAGACGGTCCTCAGGAGTTGCCACCCGAGCCAGACCGGCCAGAGTCGGAGCCGCCGGAACCACCAGAGCCCGAACCGCCCGACCCAGAACCGCCCGACCCAGACTGGCCGTCATTCTTGTGGCTTTGGCGACCGGCCTCGGCGTGCTGTTCAGAGGTTCCGCCCCGCGTTCCGCCGGACGATTTGTCGCCAGAGCCCGACTGGGATCCGCCTTGCGACGATTTGTTGTCAGCCATTTCAGTTCCTCCTAA
>CAMBWO010000362.1 GCA_945871285.1 Pseudorhodobacter antarcticus | reverse complement strand
GACATCGTCGCCATGATGGCGGCCGAGGTCGCGGCCGGGGAACGCGCCGTCACGGTCGCCATGCGCGAGGCCGGGGCCGGTCTGAAGTCCGCCTGGCGTGCACAGATCACTGGTGCTGGCCTTGGCACCCGGCTTGCCAACTCGATCCGGCTCGCCAGCTTTCCGAAGTCGGGCGAAAGCCTGAACGCGGCAGCACTGGTCTGGTCGAACGCCCCGGTGATCGTCGGTGCGCATGACACCGGCCCGCTGATCCGCTCAAAGAACGGCTTCTGGCTGGCGATCCCCACGCCCGCTGCGGGAAAATCCACCCGTGGCGGCCGAATTACTCCCGGCGAATGGGAACGCCGCACCGGTCTGCGGCTGCGCTTCATCTATCGTCGTCGTGGGCCGAGCCTGCTGGTGGCGGAGGGACGGCTCAATTCCAAGGGCCGCGCCGTCGCATCACGGTCGAAGACCGGCCGGGGTGTTGTTACGGCGCCAATCTTCCTGCTGGTACCGCAGGTCAAGCTGCCGAAGCGGCTGGACCTCGCGCGTGATGCGGAGCGGGCGGTGGACAGCGTGCCGGGGTTGATCGTGGCGAATTGGATGAAGGACAGGCTTTGATGTCTGTGCGATCTGTAGGCTGGACGCTCCTGATTGCCAGCATCGCATCTCATCATAGATAGGTCAGTCGTCGCAGGACTGACTCGAGCGGCCCTCTCCCCGAGCGCCGTGCAATCGCCCCGGTCACAAGAATTGCCACGACAGCGATCGCGAGGCCCAAGGGCACCAGACCCGCCAATCCGATCTGGCCGAACAATCCAAGACCATATCCGCCAAAGACAAAGCCAGCGATGATGCCTTGCAGAACATAGGTGGTGAGGGAATTTTGCCCGGCAGTAACAAGGATCGCGGGCAGTCTGATACGGTCGTTCAGCACCACCAGCAGGTGCAGGTAAACCGCGGCCAGCATCGGCCCGGCCAAAGCAATGCCGACAAACCCTGCCAAGGACCATACTTCCCGATTTGCGGGGATTATCCCGCTCATCGACGCGGCATAGGCCAGATTGAGAGGAATGCCGACGACCAGATACCACGGTATACGCCGCGCCAAAGCGGTACGACCCGCACTGCCCGGTGCAAAGAACTGCGCTTTGCCAGCCGCAAGCCCCATCGCAAAAGCCCCAAATGCCAAGGCTCCTTGAAACAGCAGCAAAAAGCCCAGCGTTTGCGGCCAATCGATCAGTCGGGCACGAGTAGCCTCAATGAACGAACCGCCCAGACTGGGGCCAACAACTGGAACGGTTTGATCCGTAAGGGCGACCGCCAGACCGGTCAGGCAAATGGCGGCAACCGGGATCATCGCATAGGCGATACGCAGCAGGGTTTGGGCCGACAGCCCGCGCAACGGCCAGATCAACACCCCCATCAGCGCATAGATCAGCAGAATGTCCCCGGTAAACACCAGCACGGCATGCAGGCATCCCAAACCCGCAAGGCCGATCAGGCGGCGCGCATACCTGGCCCCGAAGGACACACCGGCACGGGCTGCCGATTGTTGCTGGACATGGATGCCCCAGCCGAACAGGAATGAGAACAGCACGAAGAACTTGGATTGAAACAGCGCCTCAACGAAAAAGGCCGCAATCTGGTCTGCGGTGCCGACGGGTGGCACCATGGTCACCTCGACGGGCAGGCCCAGAAACGTCACGTTCACGACGCAAATTCCGATCAACGACGCCGTTCGGATCGTATCGACAGCGGTATTGCGGTTGGGGTTCTGCATGGTATCCTCTGGTTTGAGCGATTGCTCAAAATATATTGAGCGCCTGCTCAATAATGTCAAGAGGGTGCGCTAATGTCAGCTGGGACGCAGGACGGGATTAGCCGTCAAGAACGCATATTGCAGGCGACGATCGCGGTGTTGCTGGATGTGGGTTTGCGCGCCGCGACCACTCGGGCCGTGACCGAAAAGGCAGGGGTGGGCACAGGCCTCTTGAACCACTATTTTCGCTGGCCGGACCTAAGGGCCCTGGCCTGGGGGCAAATCTTTGAAGCGGTGGCACAAGACCAGTTCCCGACTGATGCTGATCCTCAAATGGCGCTGGAGCAGTACTTTGCAACCTCGTTCACTCCCGATGCGCATCGGTTCTGGCACCTTTGGACCGAAGGCGCGAGCCTTGCCGCCTCGGACGTTGCCATGAAGGACGCAGTAGAGACTGCCAGATCCCGCCTCCATGGGGGTCTTGCGAATATCCTTGTCTCTGGATGCAGCGCTGGCCTATGGCACCTGCCTGACCCGCAAGGCACGGCCCTCCGCCTTGGCGCGCTTTATGATGGGTTGGCAGGCCTGCTGCTGTCATCAGCCAGTGACATGAATGCGGCTCAGGCGGAAGCGCATCTTCGGAAAGCGTTTCATCAGGAAATTGGTCTTTAATGAATCAGCCAGGCGTCGTTTCAAGAGCCTGTTATCGTCGACCTGACAGCGCCGACGATCGCTCATCTTCGAGTCTTTGCCCGTCGTAACATCAAGCCGTTGGTGCAGAATGCCCACCAACCGCGAAACCGTCCTCACCGCGCTGCAAGCGTGGCTTCAACCGGTTGCCGTCCTTGTATTGCGCAGCGAGGTCCTGCCTGAGCGTGCCCAATGCTTGCCTACTGATCTTACGCGATGTCGAACTGAGGGAGCCAGAGGTGACGCTATCGCCGCTGCGCTAACTCAACCAGCACCGCGCCGATCTTCCTGCTGGTGCGGCAAGTGAAGCTGCCGAAGCGGCTGGACCTAGCACGCGATGCCGAACGCGCGCAGGCCGCCATTCCGGGCAGTATCGTGCGCAACTGGATTGAGGATCATCTCTGACGACTTGATGGACAAAACGCCATCAGTGGCATATATTGCCAATGAAGTTGAAGGAGCGTGCCATGGTCACCAGAAACGTCGTCCTGACTGATAGCCAGTCTGATCTCGTCGACCGGCTGGTCAGTTCCGGCCGCTATCAAAACGCCAGCGAAGCCTTGCGGGCCGGTCTGCGCCTTTTGGAGCGCGAGGAATCTGAACTTGGGGCGCTGCGTGACCGGATCAAGGCCGGGATGGACCAAGCACACGCCGGGCAACTGGCCGACGGCAGCGGTGAGGACGCCGTGCGCCGTGCTTTTGCTGCGGCTCGAACGGGCCGTTGATGACGCGCCGGTGGCACCTGACCAAACAGGCCGAAGCCTCCCTTTTTGAAATCGCTCTTTGGACCTTCGAGACGTTTGGTCCAAGGCAAGCCGCAGCCTATGAAGAAGATCTGATAGCCCGCTGCCGTGAAATCGCGTCCGGGACGGCGATGACGCAGGGCTGTCGTCAGTTGATCGACCCAGACTTGGCCGAAGACCTGCGGTTCGCGCGATCCGGCCAGCACTTCGTTGTGTTCATCGCGGACGCCGCGCAAGTGATCATTGTGGACTTCTTGCACAGCCGCGCTGATCTGCCGGGAAAACTTGCAGCACTCGCCAGTCGCGGAAACTGAACAGCCACCTTTACCGGCCAAAAGAAGCGGTGAATTGACTCGCCTGACACTGTTGGCGGCAGGAAAGACTCATGCCCAGCAAACGCGAAACCATCCTCGCCGCCCTGCATGGCCGGCTGCAAACCCTCGCCGCCCCAGTGCTGCGCGGAGATGTGCTGCCCGAGCGCATTCCGGCCACCGGCCTAATCATCCTGCGCGATGGCAAGCCGGGCGAGCCGGAGGTGACGCTGTCGCCGCTAACCTATTTCTACGAGCATCGGGCCGAACTGGAGGTGGTGATCCAAGCGAGCACGGGGCGCGATGCGTTATTTGACACGCTGACCGCAGATATTGGCGCGGCGCTCACCTCTGATCGGTAAGCGGCGTCTGCGGCCCATTGAATTTTCGGTTGCATTCAGCGGTTTTGGCAGTTGGACCTAGGCCGATGGGCTCGTCGGGGAGTCCCGGATGAGCTCATTATGATGCTTTGACTGGCGGGATGTGGGCCCACGGCATCAGGGCGT
>CAMBWO010000361.1 GCA_945871285.1 Pseudorhodobacter antarcticus | reverse complement strand
CTGCTGCGCGGCCAATCGGGCACCGAGGACGCCGTGGTGCCCTCGGCCCCAATCGGAAGCCGGATCGTGTTTCTGAATTCGGCGCTGGCGCCGCTTCCGGTGACCGAAACCGAACTGGGCATGCCGTGGAACTGGCGGATCGGTCCTGTAAGCCGTGCCGCAGGCGATCCGATCAATTTGGCGCTAGCCTTCACGCCCCAAGGCAGGGGCCTCCGCCCCTGGAGTCCGGTGCGGATCAAGGGCGTCTGGCAAGGTTCGGGCGATATCGCCATCACTTGGCTGCGCCGAACCCGCGCACTGGCGGGGGACAGCTGGAACGCGCCCGAAGTACCGCTGGGCGAGACCTCGGAGTTCTATGACCTTGAGATCCTGAACGGCGGTGGATCGGTGCTCCGATCGGTCAGCGGCCTGCCAGTTGCCGCCTGGACCTATTCAGCCGCGATGCAGGCCACCGATTTCGGCGCACCTGTAGCCAGCCTGCGCCTGCGCGTTTTCCAGAATGGCCAGCTGGGCCGCGGCGCGCCTGCTGAAACCATCCTGACACCGTAGGAGAACTCCCATGGCGGATACGCCGAACCTGGTTCTGCCCTATCTCGCGGCGAACCAGTCGCAGAAACATGTCACCGTGAACGAGGCGCTGCGCCGCCTGGATGCTTTGGTGCAGATCACCGTTCAGAGTGCGGCGCTGGCCACGCCGCCGGGAAGCCCGGCTGAGGGCCAGCGCTGGATCCTTCCGGGTTCGCCCACCGGTGCTTGGGCGGGACATGCCGGTCAGATCGCCGCCTGGCAGGATGCCGCATGGATCTTCTACGCCCCCCTTGATGGATGGACTGCCGTCGACATCAGCGCGGATACGCTGCTCCTTTACAATGCGGGAACTGGCATCTGGACCGGGCTGATCACCGGCATCTTTTCTGACGCGGCCTTCACCCTGCAGGACGACATCGACCCAACCAAGCAGGCTCGCTTCCAGATCGCGGGGTTCACGGCAGGGGCGATGCGGGTCTTCACCTTACCGGATGCGACCACATCATTGGCCGGGCTGGCCGTGGCGCAGACCTTTTCCGCCAAGCAGACGCTGTCCAACGGCAACAACGATCTCGGTATCTCGACCGGGACCGGCACGACCAACCTTGCGACCGGCGCCACGCTGAGTGGCAGCACCAAGACCGTGAACATCGGCACAGCCGGGGTGTCAGGGTCGACAACCAATGTGATCATCGGCTCAGCCGTCGCGGGTGCGCTGGGCACACTTACCATCAACAGCCCGTCTGTCACGTTCGGTACGACCGTGTCTGCCATCGCGATGGCGGCGGCGAATGTCTCGGCTCTTTATCTCGGCCTCGGTGGTGCCACCGCCGATGCCACCAACAGGCTGTCGATCAACGCCCCTGCCGGCCTCTTCAACAACGCGGGCGCTGGGCATCAGATCAAGGTCAACAAGGCAGCTGCAACCGATACGGGTTCCTTCTTGTTCCAGACTGGGTTTTCGGGCCGGGCCGAGTTTGGCCTTACCGGATCGGACGATTTCCAGATCAAGGTCTCGGGTGATGGCGCGACCTGGTTCAACGCCCTGCAACTGGAACGGACTTCTGGCCGGGTCCGCGCCATGGTGGCTCTGCAACTGAACCCGAACGCGAGCGATCCTGGCACGGTGGCGGATGGCGACCTCTGGTACAATTCTTCGACCGGCAAGTTCCGGGGGCGGCAAGCTGGCACATCGGTCGATCTGATCGGAGGCGGCGGATCGGGAGCCACCTATGCCTATGGCGTGTTGCAGTCGAACTACACACTGTCCAGCGCGACACCAGCACAGAAACTCTTCAACTGGTCGACGAACGGGGCGTTGTCCCTTGCGGCCAGGACCTACCGGTTTTCCTGTTCGCTGCTTCTCACTTCGATGTCGTCCACAAGTGGTTCAGCCAAATTCGATCTGAAGGGTGCAGGGACGGCCCTGTTTGGCAAGATGTCGATGCAGGATTTCGGCTCGCGGGGGACCGTGGCGGTTGGCGGCACAACTGCCACCTCTGGCACGGCGTCCGATGTTCCGGCGAGCGGCGGTGCCCTTGCGTCGGTTGCGACGTCGGCCGCCCTTCGCGCATCGATCCACGGCACTTTCGAGATCACCACCGCCGGGACGCTCATTCCCTCCATCGCGCTCGATGTTGCGGCTGCGGCTGTCGTCAACGCGGGCAGCTATTTCGAATGCATCTACCTCGGCCCGGCCGCCGCACTTGGCGGCAGTTGGTCGTGACCCGTCCACGACAATCGAAGCAAGTCAATCATCGCCAAACGAAAGACTCATCATGCCCGACCAACCCACCCTTCTCGAAGCCGTAGCCCAAGCCTTCCGCGATCACGGCCTGACCGCCTCCATCACTGCGCTGATGGGCGGCAGCCTCGCCATCGCGGCCACCGTCACCCGCAAGGCCTTCACCAACGAAGCCGTGCTGGAACGCCTGGAGCACGAACTGGCCACCGAGCGCGAACGCTTCGACAAGCAGCGCGCCGAGGACCGCAAGGCCGACGCCGACCGACTGGAACGCATCGAAACAGACATCCGTGCGATGCGGGATCTGATGTTCGATGCCTTCCAGCGGGCCCGAACCGACTGATCCATCCACCCTTTCCGATCCATGCTGCCCGCCCCAAAGGCGGGCTTTTTGTTGCCTGAAGGCAAAAGGAGCCTCCTCATGACCACAGATCAAACCGATGCCATCCGCTTGATCCAGAGCGGCCTCGACAAGCTCGGCCATTCCCCCGGCGCAGTTGATGGCCAGTGGGGCGTGCCTACCGCCCGTGCCCTGAAATCCCTGCTGACCGCCAACGGTCGCCCAGTCTCTCTGGCACCGGTCGGGCCGCTACCGTGGATCACCGAGGCGAAAACGGCGCTGGGCAAGAACGAGGCGCGGGACCGCAACTGGCTGATGGATTGGCTGAAGCGCGACGGCCGCAGTCTCGGCGATCCAAGCAAGAACCCCTGGTGCGGCGATTTTGTGGAAACCTGCATCCGCGTGGCCCTGCCAGCCGAACCACTGCTCGGCGCGCTGGGCACCAATCCCTATTGGGCCCGCAACTGGCTGCTCTTCGGCCAGGCGGTGCAGCCGATCACTGGAGCCGTCCTGATTTTCGAACGCGGATCAGGCGGCCATGTCGGCTTCGCCGTCGGACAGGACGACGCACACTTCTACGTCCTCGGCGGCAATCAGTCCGACGCCGTGACCGTCGCCCGCATCGCAAAATCCCGCCTCCTCGGCGCGCGCTGGCCCGCGACAGTTCCGCCTCGCCAACAGCGACTGCCGACCATGCGGCCGGGCGAATTCCTAACCACCACCAATGAAATCTGAACTGGAGAACACCATGCTGAAACCCGCTATCCTCGCCCTTATCCGCCAAATTCTGACCGTCGCTGGCACTGCGCTGGTGGCCAAGGGAGTTGTCCAGGCCTCCGATGTCGAACCGGTGATCGGCGCGCTACTGACGATCGGTTCGGCAGTCTGGTCGGTCGTTGATAAACGGGGGCGGCAAGCAAAAGGGCGCACGGAGCCTTCTTGCGAGAAGGGGCCAAGAATGGGTTGTCATTACCCATTCAAAGATTGGGACGGAAAGCCGTCCAATGAAGACAGATAGGAAAGAGTTTCGAACCTAAAGTAAACAACGTCAGGATCGGGCGAAATCTGCCGACAAAAAGCCGCAGCACACTATGTTTCAGCATCGATAGCCGGCTAAAAGATCCGTCGAGCGATCCAATGTCGGGGACGGATCACGCCAAACGCGAACCTTTGCGCACGCTGACGCATGTGTGGCAAAGAGCCTGGACCTTTCAGCGTTCAAGCTCTTGAAATCTGAAACATACTCAAACAACTGACACGATTGTTTAGTTGGCGACCTGTACCTTGATGCTGCCTGTCCTTGCCAGCGCAACACTCATTGCATTCTCAAGTTCTGATAGTTCGAACACAGATGTGGCCAACTGCTTGAGGTCGACGCGGCGCGACACGATGAGATCAATTGCCGTCTGG
>CAMBWO010000360.1 GCA_945871285.1 Pseudorhodobacter antarcticus | reverse complement strand
GCCCTCGCCCAGCGCCAGACCTGCACCCGCGTCAACGACGCCGCCCTTGCGCCGATCCGCGCGGCAGGGTTCGGGGCCGCGATCCGACACCGCATCGGGCACGGCATGGGCGTCGAGGGGCACGAGGCACCGTGGCTGTCGCTCGGCGACGACACGCCCACCGCCCCCGGCATGGTCTTTTCCTGCGAACCCGGAATCTACCGCCCCGGCCATGACGGCTGGCGCTGCATCGAGACGCTGATCGTGACCGACACCGGCGTCGAGACGCCAAGCCAATTTCAATCCACCCATCCCTTTGACGCTCGCGTCATATCATAGGAGCCGCCGATGTCCGAACCCGCCGCCTGGCGCTATCAGAAGATCACGAAGCCGATGTTCGATCTGGCTGCCCCTCATACGATCCTTGCGGGTCGGGTGATCCCCATTGTGGGCGACATAATCGAGGACGGTTTTGTCGAGATGAAGGACGGCAAGATCGCCGCCATCGGCCCTCGCGCTCAGATGCCCGCAGGTCCGGTGATCGAGACAGGCGGCACGCTGATGCCCGGCATGATCAACAGCCACGCGCATCTGAACTGGGACGGCATCCATGATCTCGCGCGGCAGTCAATGGACGACCCCAAGCCGATTTCCGCCTTCAAGGCGGCGGGCAACATGCTGAAATCGCTGCGCGCGGGGATCACGATGGTCCGCGATCTGGGGTTCCACGACATGAACCTCTATTCCAAGCAGGCCGTCGCGCAGGGCATCTTTCCCGGCCCCCGGCTGAAGGTTTGCGGGGCGGCAATCATCCAGACCGGCGGACACACCTACTGGGTCTGCCGCGAAGCTTCCGGCCCTGACGAGATGCGCCGCGCGGTGCGCGAGCAGGTCAAGGGCGGGGCCGACCTGATCAAGATCATGGCCTGCCACGACACGCTGGAGTTCACTGACGAAGAACTGCATGCCGTGATCGACGAAGCGCACCGCAACCGCCTGCCGGTGACCGCGCATGCGACATATGACGCCTGCATCCGCCGCGTCGCCGAGGCGGGAGTCGATTGCATCGAACACGGCGGGTCGATGTCGGACGAGACGATCCAGGTCCTGTTGGACCGCAAGCTGCCCATCGTCACCACCTTCGCGCCCCTGGTACAGCAAAGCCAGCCCGAGATCGCCCGCCGCTTCGGCATCCCCGACTGGAAGATCGAAGAGCGGATCAAAGCAGTCGCCGACCCCAGCCGCTATGCGGGCCTGAAGAAGGCGGCCGAACGTGGCGTGCCCATCGTCTTTGGCACCGACGCGGGCAGCCCGGCGGTAGAGCATGACGTGATCGCCCCGGAATTGGCGCATATGGTCAAGGTGGGCGTTTGCCGCGACAACATGGATGCGCTGGCCTCGATCACTATTCGAGCGGCGAGAGTCTCGGCAATGGATCACCTGATCGGATCGCTCGAGGTTGGCAAAGCCGCGGATGTGATCGTGGTGGACGGCAACCCAGATCATGACCTATTCGCGCTGGAGCGCATCAAGATGACCTTCATCGACGGCAAGAGGATGCACGGATGAGCCAGTTCGCCAAGCGTATCGCCCCCCGCATCGTCGAAGAGGACGGCTCGTTCCGCACGCGCATGCTGGGAATCGCGGCCGACCGCAACGACGTCATCGCCCTAGGCCGAGGCGATCCCGATTTCCACACACCTGCGCATATCGTCGAGGCGGCCAAGGCGGCACTTGACGCCAATGCTCACCACTATACCGGCCCGACTGGCCTGCCCCAGTTGCGCACTGCCATCGCCGCCGATCTCAATTCCAGCTATGGGCTGGACTATACGGCGGAAGAGATCGTGGTGACGGCGGGCGTGCAGGAAAGCATCATGCTGTGCATGCTGGCGCTGTGCGCCCCAGGCGACGAGGTCATGATCACCTCGCCCCGCTTCACCACCTACGACACTGCGGTGCATCTGTGCGGCGGGGTGCCAGTGCCGGTGCCGACCCATGAAAAGGACGACTTCGCGCTGGACGTGGCCGAGATCGAGGCGCGCATCACGCCGCGCACGCGGATGTTCGTGCTTGTCTCGCCCAACAACCCGACCGGGGCCGTGACACCGCCCGACGTCATCCGCAAGATTGCCGACTTGGCGGTCAAGCACGACATCCTGATCATCGCTGACGAGATCTATGCCAAGATGATCTACGCCCCGAACAAACACCTCAGCATCGCCACCCTGCCCGGCATGAAGGAACGCACGATAACCCTGAACGGGTTTTCCAAAACCTATGCCATGACGGGCTGGCGCGTGGGCTACCTGGCCGCGCCGCTGGATTTCGTGGACAAGGTGACCGAGCCGCGCCACACGTTGTCAATCAACACCTGCACCGTCAGCCAGCATGCAGCCCTTGCTGCGCTGACCGGACCGCAGGAGCCACTGACGGCGATGCTGGATGAATATGCCGCGCGGCGGGACTGGCTGATGCCCGCTCTGACCGCCGCCGGGTTCACCTATGGCCACCCCGGAGGGGCCTTCTACATCTACACCAACATCTCCTCTACCGGGATGCCGGCGCCGGAGTTCTGCGAGCGGCTGTTGCGCGAAACCGGGGTGATGCTGTTCCCGGGCACGATGTTCGGCGACGACAGCACCGACTACATTCGCATCAGCTATCTGCAGCCCCTGCCAATGATCCAGGAAGCGATGCGTCGCATCACCGCCTTCGCTCAAAGCGTGCGGGTTGCGGCATGAGCGTGGACCCGCAGAAGAAATTCGTCGGCTGCCAGATCAGCCCGATCAGTTTTGTCGACGAAGGCGTGGAAAGCGTCCTTGATACGCTGCAGACCCGCGCAGGCGTCAACGTGCTGATGCTGGGCACTGTGTCCTGGCTTGGGCTGAAATCGGGCCGTTCGATCAGCCACGCGCTGGACGGCTGGCCGGACCACGGCGTGCCGGAGCCGTACCAGATGCGGGGCGGCGCCTACTTCGACCCCGACCCGCGCTATTACCGCGACACGTTCATGGCCGACTACCGGTCACGCGACCCTGAGTTCGAAGGCAAGGACATCCTGAAGATGGTCATCCCCGCCGCCCATGCGCGGGGGATGAAGGTCTATGTCGAGCTGATGGAGCCGTTCTTCAAATATGCCGGCCACGGCTCAGCAGCGGCGGTGGACGTACCGACCTTGCCGCAGGCGATGGAGGTGGACATCTTCGGCCGCCTTGGTGGTGAGCCGTCGACCTCGCATCCCGGCTATCGCGGCTGGATCCATTCGATGATCGAAGATCAGGTGCGCAACCACGACCTTGACGGGTTCATGTGGTGCAACGAGCGAAACTCTCCGCTCGACACGCTGATCCAAGGCGGCTGTCCCGGCGACTTTTCCGCCCCCGCCCGGCGCGAGGCGGAAGAGCGCGGCATCAACGCCGAAAGTTGCCGACAGGCACTGCTGCGGCTTTACGACTTTTGCCAGGAGGCGGCGGCGGGCAAGACCTTTGTCGACGGCTCGCTTGTCACCTTTCTGCGGGTGCTTCTGGACAACCCCGAGGCGCTGGTGTGGGAGAAGTTCTGGCTGGAGCGGAACAAGGACCTCGACCGCGAGCTTTACGGTCTGGTGAAATGGTGCAAGCCGCACCTGCCCTTTGGCCTGAACGTTTGGAACCGCAACCACTTCAACCTGATCCGCCGGGCTCAATGGCCGTGGGCAGAACAGACGCGCTATGCGGATTTCGTCAAGCCGATCACCTATCAGCATCAGGCGGGTGAGGTTTGGGACAAGGAGTTGTCGTTCTTCCGCAAGACCATCTTGCGCGACTTCACCGGGGATGAGGCGACGCGTGGCCTGTTCCGCATCCTTGGCCTGAACGAGGCCCCCTTCGACCAGCTTGTCGGCGCGGGGATGGACCCTGACACCTATGTGTTCGGCCAGTGCGAAGATGCGGTGCGCGGTGTCGACGGCAAGGCCAACGTCTACATGGGCATTGGCATAGATGCCCCACGCTCGCGCCCCGAGACAGCAAAAATGACGCGCGACATTGCCTATCGATCTGTCCATGCGACCTACC
>CAMBWO010000359.1 GCA_945871285.1 Pseudorhodobacter antarcticus | reverse complement strand
CCGTCACATACATCTGCCGCATCGCCGCATCGACCACGGGTTCCCCCGTCATGCCCCGCCGCCAGCGTTCGGCGTCCGGGTTGTCCCCGCGCCAGGCAAACCCGTCCCACGCGGCCCGCCAGTTCTGCGTGGTGATCTGGGGCGAGTGAAAAACCAGATGATAGGCAAACTCGCGCCAGACCAATTCCTTCAAGAATGTCTCCGCCCCCGCCTGACCCTCCTGCCAGGCCCGCCACCCGGCGTGCCAAACCTGCCTTGGGCCAATCTCGCCGTAGGTCAGGTTTTCCGACAGGCCAGACGTGGCCTCCTCGGCCAGAAAATCCCGCCGCCCGGCATAGCCCGCGACCGGACCCGTCAGAAAGGCGTCCAACCGCGCCAAAGCCGACACCTCGCCCACCCGCTGCCAGGGCGCCACCACCGCCGCCCCCCGCCGCATCCCGACGCCCAACTCCAGCACCTCGGATGCAGGCCAGACCGCTGGCCCAACCAGCGCAGCGGGCGCAGGCACCAACGCCCCACCCTCGCGCCCCTGCACCGCCCGCCAATAGGGCGTGAACACCTTGTAAAACTCGCCGCCGCCCGTCGCCACATCCCATGGCTCGTGCAGCAAATGCCCCGGCAAACTGCCCGCCTCCAGCCCCACCGCCTTCAGCCCCATCTTGACCGCCTCATCCCGGCCCCGCGACACGGGGTCATAGGCCCGCGTCCAACGCACCCCAACCGCCCCCGTCTCCCGCACAAGCCCCGCCAACACCTCCAGCGCAGGCCCGCGCCGCACCACCAACCGCGACCCCAAAGCCTCCAGCCGCCGCGCAAAATCGGCCACTGACAGCCCCAGCCGCCACTTGGCCGCCGCCCCCTGCGCCTCGGTTTCCGGGTCCAGCACGAAAACCGGGATCAGGGGCCGCCCCGTTGCCACCGCCGCCGCCAGCATCGGATGATCGGACAGCCGCAAATCGCGCCGGAACCACAGGATCAAAGGCGCGTCGGTCATTGCGGAATTCCCATACTCATCCGCAGTTTACGCGCCGCAGCCAGGATCGGATCACTTTTGCAAACACGCGCCGGGGGCACACAGCCCCCGGCAGGTGCCGCTACAGCACCCGGTCCAGGGCTGCGATCAGGCGCGTCACATCCTCGGGGCTGGTGTAATGGGTGGCCGACATCCGCAGCACGCCCTTTTCGCGGTCAATCCCCATCGCCTCGATCGGGCGCACGGCATAGAAATCACCGCCCCAGCAGGCAATGCCGTCCCGGCCCAACGCCTCGGAGACAGGCTCTGCCGCCCGTCCCAGATCGACCGCCACCGTCGGCGCCCGCAGGCCCGCATCGCGTGGGCCGACCAGCCGCAGATCATTGCGTGCCGCCAGATAGTCCAGCAGGGGTGCAATCACCTCGACCTCCGCCGCCCGCATCAGATCATGCACCGCCCGGTTCCGCTCGGCCGGGGCCGCTGTGCCGGCAAAATGGTGCGCGTAAAGCGCGTCGATGTAATCCGCCATCCCCGCACTCGCCGCAATCTGCGCATGGTCCGGCCCCGCCGGCGTGAACCGCTTGTAAAGCGTGCCCGCGTTGAACCAATGGCCCTGCGCCGGCAGTTCCGCGCCAAACTCCGCCGAAATTAGCATGATGCCCTGATGCGGGCCGTAAGTTTTATAGGCGCTGAACAGATAGACATCGCAGCCCAGTCCCGCGAAATCCGGCAACCCGTGCGGCGCATAACTGACTCCATCCACCACCGTCCGCGCCCCCGCCGCCCGCGCCATCGCGCAGATCTCGGCCACCGGGTTGATCTCGGCCACCACGTTGGAACAATGCGGGAATGCCACCAGCCGCACCCGGCCATCGGCCAGCAGCGCCTGCAACCCCTTCAGGTCCAGATGGCCGGTTTCGGGGTCGATCTGCCATTCGCGCACCTCGATCCCCTCGTCCGCCAGCCTGCGCCAGACGCCGGAATTGGCCTCGTGATCCTGATTGGTCACAACCACCGCCGCCGATTTGTCGCGCAGCCACAGCCGCACCGCCTGCGCCAGTACGAACGTGTTGGCCGATGTCGAGGGCCCGAAACTCAATTCCTCGGGGTCCGCCCCCATCAGCGCCGCCAGCCTGTCCCGCGCCTCGTCCATCTCGGCGCCCCCCGCCTGCGCGCCCGGATAGGGGCCATAGGGCTGCACCTTGCGCTCGGTATAAAAGCGGTGCAGCCGCTCGACCACCGGACGGCAGGGATAAGACCCGCCCGCGTTTTCGAAGAAAGCATGGGACGCCAGCAGCGGCTCGGAAAAGGCCGGAAACTGGCTGCGGACAAAGGTCAGGTCTAGTTTGGTCATGGGAACCCTATGGTCATCGTTGCGCTTTTGGCAGGTGCGGCGCCTGCCCCCGGCGGGTCTTCCCACCAAACCGGACACCCCGGCAGCCGCCCCGAACCGCAGGGCGACAGCGTTGGTCTATCGCCCATGTTTCAACCTGTAAAGCACCCCATTGCGCCCAAATTCGCGGCAATCCCCCCCCTTGCAACGAATTTCGCCGCCCCCCATTTCATCATCCGCAAACTTCGCTAGACTGACCCTGCCAAACCGGATCACCCCAAGGTCCCGATCCACAACCAGGAGAACCCATGACCACCAAGACCCTGCTCCTTGCCTCCGCCGCCCTGGCCCTCGCCGCCACCACCCTCCGCGCCGAAGACCCGAACCTCACGGTCTTTGATTGGTCCGGCTTTGAAAACCCGGCTCTGATCCAACCCTATGTCGCCAAGTTCGGCGCCCTGCCGACCTATGCCCTGTTCGGCGACGATGACGAGGCGTTTCAGAAACTGACCTCGGGGTTCAAGGCCGATGTGGCGCATCCGTGCAGCCAGATGATCCAGAAATACCGCGACGCCGGCATCATCGAACCCTGGGACACCGCCCGCATTCCGAACTTTGCCCAGATCGACCCGCGCTTCCTGAACTCGTCCATCTTCAAGGATGACACCGGCGTCTGGTATATCCCCACCGACTACGCCTACACCGCCACCGCCTACAACACGACCGATGTCCCGGCCGAAGATGTGGCCACCCTCAACGTCTTCACCAACCCCAAATACGAAGGCCGCATCTCGCTGCCCGACAATGCCGATGATGTCTGGGCCCTCGCCCTGCTCGCCACCGGCGTCACCGACTGGACGGCCATCACCGAAGACCAGTTCGCCGCCGCCGCCAACTGGCTGCGCACCGTGAACCCGCTGGTCAAGGCCTATTGGTCCGACCCGTCGCAGCTCAGCCAGTTGATGGCCTCGGGCGAGATTCAGATCGCCTGGGCCTGGAACGATTCCATTGCCCTGCTGCGCCAGCAGGATTTTCCCGTCGGCTTCCAGCGTCAAGCGACCGAGGGCGCCTCGTCCTGGTTTTGCGGTTACGTGAACCTCAAGGACGGCCCCGGCAGCGAAGACCAGGCCTATGACTTCATCAACGCCTGGCTCGACGAAGGCTCGGCCAAGGGCCTGCTTGAAAACTTCGGCTATGCCGCCACCCAGATGGCCGGCATGGCGAAAATCTCGGCCGAAGAGCTGAAGGCCGCCGATGTCGACCCGCTCTCGACCACCCTGCTGGCCCAAACCCCGCTCGACCCCGCCATGCGCGACCGCATGGTGGCCGAGTTTGAAAACATCAAGTCGGGCTTCTGATCCGACACGAACGCCCGGCCTTGGCGCCGGGCGTTCTCTTATAGGGGGCCGCCGATGCCGCACTGGTTCACCACCGCCCCAGCCGCCCCCGGCGTGTTCCTGACCACCGAACCGCATGTGCACAGCTTTTTCCGCGCCAACTGCTATACCGTGCAGGGCCGCGACGCCGATCTGCAATTCGACTTTGGCTCGGGCCTCCTGCCCTACCGTCCCGCCCTGCCCCTGACCGGCGCGCCCGTCGTGGCCGTCGCCTCTCACGCCCATATCGACCATGTCGGCGGCTTTCATGAATTCGACACCCGCCTCGGCCACGCCGCCGAAGCGCCGGGCTTTGCCGACATGAACGACACCGCCACCCTGAAACACCTGTTCCGCGATGAAACCTTTGGCCCCAGC
>CAMBWO010000358.1 GCA_945871285.1 Pseudorhodobacter antarcticus | reverse complement strand
GCCATTCGCGGGCCTCTCCCGTGCGGCGACGATACCTCTCCCAAAGCCGCGATTTCAGCCAAGCGCCTACCCGCATCTGGTCACCTTTAGACCACTTTCCTGGCTCGATGCCGAGGGCACCTTCGAGGATCTCGCCAACGGAAACATCGCGGATCGGTTCGGTCCGCTCAAACTCCTCGTCCTGCCAATCCTCATACCCCGCGTGACCGCGATTGATGCTGCGGGTGTCGTGGGTCAGCCAGCGGTCGATGCGGGCATCCCAAGCATCGCCCTGATACCGGGATTCCTGCTCTGTTCTGGCCTCTTCCAGCAGCGCCACATCGTCGATCCACCAGATCGCACCCTCGCGGAAACGGTGGACCGCCTCGGCCCAGAGTTGGTCCCGGTCGCGTGCCAAAGCCGCAATGTCGATGGTCCCGCAGCGCAGCGGCCAGAAGCGGCGGTTGCCGGTTTCATCGCGCAGATAGGTGTCGGGGTTGACTGTGCCTGCGAAGACGCATTGGCGTGGCACCTCGACGGTGTAGCGGCCATAGGGCGGACGGAAGCGGTCGGTGGTGCGGGTCAAGAACGCCTTGATGCGTGAGACCTCCGCGCGGCCGATGGCGTCGAGTTCAGCGATTTCCACGATCCAGATGCCCTGCATGTGGATGGCCGCATCTTTGGACCCCAGCTCGGGCAGTTCGTCGGTAAACCATTCTTCGCCCGCCAGCACCTTGAGCGCGGTGGATTTGCGCGCGCCCTGCGGGCCTTCGAGGATCAGCATGTGGTCGGCCTTGACACCCGGTCGGAAGATGCGGGCGATGGCCGAAATCAGCCAGAGCGCGCCAACGGTGTGGTGGAAAGCAGTCGGTTCGGCCCCAAGATAGGTGCTGGTCCAGGTCTCGATCCGGGGTATGCCGTCCCAGCGCAGGTGATCCAACCAGTCCCGCACCGGGTGGATGCGATGATCGCGGGCGACGGCGCCAATGGCGCGGCCGACCACCATGGGGGCGACGTTGACGCCGCGGAGTTGCAGCCATTCGGCGGTGCGTACCTCGTCCGCATCCTCCCACGGGCGGGGAAACGGCCCAGTGGTGCCATCCCATGGCAGCGGCTGCCTCACAACGATGCCTTGGGCGAAGTCGTCGAAGGCAAGCACGCCTGCGAATGCGACATCGGAGGTCAGCGCGATGATGACATTGGCCTCGTTGCGTTCGGGTGTTCCCGCCATGTCCTGACACAGGCGGTTGAACCAGGCCGGTTTTGTAAGGCGTGCGTTCGGATCGCCACTGGCGTTCACGCGGCGACCGAGTTCCGTCATCTGCTTTTCGAGGATCGCCATGGGAATTCCGGTCGCGACCTTGATGTGCGCGAGGATCTGGCGCGCAGGCAGCGGGTCCAACCGCGCAAGCGCGATGCGGCCGAGAAGCTGGCCAAGGGTCGTGATGTCGGGTGGGTTGGTCAGTGCCTCGGCAGCGGTGACGAGAGCCGCGGTGTCATTGTCGCCGACAGGGCGGGTCTGCAACTCGTCAGCCAGACTGGTCGCAGCAGCGCCTTCGCCAGCGCAATAATCAGCGGCGCGGGCTCCGCGCATCAGATCGTCGTTGAAATCATCGCCATGGAGGGGAAGGACGATTTCATTCGGAATGTCAGCCCGGTTCAGCCGATCCGATAGGCTGGCGGCCGCTTGACGACCCGCATCGCCTGCGTCGGCATAGATGGTGACCCGTGTCGTGCCCTCGGGCCAGCGAAAGCGCGCGACACCATCAGCGGACAGTGCCGCCCAGACTGCTGTGCGGAACAGGGCATGCGCTGCCAATGCGGTCTCGATGCCTTCGGCGATGCCGAGATGGCCGTCCGCAGGCATGGCGAACAACCGGACGGCGGCATCGGCCACCGAACCCAGCATCTTCTTCCCCGCAGGGGCCTTGGCACTGCCGTCATCAAGCAAGAAGGTCCGGTGGATGCCAGCGGACCGTTCACCCGTCACGACGCGCGGCAATGCAATCAGCCCCGGCCACCCACGCCGCGTGTCGAAATCCGGCAGGTCGGGGTGGCACAGCAGGTCAGGGCATCGTGGATCGATAAGGCAGCGCGCGCGCAGATAGGCGTCGCCTGGACTGCCCGCCAGCGGCAACGCTCCGGCAATCAGTCGCGCAATCTCATGTGTCGGGTCACGCTTGGCGGCCGGTGGTGTCGGCGAAACGGGGCGTTCGGCTGCTCCGGGCGCGACACCGGCGATCTCGGCCGCCTTGGCAATCAGGGCGCGGCCATCAAGCCCGGTTGCCTCCTCGATGGCGCTGATCGGGCCGCCACCATGATTGCCGTCGAAATCGATCCAGTCCCCGGCACGGGGCCCGCGCAGGGTGATGACGCATGATCCCATCTTGCGCGGTGCATCGCCGTGAATATTGGCCAGGCGCCATTCATCGCCCGACCGCCGCCCGTGCGGGAAGAGGCGTGGCACCCAATCGTCTGCGGTGTCGCGCAGCCGCTGGACGATCAGGTCCAGATCGTAGCGATCCTGCTGAGAATGCAACGGCCGGACGTCATTGAGGTCGATGACAGCGGCGCTCACTGGAAGACCTCCGGTTTGACCACACCGGCGAACCAGCTTCGATCACTGCGAATGGCGATGAAGCCGAAGCCCGGCCCGTGATGCTTCGGGTCTGGTACGATCCAGAGATCTTCGCCCGCATCATAGAACGCGCCGTGATCCGGCCCGTAAAGCTCGGCGAGAAGATCCTCGATCGGCACTGCGCGCAGCGCTTCCTCGAGTGCGTGGATCTCCTCGTCGCTCGTTCCAGCCCCTGCCGCGACCGTCCGCTGCTCTGCGGCCTTTTCGTCAGCCAATCGCGGATCACGGAATCTACTCCGCATGGGGTTTTCCTTTCGTGAACGGCGCATCATGCCAGCAGCACAAGGCCGCGCTCGGCCCGGGTGATCGCGGTATAAAGCCAGCGGCGGCGGTCCAGATCGGTGCGGCCCATCCCGTCATCCCAGACGATCACGTTCTCCCATTGCGACCCTTGCGCCTTGTGCGCCGTGATCGCCCAGCCAAAGGTGGCTTCTGTCAAAAGGCGTTTGTCCTTCCAGTCGCGGTCGTGGCGCTTCAGATCGTTGGCGACATGATCCTCGAAATGCCCCTTGTAGACGCGCAGACGGCCCGGCCGTCCGTTGCTGTCAGGCGGTCCGACACGGCGACCATCCTCGTCATGGACGATGGCCGAGAAATAGAGACTGCCTTCGTCGACGATGCCTTCCAGCGTCAGGAACATTCCGTTGATCAGCCCAAGGTCGTTCTGGTTCTTCAGGCAAATAATCTTCTCGGTCGCGCCGGTGGGCAGGTATGTCCCGCCGAAACCGGCTGCCGCGCGCATGGCATTGTTCAACTGCAGCCGCGTCGCGTTCAGGCCACAGATCAACTGTCCGCCCCGCAGCGCCTGATCCGGGGTGATGTCGCCCTTGCGCAGCTTGGCCACGAAAGAGTCGTAGGTCCCGAATCCGATGGGTTCACCCATCCGCGCCATGGTGGCCAGCCGGATGATGGCGCTTTCTGCCGCCTGGCGGTGGATCTCGGTCAGCATCACGTCGGGCGCGTCGCGCGTGAAGGCACCTTCACCCTTGATGGGGGGCAACTGGCCGGGATCGCCAAGCACCAGGATCGGCTTACTGAGGCTCATCAGGTCGCGCGCCATCTCCTCGCCCACCATCGACACCTCGTCCAGCACGATCAGCTTGGCATCGGCAGCGTCGCTCTGCGGGTTCAGGGCAAAGCGGGGGTGTTTCATGGCCGAAAGCGCCTGGCGCATCGCCTCGATCCCGGCTTCGGCCGCAGTCCTGTCGAAACCCGTCAGTCGGCGGGCGGCGGTTTCCGCCTCCTGGACCTTTACGGCGGCGGCGGCGACTTCCTCTTCGGTCGACTCGATCACCGAATAGATCAGGCTGTGGATGGTGCGCGCGGGTGTTCCCTTGCGGTTCAGAACCAGTGCGGCCTTGCCGGTGAAGGTGGCGGTGACGACGCCGGGCACGCAAGTGCCGTCCTTGGCACTACGGTGCGGCGAAAGGCCGAGGTCGTCGAGGGCGAACTTCAGCACCGTGCTCTTGCCCGATCCGGCATAGCCAAAGAGGCGGAACACCTGCTGATGATC
>CAMBWO010000357.1 GCA_945871285.1 Pseudorhodobacter antarcticus | reverse complement strand
CAACCCGATCTCACGAAGGCTGCTGCCCCGCCGATGCTCGGCCAAAATCACGCCACGTTCCTCGCTGCAAAGGTGCTTGTATCGACTGTCCATCGCAACATCCTATGCCCTGCGGGCGCTGGGTGTTGCACTTGAAACTTGAGCCTAAGAGGAGGGGTGATCGAAATCGGGTGCAGACTGAAAGCGTTGGATTTCAAGGAGTTGTCATTTCCGATTTTAACCTGTTGGCGGATCTGGTGGGGAAGATGGGCAGATTGCCCATCCTACAAGACGGAATATCCCTGGCGTTCTTGTAGGATGGGCGATTCGCCCATCTTGGTCACAGCAGGTCACGCCCGGCCAGGTTGCGCATCAGGGCGGCGGTGCCGAAGGTCCAGGGGGGCGCCTGGGTTGACAGGCGGACCGTGTTGGTCAGGGCGCCGAGGGCGGGGGTGGTGATGGTGACCCGGTCGCCGATGTGGTGGGTGAAGCCTTGGCCCGGGCCGTCGCGGTCCTGCACGGGGGCGAACATCGTGCCGCAGTAAAGGAAGAAGCCGTCGGGGTATTGGTGGTGGGCGCCGATAGTTTGGGCGACGAGGTCGACGGGATCGCGGCTGATTTCGGCCATGGAGGAGCGGCCGGTCAGGGTGAAGCCGTCAGTCCCCGTGACGGTCAGGGTCAGTTCCAGGTTGCGGACATCGTCGATGCCGAAGGTGTCGTCAAAGATGCGGAGGAAGGGGCCGATGCTGGCGGCGGCGTTGTTGTCCTTGGCCTTGCCGAGGAGGAGGGCAGAGCGGCCTTCGACATCGCGCAGGTTGACGTCATTGCCGAGGGTTGCGCCCTGGATCTGGCCACGGCTGTTGACGGTCAGGACGACCTCGGGTTCGGGATTGTTCCATTTCGAGATCGGGTGCAGGCCGACCGTCGCGCCATAGCCGACCGAGGCCATGGGGGGGGATTTCGTGAAAACCTCGGCATCGGGGCCGATGCCGACCTCGAGATATTGGGACCACAGGTTTTCGGTCTGGAGGAGGCGCTTGACCTCGGCAGCCTCGGGCGAGCCGGGTTTGAGGTTTCGCAAGCTGTCGCCGATGGCGGCGGTGACGCGCTGGCGGATGGCATCGGCGCGGGTGGGGTCGCCGGCGGCGCGTTCCTCGATCACGCGTTCGATCATCGAGCGGGCGAAGGTGACGCCGCAGGCCTTGATCGCCTGAAGATCGGCGGGGGAGAGCAGGTGGGGGGTGTCCGCGTGGGGTTCGTGGGTGGCGACTTCGGTCAGTTGGGCAACCACGGGGCCGGTCTGGGCGGCGAGGTAGGCGGGCAGGTCGTCACGTTCCAGCAGGTCGCGCATGGTGGGGGTGGTTTTGCTGGTGATGTCGATCAGCGCGCCGTCGTGGTGCAGCACCAAAGCGGGGCCGATGCCGGGGCGCCAGAGGCGGGTGACGAAGGTGCCGGTGGCGGGCAGATTTGGCATGGGTTTGCTCCTGTGGCCAAGGCCGGGGGATTTCACATCCCCCGGACCCCCAGTGGGATATTTATGAACAGATAAAGGGGGGGGAGGGCAAGGAGATTGTAAATAAGTGACTGGTCAGTTAGCAGTGAAGTATGGAGAGCAAGCGGGAACCGAAATTCAGGCGGCGGGCCGAAGCGAGGCCGGATGAGGTGCTGGACGCGGCGCTGGCGCTGTTTGCGGCCAAGGGCTTTGCCGCGACCTCGGTCGAGGAGGTGGCGCGGGGGGCGGGGCTGTCGAAGGCGGCGGTCTATTTGTATTTCCCCTCCAAGCAGGCCCTGTTGACCGGGTTGGTGCGGCGGGCGGTGGCGCCGGTGGCGGATTTGGCGTTGGAGCAGTTTGCCTGGTTTCGCGGGGACCCGAGGCCAATGATCGGCGGGATGGTGCGGATGATGGCGGACCCCAGGCTTTTTGCGCTGCCGTCGCTGATCCTGCGCGAGGCGGCGGTGGGGCCGCAGATGGCGGAGGTCTACCGGGCCGAGGTGTTGGACCGGGTGTTGCCGGCGCTGCGCGGGTTGATCGCCCAAGGGGTGGCGGGCGGGCATATTCGGGCGGTGGACCCTGACTTGACGGTGCGCAGCATCATGGGGCCGGTGCTGGCGCATCTGCTGTTGGCGCAGGTGTTTGGCGTGATGCCGGAGGGCGGGTTGCAAATGGAGCGGCTGATCGAAAACCACTTGGGCATTTTGTTTGCGGGGATGGAGCCATGAGCGTGCTGGACTGGATTGTGGGCGTCGTGGCCATGGTCGTGCCGGGCTTTGGCGCGCCAGAGGTGCCGGTGTTCAATGGCTATCTGGAGGCGGATTATGTCTATCTGGCCGCGCTGACGCCGGGGCGGATTGTCACGATGGGGGCAGAAGAGGGCGAGGTGGTGCGGGCGGGGCAGGTTCTGGTCACGCTGGAGGACAGCGTGCAGCAATCGGCGCTGCGGGCGGCCGAGGCGGGGGTGCGGCAGGCGCGGGCCAATCTGGACAATCTGCGCACCGGGGGCCGGGCTGATGAGATTGCGGTGATCGAGGCCAGTTTGCGGCGGGCCGAGGCGGACCGGGCGCTGGCGGCGGCGAATTTTGCGCGGACGGAAGGGTTGGCGCGGCAGGGGCAGGTGGCGGCGGCGAAGCTGGATCTGGACCGGGCGGGATTGGCGCGGGCCGAGGCGGAGGTCGAGCAGTTGACGGCGCAGTTGCATGTCGCACGGCTTCCCGCACGCGATGCGCAGGTTCTGGCGGCGGAGGCGGGGCTGGAGATGGCGGAGGCGCTGGCCGAGGAGGCGCGGACCCAAGTTGCCGAGCGACAGTTGCGGGCGCCGGTGACGGGGTTGCTGGACCGTCGGTTTTTCGATGCGGGCGAGGTGGCGGCGGCGGGGGTGCCGATCCTGTCGGTTTTTCAGCCTGAGCGGATTCGCGTGGTGTTTTATGTCCCGTCCGCCGCGCGGGCGGGGGTGCGGTTGGGTGAGGTTTTGCAGATGGGTTGTGATGGCTGTGCCGCGGGCCTCACAGCGCGGGTGGTCAAGCTGGCGATTGAGCCGCAATACACGCCGCCGATCCTGTATTCCCGCGACGAGCGCGGGCGGTTGGTGTTTCGGGCCGAGGCGCAGGTTGTGGGGGCGGAGGGGTTGCTGCCGGGGCAGCCGGTGACGCTGTGGCGGTAGACCTGGCCATATCGGTGCGCGGCCTGACCAAGGAGTTTGGCGGGCGGCGGGTGGTGGACGGCTTTGACATGGATGTGCCGCGGGGGGCGATCTATGGCTTTCTGGGGCCGAATGGCAGCGGCAAGACCACGACGATCCGCATGATGTGCGGGCTGTTGACGCCGGAGGCGGGGGAGGGGACCTGTCTGGGGTTTGATATCCTGACGCAGAGCCAGCAGATCAAGGAGCAAGTCGGGTATATGACGCAGCGTTTTTCGCTGTATGAGGACCTGACGATCCGCGAAAATCTGGATTTCATCGGGCGGATGTTCCGGATGCGCGACCGGCGTTTGCGGGTGGATGAGGCGCTGGTGGGGTTGGGGCTGGAGGGCCGGGCCGGACAGTTGGCGGGGTCGTTGTCGGGCGGGTGGAAGCAGCGGTTGAGCCTTGCGGCCTGCATGTTGCACAGGCCGCAGTTGTTGATGCTGGACGAGCCGACGGCGGGGGTGGACCCCAAGGCGCGGCGGGATTTCTGGGATGAGATCCGGCGGCTGGCAGGGCAGGGAGTCACGGTGCTCGTCTCGACCCATTACATGGACGAGGCGGTGCAGTGCGACCAGCTGGCCTATATCGCCTATGGTCGCAAGCTGATTGCGGGGCCGGCGCGGCAGATACCGGCGATGGTGGGGTTGTCGACCTGGGCGGTCGAGGGTGGGGGCGATCTGGAGGCGGCGCTGCGGGGCGAGGCGGCGGTGGTGCAGGTGGCGCGGTTTGGCGCGGTGCTACATGTGTCGGGAACCGATGCCGATGCGTTGGCGGCGGCGGTGGGGCGGCATCCGGGGGCCTGGACCAAGGTGGAGGGCGGGTTGGAGGAGGCGTTCATCTATCTGATGTCGGGGGCGCAGGACAATTTCGCGGGGGTGGCATGACCCTGTCTTTTGGTCGGTTTGCGGCGGTTCTGGTCAAGGAATTCATCCAGATGCGGCGGGACCGTGTCACCTTTGCGATGATGATCGG
>CAMBWO010000356.1 GCA_945871285.1 Pseudorhodobacter antarcticus | reverse complement strand
AGCACATCCGGCGTCGCCCAGGCCAGGTGTTGACCCCCGTCCACGGCGATCATCTGACCGGTCACGGCGGGCGAATCTATGAAAAATCCAACCGCGGCGCAGATGTCGGCGGGGCTTGCGCCACGGCCCAGAACGGTGGCGGCGCGCTGGCGGGCAAAGTGGCTGGCGGTCTGGCGGGTGCCCTGCACAGTGGGGCCGGGGCCGATGCCGTTGACGCGGACATGGGGGGCGAGGCCTTGGGCCGAGGTGCGGGTCAGGGCATAAAGGCCCATCTTTGCCAGCGAATAGGTCATGAATTCCGGTGTGGGTTTCAACACGCGCTGGTCGATCATGTTCAGGATCAGGCCCTGGGCCACGGGTTCACCGTCCACCATCAGGGCAGGGGCGACCTGGGCGGCAAAGGCCTGGGTCAACACGAACGGTGCCCGCAGGTTGGAGCCGATGTGACGGTCCCACGATTTTCGCGTGGCGGTGGTGATGTTGTCATATTCGAAGATCGAGGCGTTGTTGATCAGCACGGTCAAAGGCCCGCCCAGCGCGGTGCTGGCGCGGGGAATCAGGGTGGCAAGGGCGTCCTCGTCCAACAGGTCGGCTTGCAGGGCCACGGCGCGGCGGCCCAGGGCCAGGATGTCGGCCACGGTCTGGTCGGCATCAGATGCGGAACTGGCGTAATGCACGGCCACGTCATAGCCGCGCCGCGCCAAATACAGCGCCATCTCGCGCCCGATGCGGCGGGCGGCGCCTGTGACCAGCGCCCTCATCCCTTGCCACACACGCAAGGGGCGGTGCCCAGCACCGGGCGGCCGCAATGGGCGCATTTGGCGCGGGTCGAGGACAGGGTGGGTGGGGCCTTGGGGCCGCGCAGGAATTTGACCACGGTGCTGCCCAGCATGGACACGCCCACGATCAGCAGCAAAAAGACGATGGCGATCTTGAGCATGTTACAACCCGTATTGCGCCCAAAGTGCGCGTTCCTCGATGGTGGCCAGCGCATCCTCGGCCAAGTTCAGGCCAAAGCGCGACAGCAGGCTGCGCTTTTGGCCATGGGGCACAAGGCGCACCTTGTCACCGTAAAGCTGTTTCAGCTTGGGCACCAGATGGCCGACGCCGTCGGCAAGGCCAAGGTCAACCGCCTGCGCGCCCACCCAGATGTCGGCGTTGAACAGATCGGCATCCGCCAGCCGCGCCCCGCGCCGCGCTTTGACATGGGCGATGAAGGCTTCGTGAATCGGGGTCTGGATGGCTTTCAGACGGTCGATATCCTCGGGCTTTTGCGGCAGGAAGGGGTCGGCAAAGCTTTTGGACCGGCCCGCCGTCACGACGCGGCGTTCAATGCCCTGACGGGCCATCAGGTCGGGGAAGCCAAAGGACGCAAAGATCACCCCGATCGAGCCGACGAGGGACGAGGGGTCCACCCAGATGTCATCCCCCGCACAGGCCAGCCAGTAACCGCCCGAGGCTGCCATATCCTCGACAAAGGCGTGGACGGGGATGTTCTTTTCCTCTGACAGGCGGCGGACGCGGGCGGCGATCAGGCTGGATTGCACGGGCGACCCGCCGGGCGAGTTGATTTGCAGCGCCACGGCGGTGGGTTTGCCCCGCGCAAAGGCGCGTTCGATCAGGGGGGCAAGCGTTGCATCCGACAGGCCACGCGTGCCGGTGCCGATGCTGCCTTGCAGCCGGATCACGTTGACCAGCGGCGGTCTCTTGAAAAAGGGAATGTTGATGTTCATGCGCACAGAGGTAAGTGGCCCAAGGCTTGCGGGCAAGGGTGGATTAAGCCTTTACTGTGGCATGATCGACAAGCTGGAAATGTTCATCGCCCTGGCCGCCGAGCGCCATTTTGGCCGCGCGGCCGAGGTGTGCGGGGTGACGCAGCCCTCGCTCTCCTCTGCCATAAGGCAGTTGGAGGATCAGTTGGGCGTGCAACTGGTGTTTCGCGGGTCGCGGTTTCAGGGACTGACGCCGGAAGGCCAGCGGGTGCTGGATTGGGCGCGGCGGATCGTGGGTGACATGCGGGCGCTGAAGGCCGAGATGCGGACGGTGCACAAGGGGCTGTCGGGCAATCTGCGGCTGGGGGTGATCCCGACCGCCCTGCCAATGGTGGCCGAGTTGACCGGGCCGTTCATTGCGCGGCATCCCAATGTGCGAGTGACGGTCTTGTCGCGGACATCGGCCGAGATTTTGGCTGGCATCGACAGTCTGGAGCTGGACGCGGGCCTGACCTATCTGGACAACGAACCGCTGGGCCGGGTCGCTCAGGTGCCGCTGTATAGTGAGTTTTACCGGTTCCTGTGCGCGCCGGGGGCGGCCTTGGCCGGGCGCGAGAGGGTGACATGGGCGGAAGTGGCGGGCGAGGCGCTGTGTCTGCTGACGGGGGACATGCAAAACCGCCGCATCGTGAACCAGCATCTGGCGGAGGCCGGGGTCAAGGTGGTGCCGACGGTGGAAAGCAATTCGACCATCGCGCTGATTGCCCATGTGAAAACCGGGCGCTGGGCCTCGGTCGTGCCGATGAAACTGGCGCAGATGTTTCCGGGGCTGGTGGCGATCCCGATCACCGAGCCCGAGGCCGAGCATCTGGTAGGGCTGATCACCGCCCGGCATGACCCGCAGACCCCGGTTCTGGCCGCGTTGATTGACGAGGCGGGGCGGTTACGATAGGCTTGGCCTATCAAGCGACGAGATATCCATCTTGATTTTCCTATCATACGGGGTATCTGGGACGCAGCATCCGGAGACGCATTCATGACCCAAGACCTTGCCGCCCAGGTTGGCGAAATTCTGACCCGACATCAGGGCCGCGAGGGTGCGCTGTTGCCGATTCTGCACGATGTTCAGGCCGCCTTCGGCATGGTCCCGCAAGAGATTTTGCCGCAGATCGCCAAGGCGCTGAACATCTCCAAGGCCGAGGTGCATGGCGTGGTGACGTTCTATCACGATTTCCGCGAGCACAAGGCCGGGGCGCATGTGGTGAAACTGTGCCGGGCCGAGGCGTGCCAGGCGGTGGGCGGTGACCGGGTCGCGGCCCATGCCAAGCGGGCGTTGGGGGTGGATTGGCACGGGACATCGGCCGATGGCGTGACGCTGGAGCCGGTGTTCTGTCTGGGGCTGTGCGCCTGCGGGCCGGCGGCGATGGTGGATGGCAAGCTGATCGGCCGGGTGGATGAAGCGCGGGTCGATGCCGTGCTGGCGGGAGTGCGGGCATGAAGATTTACGTCCCCCTGGACAGCGCCGCCGTGGCCTTGGGCGCGGATGAGGTGGCGGCGGCCATCGGCGACCGGGCGCAGGTTGTGCGCAACGGATCGCGCGGCATGGTCTGGCTGGAGCCGCTGGTCGAGGTGGAAACGCCTGGCGGTCGCATGGCCTTTGGCCCGATGACGGTTGCCGACGTGGCGGGGCTGTTTGGCGATTTGTCGCAGCATCCCAAGGCGTTGGGGTTGACGGATGAGCTGCCCTGGATGAAGGGGCAGACGCGGCTGACCTTTGCGCGGGTGGGCGTGATTGATCCTTTGAGCCTGAGCGATTACCGGGCGCATGGCGGGTTGGTGGGGTTGCAGCGGGCCGTGGCGATGGAGCCTGCGGCGATTGTAGCCGAGGTGACGGCCTCGGGTCTGCGGGGCCGGGGTGGGGCGGGGTTTCCGACCGGGATCAAGTGGAAAACCGTGGCCGAGGCCAAGGCCGACCGCAAGTATATCGTCTGCAACGCCGATGAGGGCGATTCAGCGACCTTTGCCGACCGGATGCTGATGGAGGGCGATCCGCTGACCCTGATCGAGGGGATGGCGATTGCCGGGCTGGCCTGCGGGGCGGTCAAGGGCTTTGTCTATATCCGGTCGGAATACCCGATTGCGATTGAGGTGATGGCGCAGGCGATTGCTCTGGCCCGGACGGCGGGTGTGCTGGGTGCCTCGGTTCTGGGGTCGGGGCGGGCGTTTGACATGGAGGTTCGGGTTGGCGCCGGGGCCTATGTCTGCGGTGAGGAAACTTCGCTGCTGAACTCGCTGGAGGGCAAGCGCGGCGTGGTCCGCGCCAAGCCGCCGCTGCCCGCGCTGGAAGGCTTCATGGGCAAGCCGACCGTGGTGAACAACGTGATTTCCTTGGCGACCGTGCCGGTGATCATGGAGCGGGGGGCGGC
>CAMBWO010000355.1 GCA_945871285.1 Pseudorhodobacter antarcticus | reverse complement strand
GGGAGCGGTTCAGTGCCAAGGGGCGCGAGGGGCGAGGCTTTTATTCGGCGGAGCGGATTCAGTTGAACCATTACTACACGCGGTCGGATGCGGAACTGCGGGCCAAGATTGCCCGAGGGCCGAACCTGACGACGCCGGACGCCGACCATTTGCGGCGGGTGATGCGCAAGGTGGAGAATATCGAGGCGGGTGAGGTCGAGGACCGGGCGGCGCTGGAGTTTTTGGCACGGGTGGGCGATGCGGGTTGAACTGATCATCGCGACCTATCAAAAGCCTGACTATTTGCGGCTGGCCCTGTCGGCGGTGGCGCAGCAGGTTGTGATGCCGGAGCGGATTTGCGTGGCGGATGACGGGTCGGATGCGCGGACCAAGGCGGTGCTGGAAGAATTTGCGGGCCTGCCGATCCGCCATGTCCGGCACGAGGATCTGGGGTTCCGCAAGACGCGCATCCTGAACGAGGCGGTACAGAGTTCGGGTGCCGAATATCTGATCTTCATCGACGACGACTGCGTCATGCATCCGGGCTTTGTGCAGCGTTATGTCCAGCGGGCGCGGGCGGACCAGTTTGCGACGGGCAGCGTGATACGGCTCGAGGCGGCGGAGACGCAGGGCTTGCTGGCGGCGGGGCGGGTCCGGTGGGACAAGGGCCGGTTGCCGGGGTGGCGGGCCAAGGGCATGTCGGACTGGTTGAAGGCGATGGGGCCGCCCGCGCCGGTGGGGCGGCTGTTGGACCGGGTGTCACCGATCCGACGCAGCTGGGCCGGGGGAAATGCGGGCACGTTTCGGGACAACATCCTGAAGGTGAACGGGTTTGATGAGACGATGGCCTATGGCGGCGAGGACAAGGAATTTGGCATCCGGCTGGCCAATGCGGGGATCAAGGGGGTCACGCTGCGCTATTCGGCGCCGCTTTATCACCTCGACCATCCGCGGGGCTATGTCGACCCGGTGGTCCAGTGCCGCAACCGCGAGATGATTGCGGCGGCGCGGGATGGCGGAAAGGTTTGGACCGAAAACGGGTTGGTGCCGGGGCCAAAGCCCTAGCGGCGGGCGACGATCACCTGGGCATGATGATCGACGATCGCAAAGCCTGCGGCGGACAGCATCTGGCGAAAGGCAGTGACGCTGGAACCGCGGTCGATGAAGGTGTCGGGGTGAATTTCCATCACGATCATCGCGCAACGGACGAGGATGGCGGTGTCGTGCAGCAGCAGGTCATATTCGGCACCTTCAATATCGCAGACCAGACTGAAATCGCCGGTGATGCCGGTATCGGCAATCAGGCGGGCGAGGCTGGTGGCGGGAACCTCGATCTCGCGGCCCGCAGCGGTGTTGATGCCGGTGGGGAGGTGTGAGGTGTGGATGCCATCGGTCACGAAAAAGCGCACGGTTTCCGCGCCGTAGGCCAGCGCGGCGCCGATGACGCGGGTCGTGGCGGGGGCGCCGGCCAGGGCGACATTGGCGGTGCAGGTGGGCAGGAGGACGGGGTTCGCCTCGACGATCACCAGTTGGGCCGTGGGGGCAATGTGGCGGCGGATGCTGTGGCTGACGATGCCGTAAGAGCCGCCAAGTTCGACCACGGGCAGGTCGCGGGGCAGCCATTTTGCGATCATGTTGCGTTCGGGAAGTTCGTAACTGCCGCGCCGCAGCGCCTTGCGGGCGGCAAGGGGGGCGTGGGGCGGGATTGTGAAAACGGTGCCGTCCACGGTGAAGCGCGGGCCGTTCAGCCGTTCGCGCAGATCATAGGGCAGGGCCTTGAGCCATAGACGCAGGGCGCGGACGGCGGCAAAGGGGCGTTTGCCGTCCACGGTGTTGCGCAGTTTGTAGGTGCGCAGCCAGGCGGCCGGGTCAAAGCGGCCCACGGTCAGGCGGACCGAGGGGGTGATGACGCTGCGGGGCCGCAGGGCGCGGCGGTATTTCTGGCCGAAGCCGGTCATGCAGGCGGCAAAGCTGGCATCGACGCGGCCCTGGCCCAGGTGTTCCATATGAAAATCGACCACCCAAGCGCTGCGCCCGCGCAGATCGGCCTGAAGGCACAGGTCGGTGCCGTATAGGTGAAAGCCCGACAGGTCATGCGAAAAGCCCAAGGCCGCATCGCGCCGCAGGAGCAGGAAATTCTCGTCCAGGCTGTCAACGCGGGCGGGAAGCGGGCCGGCGGTCATGTCGTAACCGTAACGATCGGTCAGGCGTTGCCGTTTGCGGCCGCGGTCGTCATGGCCGGAATTGCCGACAACGGCCCAGTCGGGGGCGTGGGTGCCCAACTGGGTCAGGCATTCGTCCAACCGGGCGCGGGGGTCAATGGCAAGCAAGTCCTGATGGCAGAGCACAATATACCGCCCGCGTGCCGCCGCGATCAGCCGGTTCAACCCCTGATAGCCATCACCTTGATTGGTGGTGCTGTTGTCCAGATACAGGAACTCGCAATCCGCCGCGGTGAAGCCGGCCGCCCGAAATGAGGCGAGCATCTGGGCATATTGGGCGGGACGCGAGACCAGCGTGCAAAAGCTGTAGGCCGGGCCGTTGGGGGCCGTGGCCGTCAGGTTGCGGGCAAAGTCGGGAAAGTCGTGGGGCACGGTGGGCCTCGCTGGGGTCAAAGGGAGGGGCGGCGGGCGGCGATCACGTCGCCCATCCGGGCAAAGGGGACGAAGCCCAGATCGGCCAGGCGTCGGTTCACCTCGTCCAGCGTGCCGCCAAGGGCGGGATAGACCGGGGGGTGCGTTTCCATGATGATCAGCGCGCAATCGGCCATGGCGGCGGCGTCGTTGCGCAGGAGGAGGAGTTCGGCCCCCTCGATATCGCAGACGAGGCTGAAGGCGCCGGTCAGGCCATGGGCGCGGCGCAGGCTGTCGAGCGTGGCGGAGGGGACATCGACGATGTCGGGGCCGGTGGAGCCGTCAAACACCAGATGCGAGGTGTGGACATTGGCCGTCACCTTGAACCGCACACGGGCGTCGCCATAGGCGAGGGCGGCCTGCACGACATGGGTGCAGTCGGGGCTGCCGCCCAGGGCGACATTGGCGCGGCAGGTCGGGATCATGGTGGGATTGGCCTCGACTACGACAAGGGTCGAGGTGGGGGCCAGGCGTTTGCGGATGGCGTGGCTGACGATGCCGTAGGAGCCGCCAAGCTCGATCACCGGCAGGTCGGGGGGCAGGTGGGCGGCGATCAGTTGGCGTTCGTTAGCCTCGTAATCGCCGCGCAGGACGGCGCGGCGGGGCGAGGGGTGGCTGCCAAGCGGCATGGTGAAATTGACGCCGTCCATCGGATAGGTGCCGCCAAGCCATCGGTCGCGAATGTCCAGAAACAGGCGGCGGCGCAGGTATTTCAGGCGGGAGTATTTGAACATGCGGGGTCCGGTCCGAAGGGCTGCGCCAGTTCTACCCTTTATGGGCGCAGGATGGAAAGGGCCCCGCTGAGGCGGCCCAGGGCTTCGTTGCGGTGTTCGGCATCGGCCCAGGATCGGGTGGACAAAAGATGCGACAGGCCATCCCAGAACCCGGCGAGCCAGGGCAGCGGGCGGCCATGTTTGCGCCCGACATGCATGCGCGAGCGGGCCCAGTGATACCCCTTGAACCGCGACAGGGCGGGGGAGGGGGTGGAGGAGTGGCCCAGCGCATGGGCTGCGCGGGCGGCGGGCACCAGGATGAGCGGGCCGCAGGATTTGGTCAGGCGGAGAGCGAGGTCGTCATCCTCGAAATACAGAAAGATCGCGGGGCCAAAGCCGCCGACGGCCTGAAGCGCGGCACGGCGGACCATGAGAACGGCGCCGGACAGGACGCCGACGATGCGGTCATCGGGGCCGGGATCGCGGGGTGGTTTGGCGGCGCGGGGCAAAAGGTAGGAGTTGCGTTTGTAGCGGGCGCGGCCGGTGTCATCGACCATGACGGGGCCAAAGGCGGCGGCCTGTGGGTGACGGGCAGCGGCGGCAAGCAACTGGTCGAGGGTGCCGGGGTCAAGGCGGGCGTCTGGGTTGATGAACAACAGAAACTCGGTTTCCGCCTGTGCGGCGCCAAGGTTGCAGCCAGAGCCGAAGCCAAGGTTGGTGGGGCTGACTTGCACCGTGATGCCACGGGCGGCGGCCCAGGCGCGCATCCCGTCATCGGGGCCATTGTCGACGATGACCAAAGGCAGGGTCGCAGGCA
>CAMBWO010000354.1 GCA_945871285.1 Pseudorhodobacter antarcticus | reverse complement strand
TGCGGATGCTGATCGAGGCGGGGGGGGCGCAGTTGGGCCTGCGGTATGTGCTGATTGGCGGGTCCAAGCTGGATGCGCGGTTGCGGGCGGCGATTTTGGCGATGAGTCCCGGTGTGCAACTGCATGAGTTTTACGGCGCGGCGGAGGCGAGTTTCATCACACTGGCGGGGACGGGGTGTCCGGAGGCCTCGGTGGGGCGGGCCTATCCGGGGGTGGAGATTTTGATTGAGGCGGGGGAGATCTGGGTGAGGAGCCCCTATCTGTTTGACCGCTATGCCGGGGAGGGTGGCGGGGTGGTGTGGCGCGACGGCTGGTTGTCGGTCGGCGAGCGCGGCGAAATGCGGGAGGGGTTCTTGTATCTGCACGGGCGGGCCGGGCGGATGGTGACGGTGGCGGACCAGAATGTGTTTCCCGAGGAGATCGAGGCGTTTCTGGCGGGCTTGCCGGGGGTGGAGCGGGTGGCGGTGGTGCCACGGGCCGATGCGTTGCGCGGGGTGCATCTGGTGGCGGTTCTGCGGGGGGATGCGCGCCAGGAGGCGGCCATTTTGCGGGCGGCGCGGGGGGTTCTGGGGGCGCTGAAGGCACCCAAGGCGGTGATCTGGCTGGAGGACTGGCCGGTGCTTGCGTCGGGCAAGACGGATTTGCGGCGGATCATGGCGGAGGTGGGCGGGTGAGCGCCTGGATCGTGGCGGGGCGGCGGACGGCGGTGATGCCGCGCGGGGGGGCGTTTGCCCGGCTGTCGCTGGCCGACATGGCTGCGCCGGTGATTGCGGCCTGTCTGGCGGATGCGGGGATTGCGGCGGATGCGGTGGATGAGGTGATTGTGGCCAACGCCCTGGGGGCCGGGGGGAACCCGGCGCGGGTGGTGGCGCTGGCGGCGGGGTTGCCCGAGCGGGTGGCGGGATTGAGCATCGACCGGCAGTGCGCGGGGGGGCTGGATGCGGTGCTGCTGGCGCGGGCTTTGGTGGAAAGCGGCGCGGCGGAGGTTGTGGTGGCGGGCGGGGTGGAAAGCTATTCGCGTCGGCCGCTGCGGTTTCGGACGGACCCGGACGGCGGGGCGGCGGTGGCCTATGACCGGCCGGCGTTCACGCCCTGGCCGGATCGTGACCCTGACATGGATGCGGCGGCGGCGGCCTTGGCGGTGCGGTTGGGGATTGGGCGGGCAGCGCAGGATGACTGGGCGGTGGAGAGCCACCGCAAGGCGTTGGCGGCAGAGATGGCCGAGATCGTGCCGGTGGCGGGGCAGGTCCGAGATGGCTTTGCGCGGGTGTTGCGGGCGGCTGGGCGGGCCAGGGTGTTGTGCGGGACGGTGACGGCGGCCAATGCCGCCGTGGCGGCGGATGCGGCGGCGTTTGTCGTGGTGGTGTCGGCGCGACGGGCGGCGGGGCTGCGGATATTGGGTGGCGTGACGCTGGGGGGGCGGCCGGAGGAGCCGGGGTTGGCCCCTGTGGCGGCGATTGCGCGGGTGCTGGGGCAGGCGGGTCTGCGACCGGATCAGGTGGCGATGGCCGAGGTGATGGAGGCCTATGCCGTGCAGGCGATGGGTTGTGTGCAGGGGGCGGGGCTGGACCCGGCCCGCGTGAACATTGGCGGCGGGGCCTTGGCGCGGGGGCATCCGATTGGCGCCTCGGGGGCCATATTGGCGGTGCGGTTGGTGCATCAGTTGCGCGCGGGGCAGGGTTTGGCGGCGATTGCGGCAGCGGGAGGGATCGGGACGGTGATGCTGGTGGAGCGGTAGCCCCTGTCTTTGGACCCCAAGGCGCCATCGCTTGACCGCTGATCGGGTTTGGCGTTGCTGTGGCTTGGGCAGGGGGATCGCAGGTGCCCCCATGGGTTTGACTCGCCAACCGGCGCCGCACGCCCTTTTGCGACGTCCTTGGCTTGAACGGGATGGACCCGGCCCGAAACCTGATCTACCTTCCCTGCAGAAGACAAAGACAGGCGCAGGCCGCCCGTCGGCATCACCAAGGGAGAGAGACGGCATGCAATATGCAAAGCCAAAGACGGCCGCAGAGGCCGCACGATTGCTGGGCGCCGAGACCGGCGTGACCCGGGTTCTGGCCGGGGGCACCGATGTGATGGTGCAGCTGAAGGCCGGGATGGTGGAACCTGCCCTGATCGTTGACATCAAGGGCATCCCCGGCATTCGCGACATCACGCCCGAGGCGGGCGGTTTTCGCATCGGTGCGGCGGTCGCGGGTCTGGAGCTGGGGGATCACGCAGCGCTGTGCGCCATGTATCCCGGCGTGACCGAGGCCGCGCAGCTGATCGGGTCCAAACAGGTGCAGGGCCGCTGTTCGATGGTGGGGAACCTGTGCAACGGCTCGCCCGCTGCCGATGCCGTGCCCGCGCTCTTTGCCGCCGGTGCCATCGTCCGCATCGAAGGGCCGAATGGCAGCCGTGACGCCGCCGTCGAAACCATCCCGACCGCCCCCGGCCGCATCTCGCTGGCCAAGGGCGAGATCATCACCTCGGTCTTCCTGCCCGCGCCCGCCGCGCACAGCGCCGACGCCTATCTGCGCTTTATTCCGCGCACCGAAATGGACATCGCCGTCGCCTCGGCCGGGGTCAGCCTGACGATTGATGCGTCCGGCACCATCACCGCCGCCCGTGTGGCGCTGGGGGCCGTGGCCCCGACCGTGATGCTGGTGGACGCCTGCGCCGCTGCCCTGATCGGCACGAAACTGGACGCCGCCGCGCAAGAGGCGCTGGAACAGGCCGCCTCGGCCGCCGCCAAACCCATTGCCGACAAGCGCGGCACCATTGAATTCCGCACCAAGGTGGTGGGCGTCCTGGCACGCCGCGCCGCCGTGATTGCCTATGTCCGCGCCGGAGGCCAGCTATGAAAACGATCCAAGTCGCAACCACCATCAACGGCGATGCCACCGAATTCGTTTGCGCGCCCGATGAATCGCTGCTGGATGTGCTGCGCAACCGTCTGGGCCTGACCGGCGCGAAAGAGGGGTGCGGCACCGGCGATTGCGGCGCCTGCACCGTCACGCTGGATGGCCGCATGGTCTGCTCCTGCCTCGTCCTTGGGGCCGAGGTTGAGGGCTCGACCATCACCACCATCGAAGGCATGTCCACCGCCGATGCGCTGCACCCCTTGCAGCAGGCCTTTATCGACCATGCCGCCCTGCAATGCGGCATCTGCACCCCCGGCATCCTTGTGGCCGCCAAGGCCCTCTTGGACCGCAACCCCGACCCCACCGACACCGAGCTGCGCTACTGGCTTGCCGGCAACCTTTGCCGCTGCACCGGCTATGACAAGATCATCGCCGCCGTTCAGGACGCCGCCCAAAAGATGAGGACCGCATGATGGATACCGGAACCCCCAAGCGCATTTTCAAACAGGTCGGCACCCGCCCCGCCCGTCCCGATGGTGTGGACAAGGTCCGTGGCCGCGCCCTCTATGGCGCCGACATGACCGCCCCCGGCATGTTGGTGGGCCGCATCCTGCGCAGCCCCCATGCCCATGCCGAGATCGTCTCGATCGACATATCCGAGGCGCTGGCGCTGACCGGCGTCAAGGCCGTCGTGACCGGGGCCGATCTGGTCGCCCAGGACGATCCGGCGATGCGCGATGTCCAGATCAACGTGCTGGCGACCGACAAGGTGCTGTATGACGGCCACGCCGTCGCCGCCGTGGCCGCCGTCAATGCCGATGTCGCCCGTGCGGCGCTGAAGCTGATCAAGGTCACCTACCGCGCGCTGCCCCATGTCACCGATGTGGATGCCGCGATGAAGGCGGATGCGCCTGTCGTGCAGGCCGGTCGTTCCCTGGAAACCGTGCCGGCCGGCATGTCGGCCAACGTCACCAACCAGTGCGAATTCGGCCACGGCAATCTGGACGCCGGTTTTGCCCGTGCCGATCTGGTGGTGGAACGCAGCTTTACCACCGCCGCCACCCATCAGGGCTATATCGAACCGCATGCCTGCCTTGCCTCGATGACCACCGACGGCAAGGGCGAGGTGTGGTGCTGCACCCAAGGGCACTTCAACGTCCGCAGCATCTGCGCGCCCCTGCTGGGGATCGAGGCCAGCCAGCTGCGCGTCACCGCGTCGGAAATCGGCGGCGGTTTTGGTGGCAAGACGGCGGTGTTCATTGAACCCGTCGCGCTGGCGCTGTCACGCAAATCGGGCCGCCCGGTCAAGATCGTGATGACACGCGATGAGGTGT
>CAMBWO010000353.1 GCA_945871285.1 Pseudorhodobacter antarcticus | reverse complement strand
TCAAAGCGCGAAAACGGGGCGGTGGTGGCCATGGCTGCTCTTTTCGTTTTGGCGGACCATGGGGGAAACCGGGCACAGGGTCAATCCAACCCGCAGCCCAAAGGCGCACCACCGCCCACGCGTCAGAACAGGAAGTTGCCCACGTGGTTCATCACCGCAAAGTCGGCTTTCAGCCAGTCGGTAACCTGCGAGGCTTTGAAACCCCGGCAAACCCCCTGTCCGCCGCCATCGGGCGAAAGTCGGCGGGGGATTTGCCGGTCTAGGTCTGGATGCTGTCCAGATAGGCTTGAAAGCTCACCGTGCCGCCCAGAGCAGCCCACGCTTGATCATCTCATGCGCCGGCCCGTGGTCAATCACATTGGCCTGGTGACCCAAGGCATTATAATAGACCCGCCCCTTGCCCCACATTTTGGTAAAGCCAATCGGCATCGCCACCGGCCCATTCGCCGCATGGGGCCCGTCGACCTGCGGGAAATCGCAGACGGCATGGACCTTCACCGCCGGGTCGATGTGCAGGTAATACTGTTCGGTCTTGACCATGAAATCGCCAATCCCCGCCACCAGCGGGTCATCGGACACCATCCGCACCCTGTATTCCACCCCGTCATTGCCCGGATGCGCCACCCACTGCGCGCCCGTCATGAACTGCCAGACCACGTCATTGCGGAAACTGTCGCACATGCCGCCATGACAGCCGGCAAGGCCGACGCCCGCCGCCACCGCATCGGCCACATTCTGGCTTTGGTGCTTTTCAATCGTGCTCATCGTCCAGACCGGCACGATCAGCGACAGGTCGGCCAAGGCGGCCGCATCGTCAAAGCAGGCCAGCGTGTCGGTCACCGTCACCTCGAACCCCGCTTGCGCCAGGTCACCCGCGAACAGGTTCGCCACCTTTTCCGGATCATGCCCCAGCCAACCGCCCCAGGTGATCAGTGCCCGCTTTGCCATATCGTCCTCCTCTTTTGCGGCATGGTGACCGCAGGGCGCGGCAAAGGTCAACGGCAAAACGATGTAAAGAATCTTTGACATGGTGGATGCTTTAGCATACCTGATGCCTGACAACCTTGACATTGATTCGAGATGCCCCATGAACTCCGAAGAACGCCAGACTTGGATCAACCTCTTCAGCGGCCTTGTCATCAACGGCTGGTTCTATTCCCGCATCTGGGACATGTTCCACGACGGCACCTCGACCGCGCCCGATGCCCTGCAAATCTGGGCACGCACCGTGATCTGGGTCATCCCGGTTTCCATCGGGTCGATCATCGCGCTCACCATTCTGACCACCGTGGCCCAGGCCGTCATCGCCGGTGGCAACCCCCCCGCTTTCCTGAAGGACGAACGCGACACCAAGTTCGAGATGTGGGGCATGGGGGCCATGATGCTGTTTGCCGTCGCCGGTTTCCTCGGCGCGATGGGGTCGCTGGCCATGGGCTATTCCGGCTTCATCGCCTTCAACCTGATCTACCTTGGGTTTTCCCTGGGCGACGTCGTCAGCAGCCTTCTGAAGTTGACCCTCTACAGGACCGGCTATTGATGCGGATCACCAACCAGATCCGCCGCCTGCGCTTTGATGCGAACGAAATGACCCAGGCCGACCTGGCCGCCCGCGTCGGCGTCACCCGCCAAACCATCATGGCGATCGAGGCCGCCAAATACTCGCCGTCCCTTGAACTCGCCTTCCTGATCGCCCGCGCCTTCGACAAACCCCTGAACGACGTCTTCCAGTTCGACCCCGACTGACTCAAACCCAAAGGAGAACCCGATGCTCAGACCCGCCCTGGCGGCCCTGCCGCGCTTTGCCTTGTTTTTGCTGGCAATCATTCCCGTTCTGACCGGCGTTCTGGTCCTGCAGTCCATGCAGAGCGGTGGCCCCAACGCCCTCAGCGATGCCGCCGCCATTGCCCGCCGCGCCAGTTATCCTTGGGCGGTCATCGGGCATATTCTTGGCGGGTCCGCCATGCTGATCCTGGGGTTCTTGCAGTTTTCCAGCCGCCTGCGCCGCGCCCTGCCCGGGATGCACCGCTGGCTTGGCCGCGCTCTGGTGGTTGGGGGCGCCTACTTTGCCCTGTCCGGCCTGGTGATGAACGCCTCGGCCAAGGCGCAGGGCGATTCCGTTCTGTATAACTCAGCGCAGAATGTGATGGCCTTGGTCTTTCTGACCGTCCTGTTCCTGGGCATCCGCGCCGCCCGTCAGCGCCGCTTTGCCGATCACCGCGCCTGGATGATGCGCAGCTATGCCATCACCCTGGGCGCCGCGACCCAGACGGTCCTGCTGCTCCCCGTCTTCCTGATGTTTGGCGAGGTGCGCGGCGTTCTGGTTGACCTCGTGTTCATCGCGGCTTGGGCCGTCAACCTGGGTGTGGCGGAATGGGTCATCCGCCACACCTCATTTTCCATCATCCGGCCTGCCAAATCCTGACCGTTCCAGGCCCAGATTTGACATTTTCAAACAATCAGAACCGTGCCGGGGCTGCAGGCTTGTTGCCCATGATCCCTTCGATCTCGGCCATCACCTCGGGCGTCAGCTTGGCCTTGTGCTCCAGCGCCTTCAGGTTGTCGGTCAGTTGCGTGACCCGCGATGCCCCCAGAATAACCGTGGACACATGCGGGTTCGCCAGGCACCACAACAGCGCCAGATGGTGGATCGGCAACCCGATCCGGTCCGCCAACCCGGCCAGCGCCTTGACCTTGGCCAGCTTGGCCTGCCCCTCGGGTTTGGTCAGACTGTCCTTCAGCCACTCATACCCGGCCAGGTTCATCCGGCTGTCCTGCGGGATGCCGTCATTATATTTGCCCGTCAAAATGCCCGAGGCCAGCGGCGACCAGATCGTGGTGCCCAGACCAAAGCTCTCATACACCGGCGCATAGTCCGCCTCGACCTTCACCCGTTCAAACAGGTTGTATTGCGGCTGCTCCATCGTCGGCGGCGTCAGACCCCAGCGCGCCGCCACCGCATGGGCCTCGGTGATCCGCTGGCCCGACCATTCGGACGTGCCCCAATACAGGATCTTGCCCTGCAAGATCAGATTGTGCATCGCCCGCACGGTTTCCTCGACCGGGGTATCAATGTCGGGCCGGTGGCAGAAATACAGGTCCAGATGGTCGACCCGCAGCCGTTTCAGCGCCGCATGGCAAGCCTCGGTCACATGCTTGGCCGACAACCCGCGTTGCGTGGGCTTGGACCCGCCCCAGAACACCTTGGACGACACGATATAAGAATCCCGCGACCAGCCCAGTTCGGCAATCGCCTGCCCCATCACCAGTTCTGACCGGCCCTGCTCATACCCTTCGGCATTGTCGAAAAAGTTGATCCCGGCGTCATAGGCCGCCGTCAGCATCTCTTTCGCCGGCTGAATATCGACCTGCTTGGCAAAGGTGACCCAAGACCCATAGGAAAACTCCGACACCTTCAACCCAGACCGCCCCAAACGCCGATAATCCATTCCGTCCTCCATGCCGCATTGACCCCGTTAACCTAGCATCCCAACCTGCCACCGAAAGGGGTATCCATGAAAATCCTCATCCTCGGCGGTTATGGCGTATTTGGCGGACGTCTTGCGCAGCTTCTGGCTGAGGATGACGTCGATATCCTGATTGCAGGCCGTGACCTCGCAAAAGCCCAAGCGTTTTGCACCCACCCCCGCTGCACCCCCCTGCGCGCCGACCGCGCCACCATCGCAGACACCCTCACCACCCACCGCCCCGACATCCTGATTGACGCCTCCGGCCCCTTTCAGGACTATGGCCCCACCCCCTACACCGTCCTGCAGGCCTGCATCGCCAGCGGCACGAACTACCTCGACTTCGCCGACGGCGCCGATTTCGTGGCCGGGATCACCGCCTTTGACACCGCAGCCAAGACGGCGGGCATCTTTGCCCTCTCCGGCGCCTCCAGCTTCCCCGTCCTGACCGCCGCCGTCCTGCGCGAGATGGCGAAAGCCATGGAAATCCACAGCGTTACCGGCGGCATCGCCCCCTCGCCCCATGCCGGCGTGGGCCTGAACGTCCTGCGCGCCGTCCTCGGCTATGCAGGCGAACCCGTCACCCTGAAACGCAGCGGCCACCCCGCCACCGGGCGCGGTCTTACGGAAACCCGCCGCTATACCGTCGCCCCGCCCGGTGCGCTGCCCCTGCAAAGCACCCTGTTTTCGCTGGTCGACGTCCCCGACCTGCGCGCCAT
>CAMBWO010000352.1 GCA_945871285.1 Pseudorhodobacter antarcticus | reverse complement strand
GACGATGGTATAGCCCTCGGCCTGCAATCCCGCGAGGTAGGAGGGGTCGTAGGGTTTGAGGTCGGACAGATCCCACGGCTCCAACCCCTCGCCCAGACGGGCGGGCAGGCTGGTGGCGGCGATGACCAGAACATCGTCAAACTGCCGCGCCACCTGGCCCGAGGCGGGATACCAGCGGGTTTTCTGGACCTGTTCAGTGCGCCGTTCGGATTTGCCGTTGACGTTCACGGTGACGGTGCGGGTCTCGTAATAGTGCACGCCCTTTTGCCCGGTATAGTGTGACCGGGTGTCGGCATCAAAGGTCCAGTAGGGCACATAGACGCCGTTCAGGGCCCGCCCGGCGCGGGTGAATTCGAGCAAACGGTTGGGGGCAAACCACAGGCTGCCCAGCCAGGTGATCAGGGCCTTGCGCGCAGTGGATTCGTCCAGTTGGAATGGGACGAGGGCCTGCGGTTTGATCATGCGGCGGGAGCCGGAATCGACGACCAGCGGGGTGGCGCAGAACGGGCATTCCTTGGCGTGGGTGGCGCCCTGAAACTCGACCACCGCGCCGCAGTTGGTGCAGTTGGTGGCGCGGACATCCTCGCTGGCGGTGGCGGGCAGATCGTCGGCCAGACCGCGTTGCAGGTCCAACTCGCGGAAGGGCTTGGCCGTGCCCGCCCAAGGTCCGTCCCCCGCGATGCGGATGGTTTGCTCATAGCCGCAATGGTCGCATTTCAAGGCCGATTGACCGGGGGCAAAACGCAGTTCTGCCCCGCACTGGTCGCAAGGGTAGCGGCTTTCCTGTGTGGGCGAGGCCATGGGTTACTGGCCGGGCGGCGGCGGGGGCGGCGGGACCATGGCGAACAGGCGGGCAAGCTCGGTGTCGGCGGCGGCTTTCCACGCGTCCTGACCGGGGGTCCAGACCTGGGTTGTCCGGGTCAAGGCACCGCTGGCGGCCATGGTTGCAAGGTCAGCGTCGCTGAACGGCCCTTTGGTCGCGCCGTTGTCGGCCACATGCCAGACGCGGGCGGCAGGGGGTGGCGGCGGAGGGGGGGCGGCGTTGGCCCCCCACGGCCCGGCGTTGGCCCCCATGCCAAAGCCCATCCCGGCCCCCATGGCCGCGCCCATCGTGGCACCCATGGCCGAGCCCGGCTGTGCCATGCTTTCCGCCGCGTTGAACTGCATGTATTTGTTCAGATCGCCCGCAATCCCCATCGAGGTGCGCTTGTCCAGCACCTTTTCCACCTCATCCGGCAGCGAGACGTTTTCGATATAGAACTCGGGCAGGGCCAGACCATAGGCGGCGATCTGGGGGGCGATGGCGGTGCTGACGATCTTGGCCAGGTCCATGGTGTTGGCGGCCATGTCCAGAACCGGGATGCCGGATTTGGCCAGAACCTGGCTCATCTGTTGCAAGATGATGTTGCGGATCTGGTTGGTCACCTCGTCCGAGGTAAACTCGCCATCGGTGCCGACGATTTCCTTGAGGAACACGCCGGGATCGGTGACGCGCATCGAATAGGTGCCAAAGGCGCGGATGCGGACAGGGCCGAATTCGGGGTCGCGGCACATGATGGGGTTTTGCGTGCCCCATTTCAGATCGTTGAAGCGGGTGGTGTTGACGAAATAGATCTCGCATTTGAAGGGCGACTGGAACAGGTGGTCCCAATGTTGCAGGGTCGTCATGATGGGCATGTTGTTGGTTTGCAGTTCGTACAGACCCGGCCCGAACACATCAGCCAGCTGCCCCTCGTTGATGAACACGGCCGCCTGACCCTCGCGGACGGTCAGCTTGGCGCCGTATTTGATGGCGTTGTCATGGCGTTCAAACCGCCAGACCATTGTGTCGCGCGTGTCATCCAGCCAGGAAATGACGTCGATGAATTCGCCTTTGAAGAAACCGAAGACCATGGGGTGCTCCTTTGCCGCAGAACGCGGTCAACTTTCGCCGTTTAACAGGCGGCTTGCAAGGGATTGAACGATGGGGCGGGCCTCGGCCTCGGTCATGCCGGGGCGCAGGGCGGGGGTATAGAGGATTTTCAGCATCCACTCGTCCTGCGTGGTCAGCAAGGCAAACTCCTCGTCGTCATTGAAGATCGAGGGGCGGGCGGCGTTGCTGTCGTTGGGCAGACCCAGGGCCTGGGCCAGTTCCTCGTGGATGCAGGACAGGCGCAGAAGGTCGGGCTGTTCGGACGGGATCACGGCCACGGCGCGGGCATAGGTCGAGGTGGTGGGGTCGGACTGGGTCAGCACCTGGCAAAAGGTGTCGCGGTTCATGGCGGTGATGCTGGCGATCTGGCCGGGGGTCAGTTCGGTCAGTTCGCGCATCAGGAACGGCCCCAGTGCCGCCCGTTCATCGACCGAGGCGATGTGGATCCAGAAGTTCGGGTTCTGGTCGTTCAGGCTGATCGGATGGCCCGTCACGCGGGCCAGCCGGGCCAGATAGGACCCGATGCGCGCCCGGTCAGAGGCCTGGCGTTCGGGCGCAACCGAAGGCCCGAACTGCACCGACACGCGCACGGGCTGTGCCCAGCGCAGCAGGCGGATCGGGCTTTCGTTGCGGGTCGTCGTCACCTCGCCACGGGCGTATTCCTCATACATGGCGATGCGCAGAAAGTTTTCGGTCAGGTTGCGGTCGGTAAAGGGGGCATCCTGCGGCGCGGTGTCGGTGCGCAGCAGGCCTTGAGAGAGCAGCGACGACTGCACCTCGCCGTAATAGGCGCGGACGGCGGCACTGGCGGCGGTTTCGGGGGGCGGCGGCGCGGCAGGCGCGGCGGCGGGCGGCGCCACCAAAGCGGGGGGCGCCGGCGTGTCGCAGGCGGCAAGCCCCAGCAGGGCTGTCAGTACAGCCGCTGCTTGAACCCGGGCCAGGCCGTCAAACCGGTGTGCCATCAGCTTTGCAGCGCGCCTCCGGTGGCATCGCCCAGACCGGTGCGTCTGGCGCGGGCGGCGGACAGTGTGTCGCGCAGGGCGGCCTGCATTTTGCCCAACTGATTCTCGGCGGCGGCGCGGCGGGCCTTGCCTTCGTCGGCAATCGCCAGGCTTTCCTGAATGGTGTCGATCAGGGTCTGGTTGGCCAGTTGCACCGATTCGATATCGAACACCCCCCGCTCCATTTCGGTGCGCACCACGCGGTTGGCGTCTTGCAGGTTCTTCGCATTGGCGGTCAGCAGTTCGTTGGTCAGGTCATTGGCGCCCTTGATCGCCTCGGCCGCCTCCTTGCTGCGCTGGATGGTGACGGCCTGGGCCAGTTGGGTTTCCCACAGCGGCACGGTGTTCATCAGGGTCGAGTTGATCTTGCCGACCAGCGATTTGTCGTTTTCCTGCACCAGCCGGATCGAGGGCAATGACTGCATCGTGACCTGACGGGTCAGTTGCAGGTCATACACCCGGCGCTCCAGATCATCGCGGGCCGACCGGATGTCACGCAATTCCTGCGCCACCTTCAACTGGTCCGCCTCGGGAGTGGCCGCAACCGCAGCCTCTTTGGCGGGGATGGTGGTGGTGTCCAGCTCTTTCAGCTTGGCCTGGCCCGCCGAGATGTAAAGGCCCAGTTCATCATAGAAATTCAGGGTCTTGGCATAGAGCAGGTCCAGCGATTTGATGTCTTTCAGCAGCACGGTTTCATGGCGCAGCAGGTTTTCGGTGATGCGGTCGATCTGGCCCTGCACCTCCTCATAGCGCGCAATGAACTGGGCCAGGGGGGCGGCGGCACCCGTCAGACGGTCCCACCACGACCGTTCGCGGTTCACGTCCAACTCCTCGCCCGAAAAGCCGCGGATGGTCGAGACGATCTCGGTCAGGCTGTTGCCGGCGGGGCCGACATCCTTGTTCTTGACGCCTGCCAGCATTTCCTGGCTGATCACCTGCAATTCGGCCTGCGACCGGGCGCCAAACGAGATGATCGACTGCGTGTTGGTCATGTCCAACTCGGCCATGCGTGCCTTGATCGCATCGGCCTGGGGGGCGGTGGCGGTATCCAGCGCCACGATGGCGGTGCCGGGTTCGGGCAGGATGGCGGCGGTGACTTTTTCAACCTCGGCAAGGGCAGAGGCGGCCTGATCGCGGATGGTGTCGGTCATGGGTTCACTCACATAATGTGCCCGACAGGGGCGGTTGGGGGTCAGCCTTCGAACTTGAGCCGTTCGCGCAGCACTTGAATTTCAATATCCAGATCGGTGTGGTTGTTGGACAACAGCGCCTTGGACCGGGC
>CAMBWO010000351.1 GCA_945871285.1 Pseudorhodobacter antarcticus | reverse complement strand
CAGCTACCCCGGCGAGCATTTGGGAATCATCGAGCGCAAGATTTGGGACCAAGTTCACGCCATCCTGACGGAAAGTCCCCGTAAACGCGCCGCAAGAACTCGGGCCGACACACCCGCGCTGTTGCGTGGATTGCTGTTCGGCCCCGATGGCGCGGCCTTCTCGCCAACCCACACACGCAAGGGCGGGCGGCTTTACCGCTACTATGTCAGCCAGACTGTCCTGAAGCATGGCGCCGGGTCGTGCCCTGTTGGCCGCGTGTCTGCCGGTGAAATCGAAGCCGCCGTCATCGACCAGTTGCGCGCCGTGTTCCGCCAACCGGAAATTGTGGCGGGGACTTGGAAGGCGGCAAAGGAACAGGATGGGGAGATCACCGAGGCCGAGGCACTCATCGCGCTGATGGAGCTTGACCCGCTGTGGGATGAGCTCTTGCCCGCCGAGCAGGCGCGCATCGTGGGCCTGCTGATTGAGCGGATCGACATTGGTCTGGCGGGCATGTCACTCCGATTGCGCACGGACGGGCTGGCAGCGTTGGCGCGAGAGATGCGGGCCAAGGAGGCGGCATGAAGGTCATCACGCAATCGTCAGACGTCGTCACGGTTCAGGTGCCGTTTCGCATCGTCAAGCGAGGCGGTCGCAAGGAGATGCAGGTGCCCGCGGGCGCGCCGCGACAGCGCAAACCCGACAGCACGGTCGTCAAGGCGCTTGGACGCGCTTTCCGCTGGAAAACGATGTTGGACAGCGGGGAATTCGCAACCATCGGCGATTTGGCGGCGCATGAAAGGATCGCACCGACATACATGACCCGCGTCCTGCGGCTGACGCTGTTGGAGCCGGAGATCGTAGAAGGGATCGTGTCAGGCGACAATCCCAATTCGCTTGATCTGAGAACTCTGCTTGAACCCTTCCCTGTCATCTGGGCGCTGCAGTTCCAGCAAAGGGGATGACAGGACTGGGCGGAGAACCGACTTTGAGGATGCAGCATTGCACCAGCAGAGACCCGCGATAGCGGCTGCTTGAACCTTGAGGCAGCAATACTGGCGACGACCCAAGATGCAGAACAAACAAAGACGAGACTACCGAAGATTGCCGACAGGTGCAGCCGGACCTTCGCGGCCTTCAGGAGCTTGCGATAGCATCTGGTAGACCTCGGTATCCGTTGATATGCACTGTATTCTAAAGAGGTGAGTGTCCTGATGGTGAAGACCGTTCCCGGCATCAAGTCGCAATTCACCTCTGAAGCTAATGATGCGCCAGACGCTGGTCTTCGCCGGAACATCCTCGTGTCAACAGCACTGGTGCTTTCACTCACGTTGGCGACGGTCTTGGCGGCGACATTCCTGGTGGGCAACAACATCAGGCGCAACGTGGAGGAGGACTTGCAGGCGCGCGCCACCGACCTCGCGCGGACCATTGACCAAAGGTTGAGGACCTACGCGGCCGCGCTGGAAACTATAGCGGAATCCCATTCGCTGTCGCAAGAGTATGACATCTCGATCGTTGAGGGAGAGGCGCGGCGGGTCGGCACGTTGTTTGGCGGGTTGTTCGTTCTGACACTCGGCGGCGACACCATGGAAATCCTGATGACAACGGCTGACGCGGAAGGCAGCCTCCCTCCATCAGAGCCGCGGACCAATTATCCCGAGGTGATGCGCGCCGAGGCGGAAAGCCTAAGAACGGGGAAGGCTGTTGTCTCGGACGCCTTTAAAGGTCGTATCCGTGGTGTGCTAGTCATCACCATCGTGAAACCGGTCGAGATACCGACCCTGCCCGCAGCGTTCTTGTACTTCTCGGTGACCCTGCGCGACATTACGGTGTGGATGGAGGAGACCGCACTGGAAGAGGACGAGTTTGCCGCCATCGCCGACGGCACGCGTCGAATCATCACGCGGTCGCAAGCCAACGAGGAGTTCCAGCTTGTCGGCTTGCCGCAATGGTACATCGCCTTCACGGAGGGGCGTGACAGCGGCATCGTTGTCGGGACGCCTGCTTACGGTGGCGAGGCGAGGCTCTTCGCCATGCAGCGCCTCGAGGCTGCGCCTGGCTGGACGCTGACCGTATCCCGTCCGCTGGCAAACTGGTTCTCGGCGGTTTATCTCTCACCGTGGCCGATGTTTTCCGGGATATTGGTCCTGCTGCTTGGGAGTGCCCTTGCGGGGCTGGTTCTCGACCGCGGGCGGGCTAAGGCTAAGGCTGCCGCGCGTGAGGTCCTGCTGAAAGAGGTGAACGCGGCGGATTCCCGCAAGTCGCGACTGGTGGCGGTGCTGGGGCATGATCTGCGCACGCCGCTGGTTGCGATCCTGGGGGCTCTTGATCTGGTACGGGACGGTAGGGATCAGTCGGCACAGGAACGAATACTTCATCGCGTGAAGGCTGACGGCCACGGAATGCTGAACCTGATTGACGATGTGCTGGAACTGGCCCGGCTGGGCGCAGGAGAGGCGCGGCTACGGCCAGAGCCTTTTTCGCCAATCGCTCTGCTGACGCTGGTTGGCGATCTGGTCCGGCCGTCAGCGAAGCGCCACGGGACCGAGGTCGTGATTCAGGTCGACGATTCCCGCATGTTAAGGGGCGATGTGGCGTCCCTGCAGCGGGTTCTATTGAACTTCGCGACCAACGCGGTGAAGGCTACGCGCGGCGGCAACGTCCGGCTCTCCGTCACTCTTGGCGTGGCCAGCGCGGAGGGTCACACGGTGACCTTTGCGGTCACCGACACCGGTTGCGGCATTGCCCCCGAAGACATTCCTCGGCTGTTTCGCGACTTCGGCATGCTGGATCGCGACGGCCCCACCGCAGACGGGACCGGCCTCGGTCTTGCCATCTGCCGTCGGCTGGCGACAGCCATGGGCGGCGAGGTGGGTGTTGAGAGCACCCTTGGGGAGGGTTCGCGTTTCTGGCTGAGAGTGACATTGCCCGAGACGGACAACGCTGTATCAGACCTGGACGGTGAAACGGATGACCCCTCCGCCGTTCTGGCCGGTCTCAAGGTACTGGTCGCCGAAGATCATGACATAATCCGGCAGCTGACCTGCGCAAACCTGGCGCGCGCCGGCATGCTGCCGACAGAGGCTGCGGACGGCCAAATCGCCGTTGAGCTGGCCGAGGCCGAGGAATTCGACCTGATCCTGATGGACATGCAAATGCCACACCTCGACGGGGATGAGGCGGCGGCACGCATCCGGGGCGGCGGCGGGCCTTCGGCGCGGGCTCAGATCATCTGCGTGACCGCGCACCAATCTCCAGAGATCGCCTTGATGCTGAGTGATCTGGCCTTCGACGCGTGCGTTAGTAAACCGCTTGACCTCAAACAGCTGGTGGCCCTCGTGAAGGGAATACCGGCGTCTTCGGCTGCTATAGTTTCCCTGGAGGACTTCGACGCTGATAACCTGACCCAATGGCGCGAGATCGACGGCGGGGCATTGCTGGCGCGGACGCTCAAAGGCTTTGCGGCCGATATCGAGACGACCCGGACCGATCTGGCGGCATTGATCGCCAAGCGCGACACCTTCGGGGCCGGCCGTCTGGTTCACAAGCTGGTCGGTTTTGGGGATACCCTTGGCGCCCGGACACTTTCCGCTGAACTCCGCAAATTCGAAGACCTGATCCGTGATGACGACATCGAGGCTCTAGAACGGGCGCTCAAATGGATCGATGGCGTCATGACCAAGACCCGAGCGCAGATTGCCCCCCTGATCGAGGAGATCGATCGGCAGAGCCAGGGTAAAGCCGCACGCCCGGGCGCTCCGGGATGACCGCCTGAGCTTCTATGTGATTGCTTGATCTCGCGTCCAGAGATGGAGCGCAGCGGATTGCCCGATTTTTTCCGTTCAGCGGTGCCACCAAGGGGCAAAAGGTATAGGGACGATCGACCGATAAGATATGGACGCGATCCTTCGCCCCGCAGGGCGTCAATGGCCGCTTCGGAGAATGTCGCGATCCCGGCTGGCCGTCGGCTTTGGGCGGTTCACGTCTGGTGGATGCCATCAGATATTTCATGCACAACGGGATCGATTACGAACGAAGCAAGGGAGCGCCGCTCTGAGAGTATGATGGAGTGAGAGAACACAACTTGAGTGACCACGACAAAGGTTGGACGCCAGTCGCGCACGCAAAGCACGTGGAAATTGCAAACGTTGTTCTTGGCGGCCAGGAAATACATATTGAAAGCAAGCACTTAAAGCTGAACACCAAATCCGCGC
>CAMBWO010000350.1 GCA_945871285.1 Pseudorhodobacter antarcticus | reverse complement strand
AACCTCAGCGCCAGCGAACGCGAGGAGTTGTCCTCGATCCCGGTCCGCTCGTCCGATCAACGCTCGGTCACGGCGAACTGGACGCCCGCCCACCGCGCCATCATGCGGCAGGCGGCGCTTGACCCCCGCGTCGACCGCATCTTCGTCGCCGCCGCCGTCAAGGTCGAGATGTGCCGTACCGCCACCGCCGCCGACACGCCCTGGCTGCAAAAAATCCGCCCTGAGGCGGGCCATGACACCCATTTCCACGTCCGCCTGAAATGCCCCCGCGGCTCGCGCCATTGCCAGACGCAAAAGCCGACCGTTTCGGACCTGTCCAAGGGCGGCAGCGGCTGTGATGAAACACTGGCCTGGTGGGTGTCGGACGCTTACCTCAACCCCAAGCCCGTCAAGCCGCCGAAAGACCCGCAGCCGCCGAAACCGCGCAAGAAAAAGTCGACCGAACTGCTGATGTCCGACCTCCCACCGCAGTGCATGGGCGTTTTGCAGTCCAATTGACAGGGTGACGCCGGGGGGCTATGCCGCGCCGTCCCCATGGTGGGGGCCAAGTCTCCGCGACCTTGTAAAAACGGACTGAACATGAACACCCTTCTCCGCGGCATCCTTGCCATGGCGGTTATCGTCGTGGCGTCCAACATCCTCGTGCAGCACCCGATGGGGGCCTACCTGACCTGGGGTGCGCTGACCTATCCGCTGTCGTTTCTGATCAATGACCTGGTGAACCGCCTGCAAGGCGTCTCCGCCGCCCGCCGCGTCGTGCTGGTCGGCTTTGTCGCGGGTTTGATCTGTTCGGTCATCGGCACCCAGATCATGGGCGAATTCGGGCCGCTCGTGACCCTGCGCATCGCCATCGGGTCGGGCGTGGCGTTTCTGGTCGGGCAATTGCTGGACATCACCGTGTTCAACAGCCTGCGCCGTGCGGCCTGGTGGCGCGCCCCCCTCGCCTCGACGCTGCTGGGCTCCTCGATCGACTCGGTGATTTTCTTCACAATCGCCTTTTCCGCCAGCCTGACCTTTCTGGAACCGTCCAACGATGTGGCATGGGCGGGCGAGATTGGCGCGCTTTTGGGCGTCGGTCCCGCGGTCCCGTTCTGGATATCCCTCGCCATTGCCGACTGGTGTGTCAAATTCGCAATAGCCGTCTTCGGTCTGCTGCCGTTCCGTCTGATTGTCGCCAAAATGACCGCACCGGTTGCGTAAAACCTTTTGACAAACACAAAATCTGTGTCACCTTCCCCCTATCGGCAACCATTTTGAAAGGAGGTGATCCAGTGTCTAGAGTGATATTGGAGAGTGGTGTTGGGACAGTCGGAGGGCTTGTTTTCTAGGGGCAGACCCCGTGCAAAACAGACACTGATTGGATGATGCCTAACTGGCCCCATCTCCTTGGAACTCGGGAAGGGTCGCCGCACTCCGGCGACCCTTTCTCGTTGGAAAACTCATGCTTTACGTGAATGAAACCGTTTTTCTGGCCGACTGGGAACTGTCGGAAAGCTTTGTCCGCTCGACCGGGCCGGGCGGGCAGAATGTCAACAAGGTGTCCACCGCCGTCGAATTGCGGTTCGAGGCAGAGCGTTCGCCGCATCTGACCCCGCAGGCCAAGGCTCGGCTGAAACGACTGGCCGGGCGTCGCTGGACGAACGAAGGCGCGATTGTCATCCAGGCGGACGAAACCCGCAGCCAGGCACGCAATCGTGAACTGGCCCGCGAACGTCTGGTCGACCTGGTCGCGCAGGCGCTGATCGTGCCCAAGCGGCGGGTGGCAACCAAGCCGACCTATGGCTCGGTCCAGCGGCGGCTCGTGGCCAAAAAGGTGCGCGGCGCGGTCAAGGCCGGCCGCGCAGCACCTGACGACGAGGACTAGGCCGTTGCTGGCCTGACGTCAAACCTCGACGGCAATCGGCTTTTGTGCCCCCACGCCAAACACCCGCTTGTAGCGTTCGATCTCGTCCCTGGGGCCAAGCGCCTTGTTGGGGTTGTCCGACAGCTTGACGGTCGGGCGCCCGTCGGCCGAAACCGCCTTGCACACCAGCGAGAACGGCGCCAGCGCGTCAGCCGTGGCCAGACCGCGAAAATCGTTGGTCAGCATGGTGCCCCAGCCAAAGCTGACCTTGACCCGCCCCAGAAACTGCTGGTGCAGCGCCACGATCTGGTCAACGTCCAGCCCGTCCGAAAAGATGACCAGCTTTTGCCGCGGGTCCTCGCCCCGATCCTGCCACCAGCGGATCGCGATTTCCGCCCCCACCGCCGGGTCGCCGCTGTCAATGCGGATGCCCGTCCAGGATGCCAGCCAATCGGGAGCATTGCGCAGGAACCCCTCGGTGCCATAGGTATCCGGCAGGATGATGCGCAGGTTGCCGTCATGTTCCTCCTGCCAGTCGGCCAGCACCTGATAGGGCGTCTGCGCCAGTTCGGCATCGCTGTCGGCCAGCGCGGCATAGACCATCGGCAGTTCGTGCGCATTGGTGCCAATCGCCTCAACCTCGCGCCGCATGGCGATCAGGCAGTTCGAGGTGCCGGTGAACTTGGCCCCCAGCCCTTCGTTCAGCGCCTGCACTGACCAGTCCTGCCACAGGAACGAATGCCGCCGCCGCGTGCCGAAATCGGCGATGCGCAAGCCCTCGATCTCGCGCAGGCGCGTCACCTTTTCCCACAGCTTGGCCATGGCGCGGGCATACAGCACCTCAATCTCGAACCGGCCCAACTGCTCCAGCACCTTGCGGCTGCGCAACTCCATCAACACCGACAGCGCCGGAATTTCCCACAGCATCACTTCGGGCCATTTGCCTTCAAAGGTCAGCTCATACTGGCCGTCGCGCTTTTCCAGATGATAGGGCGGCAGGCGCAGCTGCTCGAACCATTCCATGAAATCGGGGCGGAACATCTGGCGCTTGCCGTAAAAGGTATTGCCGCGCAGCCAGGTGCTTTCGCCACGGGTCAGCGACAGGGACCGCACGTGATCCAGCTGTTCGCGCAGCTCACCCTCGTCGATCAGGTCGGCCAGGCGGATGCCGTGACTGCGGTTGATCAGGCTGAACTGCACCACGGTGTCGGGCTTGTTGCGGAAAATCGACTGACACATCAGCAGTTTATAGAAATCGGTGTCGATCAGCGACCGCACGATGGGGTCGATCTTCCATTTGTGGTTCCAGACCCGCGTCGCGATATCAACCATAAACCCACTCCCTTTGACCCTGACTAGCGCAGGTCGCCCGGCAAGGTCAAAGCCCGATCGCACGCGGTGGGGCGTGGCGGTCGGGGCAAAAGCTGTTGATCGCGGCCATCAGATCGGCACGCGACAAGGGTTTGACCAGAAATCCGTCCAGCCCGGCCTGCCTGCACGCCTCGCGGTCCTCGCCAAAGGCATTGGCGGTCAGGGCCACGACCGGGCACCGCGGCAGACCCTGCGCCTGTTCATAGGCGCGGATGTCCCGCGTTGCCTGCAACCCGTCCTTGACCGGCATGGACACGTCCATCAGCACCAGATCCGGCGCCGCCGCCTGATAGGCCAGCACGGCCTCCTGCCCGTCCCGCACCTCGGTCAGTGACAGCACGGCGTCCTGCAACATGCTGCGGACGATCATCATGTTGGTGCGGTTGTCCTCGGCCACCATCACGCGCAAGCCGGGGCGCAGCCGCGTCACGGCGCGGCGCTCCAGCGACGGGGGCGGCGGGTGGGCCACCAGCGCCAGCGGCAATCGGGCGCGCAGGGTGAACACCGAGCCCTGGCCAATCTGCGACCGCACCGCAATCTCGCCGCCCATCTGGCGCGCCAGCATCGCACAGATCGTCAGACCCAGCCCCGTGCCACCAAACTGGCGGCTGATGCCATTGTCGGCCTGGCTGAAGCTGTCAAAGATCGCCTCGATGCGGTCGTCCGCAATGCCAATTCCGGTATCCGCCACGTCAATCACCACAAACTCTGACTGTGACGACGGCAACAGCAGATTGATCGTCACCGCACCACCTTGGGTGAACTTGACCGCATTGCCGATCAGGTTGAGCAGGATCTGCCGCAGCTTGCCCTCGTCCCCGATGACCAGCCCCTCGGGTGCAGCCGGTTCAATCCGCAGGTCCAGCCCCTTTTTATCCGCCGCTGGCCGCAGGATGCGCAGGACGCTTTCGATGCAGAACCGGGGCGAAAACGGCACCTCCTCCAAGGTGGCCTTGCCGGATTGCAGCTTGGCCAGATCCAGGATGTCGTTGATGATCCCCAGCAGCGCCCGCCCCGATTCCAGGATTGTGT
>CAMBWO010000349.1 GCA_945871285.1 Pseudorhodobacter antarcticus | reverse complement strand
ACCGCCATGCACAACCACCTGACGACGCTTGCCACCAACCTCAAACGCATCCTGAATCCTTGACGTGGAGCTTGCCGTGACCGAAACCGCGATCACCCTCGACACGATTGCCGCCGCCGAAACGCTCATGGGCGTCACCTACACCGCCGCCGAACGCCAGCAGATGCAGGACAATCTGGAGGGCCAGATCACCTCGGCCCTGCAACGCCGCGCGGTTCCCTTGGCCAATTCCGTGCCGATGGCCATGCGGTTTGACCCGCGCCTGCCCGGCTTTGCCATGCCGCATGGGACCGATGCGCTGCACCTCACGCCCATCACCGCCCCCCTGCCTGCGGCAGACGCGGATATCGCCTTCGCCCCCGTCACACACCTGGCCGCCTGGATCAAATCCGGCGCTCTGACCAGCCGCCGCCTGACGCAGATCTACCTGGACCGCATCGCCACCCTTGGCGCCAAACTGGAATGCTTCGCCGCCGTCACCCCCGACCTTGCCCTGGCCGAGGCGGATGCCGCCGATGCCCTGACCCGCGCCGGTGTGACCCTTGGCCCGCTGCACGGCATCCCCTACGGCGTCAAAGACCTGTTTGACACCAAGGACATCGTCACAGGCTGGGGCGCCGAACCCTTTCAACACCGCATCCCCGATGCCGACGCCAGCATCGTCACCCGCCTGCGCGCCGCCGGGGCCGTTCTGTTGGGCAAAACCACGGTTGGTGCCTTGGCCTATAATGACATCTGGTATGGCGGCGTCACCCGCAACCCGTGGAACCTGAACGAAGGGTCCAGCGGCTCCAGCGCCGGGTCCGCCTCGGCCACCGCAGGCGGCCTGTGCGCCTTTGCCATCGGCACCGAAACCCTGGGCTCGATCACCTCGCCCAGCCAACGCTGCGGCACCACCGGCCTGCGCCCCACCTTTGGCCGGGTCAGCCGGGCAGGGTGTATGGCGCTGTGCAACTCCCTCGACAAGGTCGGCCCGATATGCCGCTCGGTCGAGGATACCGCCATCGTCCTGGCCGCCCTGAACGGGGCTGACATCCACGACCGCTCCACCATCGCCGCCCCCTTTGTGTTCAACGCCGCCGCCCCCATCGCCCACCTCAAGGTCGGCTACCTGCCCGCCGCCTTTGCCGAAGGTGCCACCGCCATCGACCACGCCGCCCTTGCCGCCACCCGCGCCCTTGGCGTCGAGGTGGTCGAGGTTTGCCTGCCCGATCTGCCCTATGGCGCGCTGATGAACATCCTGTTCGCCGAAGCCGCCGCCAGTTTCGAGGATCTGACCCTCACCAACACCGACGACACCCTGACCTGGCAAGACGCCGCCGCCTGGCCCAATGCCATGCGCAAGGCCCGTTTCCTGTCCGCCGTCGATCACGTCCAGCTTGACCGCCTGCGCTATCTGGTGATGCAGGCGCTGGACAGCCTGTTTACCCAGTGCGACGTGCTGATCGGCCCCTTCATGACTGGCCCGATGCTGATTGCCTCCAATTACACCGGCCATCCCTGCCTGCATCTGCGGGCGGGGTTCGAGGATTTGGGCACCCGCAGCCCCGCCTCCCTCGCCTCCGGCAGCCTGACCACCGGCGAGGCTGATACCGCGGGCAAGACCTTCACCGTCCCGCAGGGCATTTCGCTCTGGGGGCGGCTGTTCGACGAGGGCCCCATCCTGAACCTTGGCATGGCGCTGGAACGCGCCCTTGCCGTCGCCGACCTTCGGCCTGGCTTCCCAAGCTGACCCAACAAGCCTGCCCGCAGTAAATGCGGAACGCCTCCAACCCGCCCGACCACGGGCCACCAACACGGAGACTTCGACCATGAAACGCAGAGACTTCCTTCGCAGCACCACCGCCATCCTGGGCGGCAGCCTGCTTGGCGCCATGCCCACCGCCCTTTGGGCACAGGAAACCCCGGTTTCAGGCGGCACCCTGATCTGGGGCCATTCCGAAACCACGCAAAACCTTGACATGCACCAGACCGGCACTGCCTCGTCTGGCCGCGTCCTGCAAAACATCCACTCCTCCATCGTGACGGTGGACAAGGACCTGAACGTGATCCCCGGCCTGGCCGAAAGCTTTGAAGTGGCCGAGGACGGCCTGACCTACACCTTCAAACTGCGGCCCAACGTCAAATTCCACAACGGCGCGACGATGACCTCGGCCGATGTGAAATACTCGTTTGAACGCTGCAAGGACCCGGCGACGGGTGCGGTGAACTTCGAGGTGTTCAACAACGTCGCCGCGATCGAGACCCCCGATGACCTGACCGTCGTCATCAAGATGACCGCCGTCAACGCGCCCTTCCTGTCGCGCCTGTCCGAAAACGGTGCGGGCGTCATCATGCCGGTCGATTCCGGCCCGACCCAGGGCACCAACCCGATGGGCGCCGGTCCCTTCAAATTCGTCAGCTACGAAGTCGGCACCGTGGTAAAGATGGCCCGCCACGACGACTACTGGGAAGGCCCCGCCTTCCTCGATGCGGTCGAGGCGCGCGAGATCACAGAACCCACCACCCGCCTGACCGGCCTGCGCACCGCCGAACTGCACATGATCAACGACATCCCGCTGGATCGGGTTGGCGAATTGCAGGGCGATGCGACCTTGCAGGTGAAAACCTGGTTCCCGCTGAACTTTGACTTCATCAACATGAACCACACGTTCGAGCCGTTCCAGAACCCCAAGGTGCGTGTCGCGTTCGACATGATCATCGACAAAGAGGCGCTGATGCAGGGCGCGCTCTGGGGGCAGGGGGCCACCACGCCTTCGGCCAGCTTCCCCACCTCGGCCGCCTTCAACAAGGACCTGAAACAGCGCCCGCAAGACATCGAAGGCGCCAAGGCCATGCTGGCCGAAGCGGGCTATCCCGAGGGCAGCCTGAACATCGTGTTCAAGGCCACCACGAACTATCCCTACCACATCGAGACCGCGCAGATCCTGGTGGAATGGTTCAAGATGGCCGGGGTCAACCTGACGATCGAACAGCTGACCTGGGCCGATTGGCTCAGCCAGTGCTGGGTCGACAAAGACTATCAGATGACCATGATGAACTTCTTCAGCTTGTGGGAATCCGATTTCCTTTATTACTCGGTCTGGAACTCGGAAGGCGCGTTCAACTACCGCGCCGTCAAGGACCCGATCATCGACGAGCTGACGGCCAAGGCCCGCATCACGGTCGACGATGCCGCCCGCGCCGACATCTACAAACAGGTGCAGCAGCAGATCTGGGCCGAAAGCCACGACATCATCCTGTGGTTCCGCAATGGCACCATCGGGGCGCAGCCGTCCGTGATGGGTCTCGATACCGTGGTCCATCCGAACGGGTCGAACCTGAACTTCCACACGGTCTGGCTCACGGCCTGAATGCGACCGGCGGGCCACAACGGCCCGCCGCCACCCCTGGGGGCCTGCGATGACCTATGTCCTGAACCGGCTCTTGTCGGTGATCCTGACGCTGTTCCTGATCACGCTGGTCACCTTTTCGGTGACCAACATCCTGCCCGGTGACGTGGCAATGATGATCATGGGCACCCAATCCAACCCCGAGGCGCTGGCAGGTCTGCGCGAAAGCCTGGGGCTAAATGACCCCCTTCTGGTGCAATACGGCCATTGGGTCTGGGGCCTGATCACCGGCGACTGGGGCAATTCGCTGATCTTCAAGAAACCCATCGCCGAACTGCTGGCGCAAAAGGCCGTCGCCTCGGGCATCATCGTGGTCATGTCCATGACCATCGCCCTTGCCCTTGCCGTGCCCCTGGGCGTCTGGGCCGCCGTCCACCGCGACCAGTGGCAGGACACCGTCTCCTCCTCGGCCTCCCTCCTCGGCGTCAGCCTGCCCGACTTCTTCTGGGGCATCGTGATGATCCTTGTCTTTGCCCGCTGGCTCGGCTGGTTCCCCTCCTCCGGCTTTGTCGAACCGTCCGAGGACCCCCTGGGCACCCTGCAACGCGCCTTTCTGCCGTCCCTCGCGCTGGGCCTTGGCCTCATGGCCCACCTGACCCGCATGACCCGCTCGACCATGACCGGCATCCTGTCCCAGGAATTCATCCGCGTCGCCCGCGCCAAGGGCCTGTCCGAACGCACCGTGATCTGGCGCTATGCGCTGGCCAATGCCATCGGCCCCGTCATCACCATCGCGGGGTTGCAAGTGGGCTATCTGTTCGGATCGATCATCGTGATGGAAAGCCTGTTTGGCTATACCGGCATGGGCTGGCTGACCTATCAGGCCCTCTTGAACCGCGACCTGCCGCTGATCCAGTG
>CAMBWO010000348.1 GCA_945871285.1 Pseudorhodobacter antarcticus | reverse complement strand
GGAAAGCCTGCTGCAAATGGACCCGGGTGCCCCATGACGCGGGCCGGGGCCTATCTGGCCCTTCTGGTCGCCCAGGCGATCTGCGCACTCATGTTCACCTCCGACATCCTGTTGTCGGTGATCGGGGTCTATCCCGTCCCCCTGGCCTGGTCCACGCGCGAGATGATGGAGGTCGGCGCCCTGATCGGCCTGCTTTTGGGTCTGGTCTTTGGTGCCATGCTGGTCTGGCGCGCCTTTGGCGATTTGCGCCGGGCCGAGGCGCGGCTGGAACTGGCCTCGGGCGCGTTCATCGACCTTTTGAACACCCGGTTTGACGAGTGGGGCCTGACTGCTGCCGAACGCGACGTCGCCCTGTTTGCCATCAAGGGTCTGACGGTGCAGGAAATCGCCCGCCTGCGCGAAACCAGCGAGGGCACGGTCAAGGCGCAGACCGCCGCCATCTACCGCAAGGCCAGCGTTTCGGGCCGGCCCCAACTGCTTAGTCTGTTCATCGAGGATCTGATGGGCGCCGAACGCAACCTGCCCCTGCGGGCGTCCGACAAGGTCGCCTGATTCTTTTTCCCCCCAATCTGCCCCGATTCGGCCAAAACCCCGAAATCGCGTCATTTTTGCCGTCCGAACCGCCGTCCAGGGTCTGAAAAAGGTCCTAAACTCAGGTTTAGGGGGTCTGAAGCCCGGTTTAGGCCCCCCCCTCTAAACCCCAGGTCAATTTCGCAGCCCGTCGAAACCGGAAATGGTGGGTTCATCGCAGCAATGCGGCACCAATCCAAACGACCCGAGCCTGCAGCAGACACACCTCGTTCAGACTTCCCCCTTTTCTTCTGAACGCGCTGAGTTGTCCCAAACGAGTTTGCTGCACGCCGGCCCTGTCTGTTTTCCCCGCACCGGGTTTCCCACCGGTGTTGCAGGCAAGGTCGGCTGGCTCGGGTCGGGCGGACAGGGCATCCCGCCCGCCGGCCGCAGGCACATAACTAGGAATCTGAAATGAAACGCCTTTTTCTTCTCTCCTCGGCCCTGATCCTCTCGGCCACCATGTCCTTCGCCGCTGTGACGGCCGATGGCCTCGTGACCGCCTATCAGGCCGAAGGCTACACCCGGATCGAGGTCAAGACCGGCCTGACCCAGATCAAGGTCGAAGCCGTCAAAGGCACGACCAAGGTCGAAGTCATCTATGACGCCGCCACCGGTGCCATTCTGGATACGGAAACCAGGCGCGCGAAACGCAAGGATCGCGGCGAAGGTGTCGAACTGTCGATCGAGAACCGCGACTTCCTGAACGCCAATGGCAACGGTAACGGCAACAACGGCAGCGACGACAACGACGGCAACAACGGCAACGACGACGGCGCTGGTGACGACGACAATTCGGGTATCGGGTCGGGTCATGACGTCGGTGACGATCACGGCAACGACCACGACGATGCCACTGACGACGCCCACGACGACGATCATGGCAGCAACGATGACGGCGACGATGACAACAAAGGTCGGGGCCGTGGCCGCGGTCGTGACGGCAACGACGACTGATCAAGGGCCCCGGCCCATGATGCGACGACTGCGCGGGACGGTCCCGCGCAGTCGCTTTGGGCATAATGCCGCTCTGCTTGGGCTTGCTCTGCAACGGCCCATGGCGGATACTTCCCACAGTTGCACCGGCCTGATCCGGAGAGTGAAATGAAACGCAGACTATTCCTTCTGGGACTGGCGACGACGGGGGCCCTTGTGGCGACCACCGGCGCCGTTCTGGCTGCCTCGTTTTCCGAGGATGTCGTGGCACAGCTTGTCAAGCTGGGCTTCACCGACATCACGGCGGAAACCACCCTGCTGGGCCGGGTCCGCATCCTCGCCCGGCGGGCCGACGGAACACGCGAGATCGTCTTGAACCCCCGCACCGGCGAGGTGTTGCGCGACACCTGGATGCCAACCTCGGGGGGCGCTGCAACCCGAACCGTCCTCAGCGACATCCAGGATGACGACGACAACGGTGGCGATGACGGCAACAGCGGGTCAGGCAGCGGCGACGACGACAACAGCGGCTCGGGCAGCGGCGGTGATGATGGCAACAGCGGGTCCGGCAGCGGCGGCGATGATGACAACAGCGGGTCCGGCAGCGGGGGCGACCGCGAAGACCGTCAAGACGACCGCGATGACCGCAGCGGTCGCGGCGGCGGGGATGATGACAAGAAAGACCGCAAGGACGACTGACGCACGTGCCGGGTCCGGCCAGCCCTGCTGGCTTTGGGTCCAAGACTTGGTGAAACGGGGGATACGTGGGAAGACAAGCTTTTGTTGCGGCGCTGTTTCTGGTGCAATCGCTGTGTGCGCTGGTGTTCGTGTCGGACGTGTTCTCGTCGATGTTCGGCTTTGAAACCTCGGCGCTCAGCTGGGAAATGCGCGAGCTGATCGAGCTTTCTGCCGCCTTTGGCCTGATCGTCGGGGCGGTTTTGGGCGGTTTTGCCATGCGCCGCATCGTGCTGGACCGCAACAAGGCGCAAGAACGCCTGCGCCGCGCCTCGGGGGCGTTTTTGGACCTGCTCGAGGAACGCTTTGCCGAATGGGGCCTGACGCCCGCCGAACGCGATGTCGCGCTGTTCGCGATCAAAGGCATGTCCACCGCCGAAATCTCGATCCTGCGCGCCACCTCCGAAGGCACGGTCAAGGCGCAGACCAATGCGATTTACCGCAAGGCCGGCGTGTCGGGCCGGTCGCAACTGCTGAGCCTGTTCATCGACGATCTGATGCGGGATGAGGGCACCGTGCGCACCGCTGCTCAGGCCGACGCCCCCGCCGCCTGATCACGCCTGACCCTGTGCGGCCGGAGGCATTGTGGCGGCGGCTGTACCAAATTTCTTCGAAGAAATTTGCAAATCTTTTGGAAAAGATTTGCCCGTGCCCTCAGGGCCACTGTGCCCCAATCCGGTTCAGGCTGATGGCATACAGGCTGGTCGTGGCGGTGATGAACAGCATCTGTTTGCCGCGCCCGCCAAAGCAGATGTTCGACACGATCTCGGGCACCAGTATCTTGCCCAGCAGCGTGCCGTCGGGGGCGATGCAATGCACCCCGTCGCCTGCGCTGGACCAGACATTGCCCTCGTCATCCACCCTGATGCCATCGGCACAACCCGCCCCGATGACATGAAACACCGCGCCCCCCTTGGGCCGCCCGGACCCCATGTCAAACACCCGGATATGTTGGGCATCCTTGTGGAACACCCGCCCGGTATCGGCCACATACAACCGCTGCTCGTCGGGGCTGAAGCACAACCCGTTCGGGCAGTTGAAATCGGTCAGCACAGCCTCCAGCCGGCCATCGGGGTCGATCCGGTAGACGTTGCACGGCAGTTCCTGCGCCGATTTATAGCCCTCATAGTTCGTCATGATCCCGTAATGCGGATCGGTGAACCAGATCGAGCCATCCGATTTCACCACCACATCATTGGGTGAATTCAACGGCTTACCCATGTAACCGTCGGCCAGCACTGTCACCGTGCCGTCCCATTCCGTCCGCGTGACCCGCCGGCCGCCATGCTCGCACGACACCAGCCGCCCCTGCCTGTCGCGGGTGTGACCATTGCTGAAATTGGACGGCGCCCGGTAGACCGACAGCCCAAGGTCCGGCGACCACCGCATGATCCGGTTGTTGGGGATGTCCGAAAACAGCAGGCAGTTCGCATCGCCCATCCAGACCGGTCCCTCGGCCCAGTCGAACCCCTGGGCGAGTTTCTTCAACGGCGCATTGAACAGCACATAGGTGCCAAAGCGGGGGTCATGGGTTTCAAACATCGGGGGTCTCCTGTCCAGGCACAGTGCAATCGTTAGCACAAACGCCACGCCTGCCTAGACCCCCTGACGGTTTTTCGGCACGGCACCCCTCGCGCCCCGCAGCCCGTCTGCTAAGGTTGCGCCAAACCAAACCCAAAGGTGCCCGATGATCCCCAACCGCCTGAAACAGATCTGGGCCGCAGGCCAGCCCACGCTGAACGGCTGGTGCTCGATCGGCAACAGCTTTACCGCCGAAATCATGGCCGCGCAGGGGTTTGACAGCGTGACGGTCGACATGCAGCACGGCGCGCTGGATTATTCCCACCTGTTGCCGATGTTTCAGGCCATGCGCGCTTCTGGCGCCTGCCTGCTGGCCCGTGTGCCGTGGAATGAACCCGGCGTCATCATGAAGGCGCTGGATGCCGGGGCCTATGGCATCATCTGTCCGATGGTGAACACCCCCGAGGAGGCGGCGCGTTTTGTCAGCTATCTGCGCTATCCCCCCTTGGG
>CAMBWO010000347.1 GCA_945871285.1 Pseudorhodobacter antarcticus | reverse complement strand
GCCCAGAAGCCCAACGCCGTCACCGCCAGCGTGGCCGCGATGAACACCGGAAACCCGGCATAGCGCAGGATCACCAGCCCCAGCCCGATCGCCACTGCCGAACCCCAGGTGCCGGGGGCGGGCCGCAGCAGCCCCACGCCCAGCACCGTCGTGATCAGGCGCGTCATGCCTGCACCAGGGTTGCGGTCGCCAGCGCCGCAATCCCCTCTTCCCGGCCCGTGAAACCCAGACGCTCCGAGGTGGTCGCCTTGACGCTGATCCGGCCCACCTCCACCCCCATGATCTGCGCCAGTGCTGTGCGCATCGCAACCGCGTGCGGCCCGATCTTGGGCCGTTCGCAGATCAGCGTCACATCGGCATTGGAGAGGCGAAACCCCCGCGCCGCGATGCGCCCCATGGCATGGGTCAGGAAGATATGGCTGGGCGCCCCCTTCCACTGCGGGTCGGAGGGCGGGAAATGCTGGCCGATGTCGCCCTCGGCCAGTGCGCCGTAAATGGCATCGGTCAGGGCGTGCATCCCCACATCGGCATCCGAATGGCCGAGCAGACCGCGGTCATGCGGCACCTTGACCCCGCACAGCCAGACATGATCGCCCGGACAAAAGGCGTGCACATCAAAGCCGTTGCCCAAACGCACATCCATGTCACGCCCCTTCAGGATCGCCTCGGCGCGGGCAAAATCGCCCGGCCAGGTCAGTTTCAGATTGGCCTCGTCGCCCTCGACAATCGCCACCGCCAGCCCGGCCGCCCGTGCCACTGCGACATCATCCGCCGCCTCGCCGGAATGGGCGCGGTGGGCGGCCAGAATCGCCGCATAGTCAAAGCCCTGCGGCGTCTGCGCCCGGAACAGGCCCTCGCGGTTGCGGGTGCCGCTGACCTCGCCTTCGGCCCCCGTCCACAACGCATCGGTCACGGGCAGGGCAGGGGCCGCGCCCTTGTGCCCGTCCAGCGCCGTCAGAACCCGCGCGATCACCGCTGCGGGAACCAGGGGCCGCGCCCCGTCATGGATCAGCACGCGGGTGACGCCGCGCCCCGCCAACGCCTCGAGCGCGGCGCGGACCGAGGCGGTGCGCGTCGCCCCGCCGATCACCACCTCAACGCCCAAACCCGCCGCCCTGTTGCGGTCGTCGGGGTGGATGACCAGCACCCGGACCATGGCGCTGAACGCCTCCAGCGTGTGGGCGATGACGGGGCGACCGGCCAGCATTTGCCATTGCTTGGGCAAATCCCCTCCGGCGCGGCTGCCGCGTCCTGCGGCGACGATGATGGCGGCTGTGGTCATGACCCCTCACTTTTGCCCCTTGCATAGGCCGAAGGCCACGATCTGACAATCTGCCGGATGTCATTGCCTGTTTATTGTGCGGTGCACTAATTTAAGGCAATATTCGGCGGCCTTGCTTTGCCTTTCCGCCCGCCACGCTCTAGGTATCACGCATGAACGCGCAAACGCTCCTTGTTGGTGACCTGAACCTGACCCCTCCGGTGCTGCTGGCGCCGATGGCGGGGATCACGGATTTGCCGTGGCGGCGGTTGGTCGCGTCGTTCGGGGCCGGGCTGGTCGTGTCCGAAATGGTCGCCAGTCAAGAGGTGGTGCAGGCCAAACCGCTGGCCCGCGCCCGGGCTGACCTGGGTTTTGGCGAGGCGGCAACCTCGGTGCAGATCGTCGGCCGTGATGCGCATTGGATGGCCGAGGCGGCGCGCTATGTCGAAGGGCAGGGCGCGCGGGTGATCGACATCAACATGGGCTGTCCGGCCAAGCGGGTGACGACGGGGGCCTGTGGTTCGGCGCTGATGAAGGACCTGGCCCACGCCCTGCGCCTGATTGAGGCGGTGGTGGGCGCGGTCAAGGTGCCCGTCACACTGAAAACCCGGCTGGGGTGGGATGACGCCAGCCTGAACGCCCCGCAGTTGGCCCAGATGGCCGAAGCGGCGGGCGTGCGGATGATCACCATTCATGGTCGCACAAGGTGCCAGTTCTACAAGGGGCAGGCGGATTGGGCGGCGATCCGGGCGGTGAAACAGGCCGTGCGCATCCCGGTGATTGCGAATGGCGACATTGTCGATGCGGCGACGGCGACCCGCGCGTTGACCGAATCGGGCGCGGATGGGGTGATGATCGGACGCGGGGCGCAGGGGGCGCCGTGGCGGCTGGCGCAGATCGCCCATGCCCTTTACGGCACGCCCGCGCCGGAAGTGCCCAAAGGGGCCGCCCTCGCCGATCTGATCGCCACGCACTATGAGGCGATGCTGTCGTTTTATGGCGCCGACCTTGGCCTGAAGGTCGCCCGCAAGCATCTGGGGTGGTATCTGGAACAGGCCGGCCTGACCGCCGATCGCGGCCCCCTGATGGCCGCCACCACCCCCGCCGAAACCCTGGCGCTGATCGGCGAAACCTTCGCCCAACCCGAAAGGCGGGCCGCATGACGCCCCCACGCCCCGCCGGATCCATCTGGGCCTCGCTGCCGATGCCCGCCATATTGATTGATGCCAGCAACCATATCATTGACGTGAACCCCGCGGCCGAGATTTTCCTGAACGCCTCGGCCAAGGCGGTGATCGGGGGCACGGTGATCGACCGCCTGCCGACCGAAACCCAGCTTGCCGATGCCTTTCAACGCTGCCGCACCAACCAGTCCGAAGTCTATATCAACGACGTCGATTTTCGCGCCGCCGACCGCAGCCAGGTGCAATGCAACATCCAGATCGCCCCGCTGCAAGACGACCCGCAAGCGTTGTTGATCCTGATCTCGCCCCGCGTGATCGCCGACCGCCTGGGGCGGGCACGGGGGGCAACCTCGGCGGCCAAATCGGCCATCGGCATGGCCGAGATGCTGGCGCATGAGATCAAGAACCCGCTGGCCGGCATTTCCGGGGCCGCCCAACTGCTGGCGATGAACCTGACGCCCGAGGACCGCGAGTTGACCGACCTGATCGTCGAGGAAACCCGCCGCATCGTGAAACTGCTGGAACAGGTCGAACAGTTCGGCAACATCAGGCCCCCCGAACGCCGCGCCATCAACATCCATGACGCCCTGGACCGCGCCCGCCGCTCGGCCCAGATCGGCTATGCCAGCCACATGATGATCGTCGAGGATTACGACCCCTCGCTGCCCGCCACCTATGCCGACCCCGACCAGTTGATGCAGGTCTTCCTGAACCTGATCAAGAACGCGACCGAGGCGGCGGCGGGGGCCCAGGGCACTATCCGGTTGCGGACGTTTTACGACCACTCGCTGCGCCTGCGCCGCAAGGATGGTACGGGGGCGTCCCTGCCGTTGCAGGTGGAAATCATCGACGACGGCCCGGGCATCCCGCCCGACATCGTGACCGACATCTTTGAACCCTTTGTCTCGGGCCGCGAAAACGGCACGGGCCTGGGGCTCGCGCTGGTGTCCAAGATCATGGCCGACCACGGCGGCTGGATTTCCGTCGAATCGGTGCCGGGCAAGACGGTGTTCCGCCTGTCCCTGCCCATGGCGCCCAAAGACCTCAAGGAGACGATCTGATGGATGGAACTGTTCTTGTCGCGGATGACGACCGCACGATCCGCACCGTCCTGACCCAGGCGCTGACCCGTGCCGGATGCAAGGTGCATGCGACATCCAGCATGATGACGCTGATGCGCTGGGTCGAGGAGGGCAAGGGCGATCTGGTGATTTCCGATGTGATCATGCCCGACGGCAATGGGCTCGAGGCGCTGCCGCGCATCAGCCGCATCCGGCCTGGCCTGCCGGTGATCATCATTTCAGCGCAAAACACCATCATGACCGCCATTCAGGCCGCCGAGGCGGAGGCGTTTGATTATCTGCCCAAACCCTTTGACCTGCCCGACCTGATGAAACGGTCGGCCCGCGCGCTGGATCACAAACGCCGGGCGGCGGCGGCGGTGATCGCCACCCCGCGCAACCCGGGTGACGACCTGCCGCTGGTGGGCCGGACGGCGGCGATGCAGGCACTGTACCGCCTTGTCGCCAAGGTGATGAACACCGACCTGCCCGTGCTGATCACCGGCGAATCGGGCACCGGCAAAAGCCTGATCGCCCGCGCCATCCACGATTTTTCCGACCGCCGCAGCCAGCCCTTCATGGTGGTGCAGGCCGCCGATTTGGCGGGCGTCGATGGCATTTCCAACCTGCTGGCCAAGGCGCGTGGCGGATCCTTGCTGATCGACGAGGTGGCCGATTTCGATGATGATGGTCAGGCTAGGCTGGTGCGGATGCTGGACATCGCCGATGACCACGCGCCGCGCATTCTGGCCACGTCGCAGGCCGATCTGGCCCAACGGGTCGAAGAGGGGCA
>CAMBWO010000346.1 GCA_945871285.1 Pseudorhodobacter antarcticus | reverse complement strand
GCCATCGGCCCCGTCATCACCATCGCGGGGTTGCAAGTGGGCTATCTGTTCGGATCGATCATCGTGATGGAAAGCCTGTTTGGCTATACCGGCATGGGCTGGCTGACCTATCAGGCCCTCTTGAACCGCGACCTGCCGCTGATCCAGTGCACCGTGGTCGCCATTGCCGCGGTCGTGATGCTGACCAACCTGCTGGTCGATCTCCTCTACGTCCTCATCGACCCGCGCATCCGGTTGGGCTGACCCATGAAACGCTTCCTCACCACCAAGGGCCTGATCGGGATCACCCTGCTGCTCCTCATCGCGCTGATCGCCATCGTCGGCCCGCTGGTCATCCCGCCCGACGCCGCCACCGCCATGGACATGCGCGCCCGCCGCGCCCCGCCCAGCCTTGACCACTTCCTCGGCACCGACCAACTGGGCCGTGACATGCTCTATCGCGTCATCCTCGGCGCCCGCACATCCCTCGAAATCGCCGTCTCGGCGGTGATGATGAGCATCGTTCTGGGCCTGCCCCTCGGCCTCATCTCGGGCTATTTCGGCGGCCTGACCGACAACGTCCTGATGCGTCTGGTCGACACGCTGCTGGCCTTCCCGGCGCTGCTCCTCGCCCTGACCATCAGCGCCGTCCTTGGTCCCAACCTGCAAAACACCATCATCGCCATCGGCATCGCCTTCACCCCCTACCTCGCCCGCATCATCCGGGGCGAGGCGCTGCGGGTGGCCCAAATGCCCTATGTCGAGGCCGCCCGCGCCTCGGGCACCACCGACATCATGATCATGTCGCGCCACATCCTGCCCAACATTCTGCCTGCCGTCATCGTGCAGGGCACCATTTCCCTGGCCTTCGCGATCCTGGCCGAGGCGGGGCTTTCCTTCCTCGGCCTTGGCACCCAACCCCCGGCAGCCTCGTGGGGCCTGATGATCCAGGCCTCGCGTGACCAGCTGGACATCGCCCCCTGGACCGCCGTTGTCCCCGGCATGGCCGTGGCGCTGACCGTGCTGGGCCTGAACATGTTCGGCGACGTGCTGCGTGACATCCTTGACCCGAGGTCGAAATGAAAGACATCGTCACCGTCGACCATCTGCGCGTCGAATTCGCCACCGATGGCGGCACCGTCGTGGGCGTACAGGACGTGTCCTTCACCATCGCCCCCGGTGAAACCCTGTGCGTCGTGGGGGAAAGCGGCTCGGGCAAGTCCGTCACCTCGCTGTCCTTGATGCGGCTGGTCGAATTTGGCGGCGGCACCATCACCCAAGGGGCGCTGAACTTCACCCGCGCCGATGGCTCGACGCTTGATGTCGCCGCCGCCTCGCCGGACGTGATGGGCCAGGTGCGCGGCAATGAAATCGGGATGATTTTTCAGGAACCGATGACGGCCCTGAACCCGGTGTTCACCATCGAACGCCAGCTGACCGACGGGTTGATGCTGCACAAGGGCCTGACACAAGCCCAGGCCACAGCCCGTGCGCTGGACCTGCTGCGAAGCGTCCGCATCCCCGAACCCGAACGCCGCCTGAAACAATACCCGCACGAACTCTCCGGCGGCATGCGTCAGCGCGTGGTCATCGCCATGGCCATGGCCTGCGAGCCCAAATTGCTGATCGCGGATGAACCCACCACCGCGCTGGATGTGAAGATCCAGGCCGAAATCCTTGCCCTGATCAACCGCCTGAAACGCGAAAACGGCATGGCGGTGCTGTTCATCACCCATGACATGGCCGTCGTTGCCCAAATGGCCGACCGGGTCGTCGTCATGTATCGCGGGGCCATCGTGGAAACTGGCCCGGTGGACCAGATCTTCAACGCCCCGCAACAGGATTACACCAAGGCCCTGCTCGCCGCCGTGCCGAAACTGGGCGAGATGAAGGGCAAATCCGCCCCCGAACGCATGCGCCTGATCGGGGATGAGGCCACCCACGCTGCCCTTGCCCCCGCCCCTGTCCGCAAACCCAAGGTGTTGCTCGAGGTCAAGAACCTCACCACCCGCTTCCCCGTCAAAGGCGGCATCCTGCGCCGCACCGTGGCGCAGGTTCACGCGGTCGAGGATGTGTCCTTCACCATCAACGTCGGCGAAACCTTGGCCTTGGTCGGCGAATCCGGTTGCGGCAAATCCTCTTGCGGACGGTCGATCCTGCGCCTGATCGAACCCGCCTCGGGCGAGATTCTGATCAACGGCAACGACATCCGCGCCCTTGGCCCGCAAGACCTGCGCCGCGCCCGCGCCGACATGCAGATGGTGTTCCAGGACCCCTTCGCCAGCCTGAACCCCTACCGCCGCCTGAGGGCGCAGGTGGCCGAACCCCTGCAAAACTTCGGCCTCACCGCCGACCTTGACGCCAAGGTGCTGGACCTCTTCGACCGCGTCCACCTGCCGCGCGACTTCCTGAACCGCTACCCCCACGAACTCTCGGGCGGTCAACGCCAACGCGTCGCCATCGCCCGCGCTCTGGCCCTGAACCCCAAGCTGATCGTCGCGGACGAGGCGGTTTCGGCCCTTGATGTGTCCGTCCAGGCGCAGGTCCTGAACCTGATGATGGAGTTGCAGCAGGACCTTGGCCTGTCCTACCTGTTCATCAGCCATGACATGGCCGTCGTCGAACGGGTGGCGCATCAGGTGGGGGTGATGTATCTTGGCCGCATCGTCGAAATCGGCCCCCGCGCCGCCATTTTCGACAACCCCTCGCACCCCTACACACGGTCGCTTCTGTCCGCCGTGCCGATCGCCGACCCGTCCAAACGCCGCTTCGAAGGGGACATGAACTTCAAACCCATCTCCTCGCCGATCTTTCCACTGGGCCACCAGCCCGCCAAATCGCAATACACCACGGTCGCACCGGGCCACTTTGTGCTGATCTGAAAGGGAAAATCATGCCGATCAAGAATCGTCTGTCCGAAATGCAAGCCGAGATCACCGCATGGCGGCGCGACCTGCATGAAAACCCCGAACTGCTGTATGAGGTGCACCGCACCGCCGCCACCGTCGCCGCCAAACTGCGCGAATTCGGCTGCGACGAGGTGGTCGAGGGCATTGGCCGCACCGGCGTCGTTGGCCTGATCAAAGGCCGCACCGACACACGCGGCCATGTCGTGGGCCTGCGCGCCGACATGGACGCCCTGCCGATATTAGAGGCGACGAACCTGCCCTACGCCAGCAAAACCCCCGGCAAGATGCACGCCTGCGGCCATGACGGCCACACCGCCATGCTGCTGGGTGCCGCCAAATACCTGGCCGAGACCCGCAATTTCGACGGCGCCGTCGCCGTGATCTTCCAGCCCGCCGAAGAAGGCGGGGCAGGGGGCGAGGCGATGGTCAAGGACGGCCTGATCCCGCGCTTTGGCATCAAGGAAATCTACGGGATGCACAATTCGCCTGGCCTGCCCGTCGGCCATTTCTCGATCAAACCCGGCCCGTTCTATGCCGCCACCGACAACTTTACCCTGCATCTGTCCGGCAAGGGCGGCCACGCCGCCTATCCCCACCGCACCATCGACACGACCGTGATGGCCGCGCAAATCGTGATGACCCTGCAGACCATCGTCTCGCGCAACATCGACCCGCTGGAATCCGTCGTCGTCTCGGTCACCTCCTTGCGCACCGAATCCGAGGCGTGGAACGTGATCCCCGAACGCGCCGAAATCCGCGGCACCATCCGCACCTTCGACCCCACCATGCGCCAGGTGGCCGAGGACCGCTTCAAAACCATCGTCACCAGCACCGTGCAGGCCTTTGGCGGCACCGTCGATCTGGTCTGGAAACCCGGCTACCCGTCCATGGTCAACTCCGACCGCGAAACCGAATACGCGGCCGAGGTTGCCACCAAAATCTCCGGCCCCGCCGCCGTGGACACCAACTGCCCCGCCATCATGGGCGGCGAGGATTTCGCCTATATGCTCCAGGTCTGCCCCGGCGCCTATATCCAGGTCGGCAATGGCGACACCGCCGAGGTGCACCACCCCGAATACAACTTCAACGACGAAGCCATCCCCTTCGGCGCCTCCTACTGGGCCGAACTCGTTGAAACCCGCATGCCTGCGGCGTGAAAGGATACCCTATGAACTGGTCAGATTACCTCGACGCGCATCAGGCGCGCTTTGTCGATGAACTTGTGGATTTCGTCCGCATCCCCTCCGTCTCCGCCGCCAAACAGCACAAGGCCGACGTGGTCGCCGCCGGCGAATGGGTCATGGCCCGGATGCAGGCTGCGGGCATGGAAAACATCCGCATGATGCCGACCGAGGGGCACCCGGTCGTCTATGGCGACTGGCTGCACGCGCCGGGCAAGCCGACCATCCTGATCTACGGCCATTTCGACGTGCAACC
>CAMBWO010000345.1 GCA_945871285.1 Pseudorhodobacter antarcticus | reverse complement strand
GAACAGAGCCGTGCCTGCGCCCTTCAGATCGAATTTGGCTGAACCGCTGGTGGTCGACATCGAGGTCAACAGCAGCGAACAGGAAAACCGGTAGGTCCCGGCCGCTAGGGAAAGGGCCCCGTTCGTCGACCAGTTGAACAGCTTCTGCGCTGTTGTTGCGCTGGTCAGTGTGTAGTTCGCCTGCAAGACACCATAGGCAGACGTGGCTCCAGATCCGCTGCCGCCAATCAAATCGACCGATGTTCCGGCCTGCCGTCCCCGAAATTTGCCCGTGCTGGAGTTGTACCAGAGGTCGCCGTCCGCCACGGTGCCGGGATCGCCCGCGTTCGGGTTCAGTTGCAGGGCCACCATAGCGCGGACCCGGCCGGAGGTCCGTTCCAGCTGCAGGGCGTTGAACCAGGTCGCGCCGTCGCCCGAGACCTTGATCTGGAAATCGTCCGATCCGGTAAGGCCAAACTCTGCCCGCCCGGAAAACCCGGTCTGGAACAAGAAGGAACCCGTATCGGTTGCAGCTGCCTTGTTGACCTTGATCTGATGCCCAGCGCCCGCGTTGTTGAAGAGGCTGGCAGGGGCGTTGATCGACAGCCGGTTTGTGGCGTCGGCCGTGGCCCCGCCCAGACCGATATAGAGTGCCGAGACATTTGCCGCCGCCATGGCGATGGCTGAGACGCTTGACCCGAAGGTCACGGTCGGGCTGTTGATCGTCAGGCTGCCGAGCGCTCCGGCCACCGCCGATCCGATAGTGACGTTGGTGGTAGAACCCAACAGTCCGGCCGTGCCGATGTTCACAGCCTTGGTAACCCCGCTCGTCGTGGCACCAGTGCCGATACCAATCGTCGAGGCCGCAGTGGCCGTGCCGACACTGACGGTCGCGCCAGAAAAGGTGGTCGTATTCTGAAAGGTCTGGGCCACACCCGAGAGGACTGCCAGAGTCCCTGACACGTCCGGCAGGGTGAAGACCCGCATCGTCCCGGCCGTGAAGCCAGCAATCTGGAACCGGGCCTGCTTGGTTGGGTCGATGTCGTCCTGCAGGGTGAAGGCCGCGTCGCTGAAGACGCCGGTGATCAGCCCTGTCCAGATCCCAGTCCCAGCGTTGTAGAGAAGCAGCGTGTCGGTGCTGACGTCTACGGCGGTCCAACCGTCGAGCGGGGCATAGAAGACCCATGCCCCATCCTGCCAGACAGCGATCTGACCTGCATGCCCCGCCCACGCACCCGTAAGCGAAGCCGGAAGAATCCAGCGCTGGCCCTCGGTTGGGCTGCCTGGTGGCGCGGCCAGCGCCGCACTCTGGACCGTAATCTGCACGAGAGCGTCAAGGCGGCGCAGTGCCTCGTTCACTGTGACATGTTTCTGCGACTGGTTCGCCGCGAGATAGGGCAGAATCAGGTTGGGCGTATCCGCCATGGGAAATCTCCTAGGGGGTTAGGATGGCCTCGGACGGCGCGCCCCGGCCAAGTTGGCCGTTTTGGAAAACGCGCAGGCGCAGGCTGGTGATTAGGCCGCTAAAATCGGCGGTCTGCATCGCGGCTGAATAGGTCCACGCGGCCACAGGCAGTCCGGTGACCGATCGGAGCACCGATCCACCGCCGTTCAGGATCTCAAGGTCATAGCTTTCTGAGGCTTCACCCAGCGGAACTTCCGGGGAGTTCCAGCTGTCGCCTGCCAGCGACCGAGTTCTGCGGAGCCATGACAGGTTGATGTCGCCCGATCCTTGCCAGACGCCCTTGATCCGCACCGGACTCCAGGGGCGGAGGCCACTGCCTTGGGGCGTGAAGGCCAGCGCCAGATTGATCGGATCGCCTGCCGCCCGGCTCACGGGACCGATCCGCCAGTTCCACGGCATGCCCAGTTCGGTTTCGGTCACCGGCAACGGCACAAGGGCAGAATTCAGGAACACCACCCGGCTACCGATAGGGGCCGAGGGCACCACGGCGTCCTCGGTGCCCGATTGGCCGCGCAGGAGCCTCGTCAGTTTCCAGCGCCCAGTTGTGACGATGGTGGCCTGGCCGAACTGCAGCACTTCCCAAGTACCGGGAGCGGTTTCCAAGGCCAGCGCATTGGCACCTGCTAACAACTGCTCGTCGGTAACGCTCTGCAACGATCCGGTCGAGATATCGACCAGGAGCGCGTTCGCCAGATCGAAGCGCCAGGACGGGCCAACGGCAAGGTCGGCTGCGAGCGTGCCGAACTGGGCGGGTACTGATGCGGTTGAGAACAGCGAGAACCCGTCCATCGAAGCACTGCGCCAGATTGCGGCCTGACCATACCATGGTGAAGCCGCGACGGCCACCAACGGTCTGTAGGCGGGCACATCCTCGCTCAGTTGCGGAAGGTCGAGGATTTCTGCATCGGGCGGGCCGTAAACCACTGGCACCGCCGTTGAGACGCCCCGTGAAGGGCCCTCGGCCAAGCCATAGACCGTCTGGTCGCGCCGGGACGCTTCCACACGCCGCGCTTCGCCATCGGCGATCTGGGTCAGCGCGAAATCGAGATCGCGGCCATCGTTCTCGATGGAAACCACATCAGTCGGGTCGAGGGCCAGGCGCGAGGGCGGCAGGGCGGACGACGCTGGCGTTCAGCGCTACGGCCAGGGCCGTCATGGTGGCGGCGAGGTTGGCGCCGATGTTCACCTGGTTGCCGGTGGCGCCCGAGGCCACGAAGGTGAAGGCCGTGCCGTTGATCGTCACCGTCGAGTTAACAGCGGGCTGCGCAGAAAATGTGATCGAACCAGTGGCGGCCACGGTGCCTGCCGTCATGGGCGCCCCGAACGCCGCCTTCAGCCAGAAGCCGAAGCCGACGGCGTCGATCGGCACGTCGACATCGCCATCCGTGGTGATCGCATCCAGCAAAGGCGCGCGAGGATCGCGGCCATAGCCCAGAAGCTCAGAGGCCAGCAGCGGCTGTTCCGCCGCAAGCGATGAGGTGATGAAAGGCATCTGGGTAAATCGGGACCCCGGGGGGGTTCCGTAAACAGACTCGAACGCAAGCGCCATTTGCGCCCGCGCCCCTTGCGCGCGTGCCATGTCAGTGTCCTTTTGTGGGAAAAATCAGATCAGTGGGTCGGGAGTGGCGTAGTGCAGCACCACGGTGATCACTGCCGCCTTCAGGGCCGCAGCTCCTTCGATAGGCAGATCGACCGGCTCGGGCGCTTCCGCCTCGACCCAATCGCAGAGACCGCCCAGCGTTCGTTCAGCGGCCAGTGCCGTGCCAATATCCGCCGCCAGCGCGTCAAAGATGGGATCCCGCCCGGTCCCGGCCTGGATCACCACCTCCAGCTCGGCCCGATGCTCGTAGAAATAGGTCACAGGCGACAACGTCACCTCCGGCTCGCCCGGCTTGCCGTCGCGCAGGATGATCAGGCCGGTTGACGGAATGCGCTCGGGCAGCACGTCACCGCGCAGCACCGGGGCGGCAAGGGTCTGCAGCCGGGTGTGCAGGGCAGACAGAACCAGTTCGCGTTTGCTGGACATCAGAGGTGATCCTCGACCCAGTTGCGTACGATGCTGCCCGGAATGGCCGCCTGCGCCCTTTCGGCATCTCGCATCAGATCAAGCCGCTTGGGCAGTTTGACCTGCCGCACCAGCAGGAAGATCGGCGCGGTGACCTGACCTTTCCCGGTTTTCGACTTGGAGACGGCCGCTTGACCTCGCGTGTTCAGCCGAACGGCGTCGGCTACAAGGAGGCTTGGCCCCCGGCTGCGATAAACGAACCGCAGACGCAGGCCCGTCTTTTGCTCCCACATGGCGGGAGTGATGCGTTTGCCGCCCAGTGCTTTGCCAGCGGCAGGCAGCGGGATAGCTAGCCAGAAACCATTGCCCGAACGGATTAGCGGCCCGGTGTCGTGCGCCCCGATGATGACCGGCGCATTCGACCAGACCAATGCGGCCGCGTCCAGGCTGTTGCGGCCCTTTGGATATGTCTGCGACCGAATGGTTTTGGCGAGGCGCTGGCCCAAGCCCGCGCCGTTGATCTGACCCCGCCAAGCGGATTTCAGGCCAGCGCCTGCTTCGGCCATGGTGACGGAGACTGCCTTTTGGCCCGCCGCCACTTCGGCGCGCATCAGTGCGACGAGGTCGGGGGTGAAGCTTATGGTCAGTTTCATGGCTTCCTCGTGTTCAGCGTCCAGATCAGCCGTTCGCGGTCCAGTTTCGGTTCGCCCTGAAGGATGAAGTCCTCCAGGCCGATCCGGATCAGATCGCCCGATGTGGGGGTTGGCATGTCGGCCACCCGCGCATCCAACTGGGTAGTTTCCGACAGGACGCGCCCAGCGCCAAAGGGCGTGATCTCGTCGGGAGACTTGCGGATAACCCGGATGGCGACGCCCGGGCCGGTTCC
>CAMBWO010000344.1 GCA_945871285.1 Pseudorhodobacter antarcticus | reverse complement strand
ACCCCCGCCGTCGCAAAAACGACCATGGCGCTCAGCCAGGACCCCGAATTCCTCAAGATGATCCTGTCCAAGGTGCCACGCGGCCGGATGCTGGAACTCAGCGAAGCGGCCTCGATGATTTGTTTCCTGGCCACCGCCGAGAATTCCTTTACCACAGCCTCGGTGTTTGATCTGTCCGGCGGACGCGCAACCTATTGAGGTCACGGCCCTGGGGGCGTTAGGCTGCCCCTGGGGGTGACGCATGGCCGTGACGTTGAAAGAAGTGGCCGAACGGGCCGGCGTGTCGCGGGCAGCGGTGTCGCGTGCCTACACGGCAGGTGCCTCGGTCTCAGCCAAGACGCGGGCCAAGGTGGAACAGGCGGCGGCAGACCTGGGCTATAGCCCCAACATGCTGGCCCGCAGCCTGACCACCCGCAAGACTCAGTTGGTGGGGCTGGTCAGCAACAACTTTCACAACCCGGTGTTCCTGCAAATTTTCGATCTGTTCACCCGCGTCCTGCAAGACCACGGCCTGCGCCCCCTGCTGGTGAACCTGACCGATGAAACCGATCCGGCCCGGTCGGTGCGCCTGCTGCGGCAATATTCGGTGGACGGCGTGATCGTCGCCTCCTCCCACCTGCCCGACGGCTTTGCGCTGGCGTTTCGTCAGGCCGGGGTGCCGGTGGTCCACGCCTTTGGCCGCGCCACAAGGGCGCCCGAGGTGGCGGTCGTCGGCATCGACAACCACGCGGCCGGTCGGATGGCCGCGCAAACCCTGCTGGCGCGCGGGTATCTTCGATTGGGCTTCATGGGCGGCCCCGAACACGCCTCGACGACCCAAGACCGCATGGCGGGTTTCCTGTCTGCCGCCCCCGATGCCAGCGTCAGCTTCGCCGGGGCCTACAGCTTTGAGGCGGGACATGCCGAAATGGTCCGCCTGCTGCAACGGCCGCGACCCGAGGCGTGGTTTTGTGGCGACGACGTGCTGTCCATCGGCGCCCTGACCGCGGTGGCCGAGGCAGGGCTGGCGGTGCCGGGGGATGTGGGCATCATCGGGCTGAACGACATGGCGATGGCCTCTTGGGCCAACATCAACCTCACCACCATCCACCAGCCGTTCGAGGCCATCGTGCGCGGCTCGGTCGACCTGATCCAGGGCCTCTTCGCCGACCCCGACCGCCTGCCCGAGGCGCGGCTGTTCCCCTGCCACATCGTCGAACGTGGAACGCTGCGCCCCCTGCCCTGAAGGTTGACATCCCCCATCCGACGCCCCAAATTTCTTCAAGAAATTTGCAAAACTTTTCGAAAAGTCTTGGTTGCGCCTTAGCGGAACATCCTGGGCCGCGCATCGACCCACGCGCCATCTTGCCCCGCCGAAGCCACCGCCGCATGGATCGCCGCAATCGACCGCAGCCCATCCTCCGCCACTGGATACAGCGAAATGGCCGGGTCAGGCGCACGCCCCTCCCGTGCCGCCGCAATCCCCTCGGCCAGATCGCGGTAGATGTTGCCAAAGGCCAGCGGCATCCCCTCGGCATGGCCCACCGTCACGCGTGACGCCCGGTCAGCCTCGGGCGACAAGTTCCCCTCGCCCCGCTCGATGATCTGCAACCTCTGGCCCAGCGGCATATAGTGCAACTGGTTGGGCTGCTCCTGCGCCCAGCGCAATCCGCCCGTCTCGCCAAACACCTGCAAGGTCAACCCATGCTGCCGCCCGATGGCAACCGAGGATGTCCACAACCGCCCCACCGTCCCGCCATCCATCCGAAAATTGACCTGCGCGTCATCCTCCAGCGTCCGCACCGGAAGGCAGGACGCAAAATCGGCAGACAGCCGCGCCACTTCTTGCCCCGTCACGAAACTGGCCATATGCAACGCATGAATCCCGCAATCGGCGAACTGCGCCGAGGCCCCGGCCTGTGCGGGGTCATAGCGCCACCGGACGCGCGGGTTATCCGCATCCGCCGCATTGGCATGGTGGCCATGGGCAAACTCGGCCACCACCAGCCGCACGCCGCCAATATCGCCCCGCGCCACCATAGCCCGCATATGCCGCACCAGCGCATAGCCGGTATAGCCATAGTTCACCGCGCAAATCTTGCCCGCCGCCCGCGCCGTGCGAACCAGATCCTCTGCCTCAGCCTCGGTCACCGTCATCGGCTTTTCGCACAGCACGTTGAACCCGGCTTCCAGAAACGCCTTGGAAATCTCGTAATGCGTCGCGTTCGGCGTCGCCACCGTCACCAGATCCACCCGGTCCGCACGGGTCCGCTCGCCCTCCAGCATCTCGCGCCAATCGCCATAGGACCGGTCCGCCGCCAACCCCAACCGCTGGCCAAAGTCGCGGCCCGCCGCCGGATCATGGTCCAACGCCCCTGCTGCAAAGGTGAACAATGCATCCAGACCCGCCGCCAGACGATGCGCCGGCCCGATCTGACTGCCCTCGCCGCCGCCGATCATGCCCCAATTCAGACGTGCCATGATGTGCCCTTTCTAGAACCCGATGGAGGAAAGATAGTCGCGGTTGGCGCGGGCGTCATCCACCGGCGAAGTCGCACCGGCGGGGTCGCAATCCTGTTCCACCGTGCACCAGCCCTCAAAACCCGCACCCACCAGCAGGTCGCGCACCGCGGCGAAATCGACGTCACCCTTGCCCAGATTGCAGAATATCCCCTGACCGCAGGCATCATAAAACCCGGTCCGGTTCGCCACGGCCCGCGCCTTGACCACGGGGTCGATGTCCTTGAAATGCATATAGGATATCCGCCCGATATGCCGTTTCATGAAGGCCACGGGGTCAAACCCCGCATAGGAATGATGCCCCGTGTCAAAGCAGATCTTCAGCAGTGCCTCGTCGGTTTCCGCCAACAACCGCTCCAACTCGGGCTCAAAGTCGATGAAACCGGCGGCATGGGCATGAATGCCGACCGTCAACCCATGATCCACGCCCAGTTGCGCCACAGCGCGGATGCGGTCGGTAAACGCCTGCCATTCCGCAGCGTCCATCTGCTCGGCCTCACCCGCCCGGCCAGCCGTCGGCGCCCGCCGGGGCGAGATGCTGTCGATCAACACCAGATGCTGCGCGCCATGGGCCACCAGCGCCCGGCAGGTGCGCTGGGCGGCATCCCACACCTCATCCCAGGCGGCCGGGTCATGGAACGGGCGGAACACCACGCCGCCAATCAGCGTCAGGTCATTTTCGGCCAGCGCCGCGCCCAAAATGGCCGGGTCCTCGGGCATGAACCCAATAGGCCCAAGCTCGATCCCCTTGTAGCCCGCAGCGGCGCAATCGCTCAGCACGCGGCGCCAGCTTGGGTTGCGGGGGTCGTCTGCGAATTCCACACCCCAGGAACAGGGGGCATTGCCAATGCGGATCATGGTCACTCCAAATTTATCCAGGCGCCGCTGGCCGCGCTGTCGCGGGCGGCGGTGATGATGCGGGTCACGGCCAGACCGTCAGCAAAGGTCGGCCAGACCGGCGTTTTCGTGGCGATGGCGTGCAGGAAATCGCGCGCCTCGATGATGATCTGGTCATTATAGCCGGTGCCGTGGCCGGGCCCCTGACTGAAGGGCAGATAATCGGGATGGGCCGGTCCGGTCAAAATCTTGCGAAACCCGCGCTCGGCCTCCGGCCCCTCGGCCTTATACAGCCAAAGCGCGTTCTGATCCTCCTGATCAAACCGCACCGCTCCCTTTGTGCCTGTGATTTCATAGGCATAGCCCATCTTACGCCCCAGCGCCACCCGGCTGAAACTCAGATGCCCCATCGCGCCATTGCGAAACCGGCACAGGAACTGGCCGATGTCGTCATTGACCTCTGCCCCACCCGCGCCGGGCCGCCCCGCGTGAAACGTGCCAATATCCGCCGTCAGCCGCACAATCGGCCCGATCAGCGCCAGCGCCGCGTTCACCATATGCGGGGCCAAATCGCCCATCGTGCCATTGGCCTGACCAAAGTTGCGCCACGAGGCTGGCCGCGCCGGGTCCGCGTCAAAATCCTCGGTATGCTCGCCGCGAAACCACAGAATCTGCCCCAAGGCCCCGCTTTGCACCAGACGCCTGGCATATTGCGAGGCCGGGGTGCGGATATAGTTGAACCCGACCATATTGGCGACACCCGCCGCTTGCGCCGCCGCCACCATCGCCTCGGCATCCTCCAAGGACGCGCCCAGCGGCTTTTCACACAGCACCGGCTTGCCCGCCGCAAAGGCCGCCAAGGCAATCTCGCGGTGGGTTTCCTGCGGCGAAGCAATCACGACAGCCTCGACATCCGGATCCGCCACCAGCACCCGCCAATCGGCAGTGGACCGGGCAAAGCCATAAGCGTCGCGGTAGCGCGCAGCACTCGCCTCGCTCGTCGCGGCAA